>LLZO01000129.1 GCA_001567545.1 Candidatus Tepidiaquacellales bacterium OLB5
AAAAAGCTGCAGCAGGACCTGCGGGAGCTTCGGTGAAATCCTGTAATACGGAGTGGCTTGACTTTAAAAATAAATACGATAAATTTGAGATATTATAGCATAATTTACTGTATTTTTTAAACAATTAATCAAAAAATCCCCGAAAATTTCTACTTTTTAAAGCTTTTTTTCAGCAATTAACCTAAGATCAAAACAATGCTAAAAATCTTTGTAGTATCAGCCTTATTTTTTGTTTCGGTATTTTCATCCGGCATATTTGCGCAAAGTGAAATACCGGCATTTGATTTCCTGAGAGTAGAAACAGGGGCAAAGGCATCATCGCTTGCAGGGGCATTCGATACATATTCCGATGACCCCAATGCTATGTTTTATAATCCCGGAAGCTTAAGCACGATCACAAACAGCAAAGTATCTGCCGGCTTCGGCAAGTACCTGCTTGATATGAACTTCGGCACGCTTGCCTATGCGCAGAAGTATAAAGATATCGGATGGTTCGGCATCGGGATAAAATATTTTGATTACGGCTCTTTTGACCGCGCAGATGAATCCGGCACGCCTACCGGCGAAACATTCAACGCCAACGACCTGATGGTTTCAGTAGGATACGGCAACTATATTTACGAAAAAATAAATTACGGCATTACCGTTAAGTATATTTATTCAGGAATTGCAGAATATAAATCATCTGCTTTTGCAGTTGATCTTGGACTGCAGTATCATATAACTGAATCGCAGTTATCATTTGCCTTCGGGGTTAACAATCTGGGCTCACAGTTAAGCTCATACATTGAAACCAAAGAAAAGCTTCCGCTTGATATAAGGGTAGGATTTTCCAAACGGCTTGAGCATACCCCGGTAAAGCTTAATGTAACATTTGCCAAGCTTAACGAAAGCCGCGAAAAGCTTATCCAGCACCTTAAGGCTTTTTCAATTGGGGCAGAATTTATTTTCAGCGATTATGTATCCGCCCGCCTGGGCTATGATAACGAAAGCCGCCAGGATATGAAGCTTGGCACATCGCTTGGTATATCAGGATTTTCAACCGGGCTTGGCATCCGCTTTGCAGAAAAGTATGTGTTCGATTATTCGCTTAACTCCCTGGGCAAAGTTGGCAGCACTCACAGGGTAAATGTAGGTTATATTTTTAACTAGTTCAATTCCCCTCTTGAGAGGGGTGGCTGTTCGGCGATAGCCGGACAGTTGGGGTTTGTTAAAACAGCATTTATTTTTTCTAATTAGAAAAATTAATGAATATCGATAAAGAAATTGAAGATAATGATCCTGATGAAGGACTTGAGGTAAGAGAAGAAGTTGCATTAATATTAAGAAAATCAGTTTTAGATAGAATTTCAGGAAAAATTGAAGCAATAACTCTAGAAGAGGCATTTGAAAATGAATTTAGTTCACAGTAAAAACATATATAAAATATAATAAGGAGAAAACAAAAATGTCAAATGAAGAAGGAATTGCCGGCGGAGCCGGAATGGAAGGCGCAGCCGGAGGAGCAGGAAAAACTGAACGTACATATGTTGTTCAGTCAGGTGATACTTTAAGCAAAATTGCCAAACAGTATTACGGCGATGCAAATAAATATATGGATATCTTTAATGCCAACAAAGATAAGCTTTCTGACCCCGATAAAATACAGGTTGGGCAGGAATTAATAATTCCGTAACAGCTAAATTTTTTTAAGTGCCGGCTAAGCTCCGGCACTTATTATCTTCAGATTCAAAAAATTTTTTACCGTAATTTCTTGAATATATTATGAACAAATCACTTACTTTCCAAATTAAGTCCTTCATAGCAATATTAGCTCTGTTTATATTAGCTTCCTGCGGAAGCGATGATAAAGTGATCAATAATCCTGATCCGCCTGAGCCTGTTGATACATCTGACTTTCAATACCCGTTCACTGACGGAAGCAACTGGAGCTATACTCTTACATATTCTGCCGAAAATATCAGACCTGACTCAATCAGGTACCGGTTTGCTGGTTATCCTTTAACAGGTTACGGTTACAGTGAAATAATGTATGATACAACTATACCTCTTGGAGGCGAAGTAAAAGTTATTTATGATAAACTTGAGTTCCGGGGAGATACAACTGCATCAAGATTCTATTATACTCAAAACGAATATTCAATGATATGCTACGGTTACCGCGGCGGTACCAATGTTTCATTCCCGTACCGTCCTGCAAATGGTACGATAATAAGCTCTGCCGGAAGATCTTTCAGTTCTTTAAATGAGCTCAGCAGCTTTGCTGCAGGTTATACCGGTTTGTTTTCTGCCTCTGGTGATACTTTCATAAATGAAAGTCCGATAGTAATAGTATTAAAATATCCTGTGACAAGTGGCTTTCAGTGGTTATTCAAGGATTTCGGAACGTTTACTATAAATAAAAAATATCTTGCCTTTGAAAATTACCATCTGGATACATCCGTCATAAGCTGCATCAAAACTCAGCGGATAAATTCATATAACAATGATTATGTTATGTATGATTATTATTCCAAATACGGACAGATGAAAAGGGATTACCTGTTTAGAAATACACAGGTTAAAAATGAGTTTGGTATTACGATTGGTTATGCAGATTTCAGGGAAGTATATATGGTCACATCTTTTCATATAGCAGCAAAAAAATAATTTTTACTTCAGAGCATTATCTTTAAACTTCTGTGCTGTTTCGCGTGAGTTTTCAACATCACGCATTTGCAAAACACGGTCATAGTATTTTATAGCTTCCTGTTTATTGCCTTTTTGTTCATATATTACACCAATCCCCAATACTGAAAAAACATAATATGGTGATTCCTCTCCTTCTTTTTCCAGTGTTTTGCAGATTTCAATTGTTAAGTTATATTTATTAAGCGCTTCATCAGTATTTCCCGTGCGGCTTAAACAGACCCCAAGATAATAGTTGGCCTCTCTTCTGATGTAATTGTTATTATAACCTGCTTTATTGCTGTCTGCTTTCATGATCATATTATTATAAAGAATTGAACCCGAGCTGTAATTATAAAGACCTACGTAGCACTTTCCAAGGAATCTTTCGAACACAGGGTTATCCGGGTACAAAGTAACAAGTTTCTGTGCATACTTAATTGCTTCAAGGTAGTTCTTTTCATATGACAGGTGAATATATGCAAGTGTTACTGTTGCTTCAGTCTTTGAAAATTTACCGTTATCTGCGCAATCCTTTAACTGGGTTAAACCCAGTTCCTTGTTGCCTTTGGGGAAAAAGAACAGCACTGCTTTAAGGAACGGGTAACGCTCAACAACATAATCAACCGCATAATTATATATTCCGAGTCCAAGCACAGCGTCCTTATTTCCCGGGTTCAGTTCATAGCTTTTCTGTATCAGGTTCAGACCCTGTTTGCCGTCATCAATTGCCTTAAGCCAGTTATCGCGCATCACATTCATAAAACCGCGGTATCCAACTACTCCGCCCATTAAAAAAACTGCCCAGTCATTATTTTCATTTTCATCGAGCCGTTCTTCGCATACTTTAATGCACTGGTCAACTTTAGCAAGGTAGTTATCATCATTTGAGCGGTCTTCTTTATTCAGGTAGATCTTCCACCATTCGGTCATAGCAAGGAAAAAATATCCTGTCGGATCCTTCGGGTCCGAATTCACAAACCCCTGGAATATGCCGCTGGCTGAATCGAACTGCAGGCGGTAAACGTGGTCAATACCTTTTAAGATCTGTTCATCTTTGGTTTGTGAATAAACCAATGATGAAAAGAAAAATGATAATATTATCAGATAATTAAGAATGTACATAAAATAACAAACACTTAAAAAAGAGTATAAATTTCATAAAATACCCGGGTATATATAATTATTCACCCGGGTACATAAATCATAATACTGATATTAAAAGCCTATGCCGTAATATTTAAAGCCATTTTTACGAATAAAATCTGCATCATAAATATTCCTGCCATCAAATATAACGCGCTGCTTCATAAGTTTTTTCATACGTTCAGTATCTATTCTGCGGAACTCATTCCATTCCGTTACAAGTACAAGCGCGTCAGCATTTTTTAATGCGGAATAATTATCCTTAAACAGCTTTACTTTGCTGAACTTTTTGCCGTATAGTAGCTTAAAATTATCCATTGCAACAGGGTCGAATGCATTTACATTTGCACCAAGCTCCAGCAGCCGGGATATTATTGTCAATGCCGGTGCTTCGCGCAGGTCATCTGTTCTGGGCTTGTAGGAAAGTCCCCAGACAGCAATGGTTTTACCCTTCAGGTTATTCTTAAAATGCTTAAGCATTTTATTTACCATTACCAGTTTCTGCCTGTCATTAATTTCATCTATTGTTTTAAGCAGCTTAAATTCATAACCTTTTTCTTTTGAGGTATTGATAAGCCCTTTTACATCCTTGGGGAAACAGCTTCCACCATAACCAACACCGGGAAAAAGAAAGCTGGAACCGATCCTTGGGTCAGAGCCAATTCCTTTACGAATCATATTGATATCAGCTTTAACAATTCCGCTAAGGTTTGCCAGCTCATTCATGAATGAAATCCTTAATGCAAGCATTGAATTTGCCGCATACTTGGTAAGCTCGCTTGAGCGTTCATCCATCAGAATAAATCTTTCCGAGACCCGCATAAAGCTGCTGTACAGCTCCTGCATAATCTTTGCAGCCTTTTTGCTTTTTGTGCCAACAACTACTCTGTCGGGAGACATAAAATCAGTCACAGCAGCGCCTTCCTTAAGGTATTCCGGATTTGAAACCACATCGAACTTAACCCGGGTCTTTGAAGCGATAAGCTTTTTAAGCTTATCGCATGTGCCTACCGGCACGGTGCTTTTGCTGACAATTACCTTATATTTATTTATATACTTTGCCATCTTTGAAGCCACATCCAGAACATGCCTTAAGTCAACAGAGCCGTCTTCATACGGTGGTGTGGGAAGGCAGAGAAATATTACGTCATTTTTCTGTATTACATCTTTAAGACTTGTGGTAAATTCAACCCTTCCTTCTGCGATGTTTTTCTGCAGAAGCTCTTCCAGCCCGGGTTCATAAATTACCGGGTCGCCTTTTTTAAGGCGGGCAATTTTTGCTGCATCAACATCCATGCAAATTACGTTATTGCCGTTTTCTGCAAAACATACGCCGGATACCAAACCAACGTAACCTGTACCAATAATTCCAAGTTTCATAATTTTACTGTGCAGCAGACTGCTGCTTTATATCAGAGAATTTATAATTGTATTTAATAAAATAGAACAAACCTGCCGCTAGGAACAGGATAAAACTCATTGCATGAGTAGCTGTGCCGTAACCAAGGGCAGCGGGCTCTGATACCATGAACATATTAACAAGTGTGACTTTGCATATATAATGATATGGCCCGGTGGCTGCCGGTGAAGGTATGAACATAGCCACGTTTATCAATACAAGTAAAAGATTAGCATCCCACAATCCCCTTAAAATACCTGTGCCTTCGCCGGTTGTAAGGATATTAAATGAATAAAACGGAACATATGTACTGATAAGATAAGCAGCCCAGATAAGCAATGAGTATATTGCAATCCGTATAAACAACGACGGTTTCCTTAATACTTCGAAACCATGCAGAAGCGAAGAGAATATTTCATCAACTTTGCTATGCAGCTTATCCGGCAGGAATTTAGTAAAGAACTTCACAAGCTTAAGGCTGGTATCGGGCTTTATCATCATAAACAGTATCCATACAAGCATAAGGAATATAACTGCCGATAGTATTATTACAGCAGATCCAATAGAAGGAATTGAATCAGTAATCCTGTCCTTAAAATATATTAAAGCTATACCAAACATCAGCAGGAACATCACAGTATCTATAATACGCTCAACTATAATTGTTGCAAATGCAGATGCCCTTGAAATATTTTCCCGCTTGCCAAGCATATACGGCCTTACAACTTCCCCGGAACGCGGAAAAAGGTTATTCATCATATAGCCTATAATAGTAGTGGCAAATAAAGTGCTGAAAGGGATATCTTTTTTAACAGGCTCCATTAAAACGCCCCAGCGTTTTGCACGAAGTGCAGAACCGCCGAACACACCGATGGACATTCCTAAAAATACATAAAGGTAATTTGTAGTTTTAAGAATATTTACAAGCTCTGTAAGGTTCACATTCCTGAATGCCAGGTAAAGGAACACAGCCAGCAGTAAGGTGCTGATTACGATATTAAGTTTCCTGCCTCGGCTCAAATTAAAATTTAACCCTGTTAGTTTTAACGCATATCTATTACTTCAGTGCCTTCAGGCGGGGTAAATGTAAACTTTGAATTGCTTACCCCGATATTGGTCTGTATATTCTTAATGGAATATGTTGAAGTTGACTCATCAGTCACAATATATATCTTTTTGATAATCCAGTCATCCTTGCCAACCCACAGCTTAGCTGATTTTACATAACCGCTTTCACGCGGTTTAAGGGAAAGCACATATACATCCTTGCCGTTCATTTTTTCTGTTCCTGTCAAGTCACTGTAAAAATTCTCCGGGTACTGGAACAGGTACTTGTTAGGTGAAAATGTATTTCCGGTTTCCTTGTAATAATCTATTACAACCTGTTTTTTTGATGGCGTATAAGACCATGACGTGCTGCCATCTGTTACTATAGTCTGAGAACCGGTTTCGATGCGGTACTTTGATTCCTTTTTAATATAAAGCGTACCGCTTGATGACTGCGACTTTGATTTATTGAATTTTATTGTCTGTGAAAACGATGCTTTAGCATCGGTGATATCTTTATAAGCATTCTGCACATTCTGGATTACATCCTGAGCAGTAATATCATCCTGTGCAAAAATGCTTAAATTTACGCAAAAAACAGCGAAAATCAGAAATTTTGAGAGGTTTGCTTTGAACATTTTTACTCCTTAAACTTATAATTATACAAATTTACATTAATTTAATGTAATAAACAGTGAAATTTATTAAGTCATTCCATAGGGTAAAATTTCAGGGGGAAAATTATAAATTTTCCCCCTTACAATTTAATTAGTGTATTTTAATTACCTGCCCTGGTTGCCGTCCTGCTGGTCGCTTTTTTCATTCTGATTCTGTTTTACTTTTTTATTCTTCTGCAGGTAATCCTTGGTATTGCCAAACCTGAATGATATGTTAAGCGATGCCTGGCGGGAGCTCCAGTCATGATTTGATACCTGGCTGTATGATGAAGTGTTTACTGCCTGCCCGAATGCAACAGTATTAAATATATCATTAGCCCTTAAGCTTAAAGTTAATGCATCATTCAAAAATGTTTTGCTGATACCAATATCAAAATTCTGTGTAGGCTCTTCGGTTCCCTGCGCATTTATTTTTTTACCGGTATAGGAATAGTACAGCTCCAGGTTAAACAGACCGGTGAAAGTAAATGTAGATCTTACATTTGCTTTCCACGAAAAGCCGTCTTCTGCAGCATAGTCAGTTAACATCGGGTCAGCATCAAATTTAGTATTATAGAAGCTGAACGTTCCGTTAAGGTTAAGCCACGGCAATGCCCTGGAATTTATAAGAAGATCCATACCGTATGATTTTGAACCTTCGGCATTCCTGAATGTTGTTACGGTGATATTGGAATCCTGCAGGTAATTATAACTTGAAATTACCCCGTGATTCTGCCGGTAGAACAGCAGCGGGGTAACTGTTGCAATATTATTAAAGAACATAAAGCTTAATTCATATGAATCAGTGTACTCCGGTTTAAGTTCGGGATTGCCCACCATTGCAAAGTTAGGGCTCCACTTTCTGTAAAACGGGTTCATACGCCAGATATTGGGGCGGGTTATACGCCTGCTGTAGCTTAGCTGAAGCTGGTTCCCTGCACCAATCTTTTGCGAAAGGCTTACAGACGGGAAATAATCAATGTAACTTTGTTTAAATGTCTGGGTATTTGTCAGCAGCTCGCCTTTTGTATTTGTCTGCTCTACCCTTAC
>LLZO01000130.1 GCA_001567545.1 Candidatus Tepidiaquacellales bacterium OLB5
TATTTTTCCATAATGCCTTTTATCCGCGCTACTTCTATTATGTCTATTCCAACGCCTTTTATCATAACATTTTATCCCCGCGCAGGCGGGGATCTCCTTCGGAGAAAGCCCTCATTAGTTTTTTTCATTTCTCCCCACCCTGAAGGGTGGGGTTAATAAAATATATTTTATTTAAAGAAAAAATATGAAGCAACCTTAATCATTTTCATCAAATCCCATTTTGAATTCAGGAAAAAATCTCAATAATCATAAATCTAATACGTAATATCTTTTAACGCCACTTTATATTTCAGGTTATACTATTTCAAAGAATTATATATTTGAATCTTAATATCTTTTAACCCCGCCTTTTAAGGCGGGGATTAAGACTATACCATAAATCCGGGCTTTAGCCCTGATGCTTTAAGTTAAATTTCTCAATAAATCTGTCAAATTCTTCTTTAAATGTCAAACTTTTGTGATGTTCTTCCTGATTTTTTATATATTCTCTGACTTTTGGAACTATTGATTCACTTACCGAAGCTGCAAAATAATCATCAGCCCATGCTAGATTTGGTTGAACCAGCTTATTTTTATTTGCCCAAAAAGATGCTTCACCTTTTATTAACTGTAATGTTTTGGATAAACTTAAATCTGCGTTTAAAGTGAAGAGACAATGAACATGATCAAAATAACCGTTAACGTGATCAATATAAAGATTTTTTTCTTTACCGTTTACTTTAATATGTTGAAATAAAACTCTTCTTATATCCTTTGTTAATAACTTTTCATGATTTTTTGTTCCCCAAACTGCGTGAATCCAGACTTTAACATACGACATATTTTAATCAGGGCTAAAGCCCGTGTTAATTTGTTCCATTAATCCCCACCCTGAAGGGTGGGGTTATTAGATAGTTTAATAAATATAAAAATCGAATCAAACAAAATCAACAAACTACAACTTTTAAATAAAGGATAATAAATTCAAGTAAAATTTTCAGTTTTGTGATATCTTATAACCCCGCCATTTATGGCGGGGTCAAGATACACAAAATATCCGGGCTTTAGCCCTGACATCTTTAATTTATTTTTAAAAGTTAATTATTCGAAAAAAATAATGTTAATCATGTTAATCAAGGTTTATTTTCCTTCCGTACTATCTCAACAAGCTCGGCAACTGAGTTTATTTCATAATCTGCACCGTGATTTTTTGTATCAAAAGTATCACCATACTTTGCAAATGCTGTTTTCATTCCCACGCTTTTAGCTCCAACAACATCACGCTCAGCCCAGTCTCCTACCATCAGAGCATTTTCTGCAGCTGCATCCAGCTTTTGCAGTACCAGGTTAAACGGTACCGGCGAGGGCTTTCGCTCACGCGAATCATCGTATGTTACTATTGCGTCGAACATATGATGAAGTCCGATATATGTTAGCCTTAGCCATGCTTCCTTGCTTGGAGCGTCGCTTACTACACCGAGCTTTATTCCCATTTTTATCAGCTTTACCAGGGTGGGGATTACCTGCGGGTATGTATTCAGCTCTGCTTCACGTGCTGTTCTGTATGCAACTATTCCGGCTGAAAGTATCTTGTAATCTATCCTGCCAATGAAATGATTCAGCAGCTGGTCGAATACCTGCTGGTATTCAATCCCTTTTTCTTTATATATCTCATCAATTTTTGCCCTTATTTCTGCATAGGGAAACTCCAGCCCGGCATCTATCATAGCTTTGGTAGCTGCTTCAACAGCGGTATTTTTCATCCTCATAAAATCAATGAGAGTATTATCAAGATCGAATACTACGGCTTTTATCATGGGAATATATTATATATATCTTTTCTGTGTGCTATTCTGTTTAAAGTAATAATTTTTTCTTTTAAATCGATTGTTAACCCTATTCTGTAATCACCAATACGGATCCTGTATTTATCTTTATAACCTGTCATTTTTTTGAAGTCAATATTATCAAAAGGGTTTTCAGATGTTAGTTTTTCAAATGCTAAAGTTTCAATTTTTGTTCTGATTTTTTGTGGTAATCTGGATAATTCTTTTAGAAAAATCTTTTTGTAATTAATCTTCCACATTTTTATCCAGCTTCCCGTAAAACTTTATTGCCTCATCTTTATCCAGGGCTTCGTCATTTTCTGTTTCTTCTATTAATTTTGATAACCCGTAATTTTCAATAATGTCTTCAAGTTTTTCAAATTCTTCAATTGGAATTTGAACTGCAATTTTATTCAAATTCTCGTCAGTAATGTATTTTTTGTTTATTTCAGTCATATTTATTAATTATTTGCAAATATACATTTTTTTATAATTAACTAATAGTATATTGCTTAAACATCCCGGTTAATATAATTTTAAAATCATTATTCAGCAATAATTTTGATTTTACAGCATATCTTTATATTTTCATAGATTTTACCGATAACTAAAATTATATTGCATGATAATTTTAAGGAAAATATGAATTTCAGAAAGCCTAAGGGCACAAAGGATATATTACCGAAAGATATTCATAAATGGCACTATGTTGAGCGTGTCATAAGGGAAGTTACTGAATTGTTTAATTTTTCAGAGATTCGTACCCCGACATTTGAATATACCGACTTATTTAACAGGGGAGTTGGTTCTGAAACTGATATTGTTGGCAAGGAAATGTATACTTTCACCGATAAAAGCGGCGACTCAATAACCCTTCGCCCCGAAGGCACTGCCCCTGTAATGCGGGCATTCCTTGAAAATTCTTTAATAAGCGAAGCCCCGCTGCATAAGCTGTATTATATCACAAATATGTTCCGCTATGAAAAGCCGCAGGCCGGAAGGTACCGTGAACACACTCAGTTTGGCGGGGAAATTCTCGGCTCAGGCAGCTATATGACCGATGTTGAGCTGATATTGCTTGCAAAGGAAGTATATAACCGCTGCGGTATAAATAATTTTAAAGTTAAGATAAATTCAATAGGTAAATCAGAAGAAAGAAAAAATTATATTCAGCAGCTTAAAAATTATTTATCAGCTTATTTAAATGACCTCTCTGATGAATCAAAACGCAGATTTGAAACCAATGCATTAAGGATACTTGATTCCAAAGATAAAAATGACAGGAATATCACTGAAAGTGCTCCAAAAATTATTGATACGCTTGGAACTGAATCGAAAGAAAGATTTGATAATGTAATAAATGAGCTAACAAAGCTTAATGTAAATTACGAAATTGATTTCAGGCTTGTAAGAGGTCTGGATTATTACACCGATACAACATTTGAATTTATATCTCAGGAGCTTGGCTCACAGGATGCAATTGGCGGGGGCGGAAGGTATGACGGATTAATTGAACAGCTTGGAGGCAAACCGTGTCCCGGAGTGGGTTTCGGCAGCGGTATTGAAAGAATACTGATTGTTGCTGAAAAGAACGGATTTACTTTCGGAGAGCCGGCAAAGCCGCTGATATATTTTATTGCGCTGGATGACAGAT
>LLZO01000131.1 GCA_001567545.1 Candidatus Tepidiaquacellales bacterium OLB5
GTACATTAAATTCAGTACAAATAAATTCACTTGAACAAAAGCTAGCGGCTTTTGAAAAGGAAACATCAAACCAGGTTGTTGTGTGGATGGAGCCTTCATTGGACGGAAATTCAGTTGAAGACCGGTCTTATGAAATAGCTGAACAGAATGGAATAGGGCAGAAAGATAAAAACAATGGTGTCCTTTTATATATAGCCAAAAATGACAGAAAGCTGAGAATTGAAGTTGGATACGGACTTGAAGGCGCTTTAACAGATGCCCTTTGCAGCCAGATCATCAGAAATGAAATAACCCCCAATTTTAAAAAGGGTAATTTTTTTGAAGGAATTAATGCCGGGGTTGAGGCAATAATAAAAACTACAAAAGGTGAATATACAGCCGAAAAAGAATCTTCAAATGAAGATCCAATAGGAGGTATTTGCTGTATTCCGTTTCCGATAATAATATTTCTGATAATTTTTATCTTTGTATTTATTTTGCCAATTTTCAGCAGAATATTCGGCCGGAACAAAGGAAAAAGCAGGTCAGGTAACTGGTGGTTTACCGGTGGCAGCGGCAGCGGATGGTCATCGGGTTCAAGCGGGTGGAGCAGCGGCGGATTTTCCGGCGGCGGTGGTTCATTCGGCGGTGGAGGTTCAAGCGGTTCCTGGTAGCTTACAATGAGTAAAATGCAATGAACAATGAACAATACGCAATAATTTTATTATAATTAAACGTAATACAATTAAAATTTAATGGCAAAAAAGCAGTGGATAAATAATTATTTTTCTGAAGATGAATTGAAAGAAATTCAGTTTGCCGCTGATGCAGTTGAAAAACGCACAGTTGGCGAAATTGTTCTCAGCTTCAGGAATAAAAAAACATTGCTGGAAAAGCTTTACAGCAATCATGAGCTTGCTATGAAAGATTTTGAAACTCTGGGTGTCCATAAAACTGCAGAACGAACCGGAATTCTGATATTTATTATTTTTGAAGAAAAATATTATGATATAATTGCAGATGAAGGGATTTATGCAAAAATTCCCGATGAAACGTGGAACAAAATGGAAGCAAAGCTTAAAGAGGAATTCAGAAGTAAAAATTATTCAGCCGGTGTGATTGCCTTAATTAATGAAATGGGTGAGATTCTTGCAAGTGAATTTCCGGTGAGAGCAGGTGCTGTAAATGATGATGAATTAGACCATGAAATAGTTGTAAATTAAATTATAAGCAGGGATTATAAAGTTAAAAAAAATTTTTAAATTTACCAGTAGCACAGACATTCTTGTCTGTGCTTAGTTAAAATAATGGTAAATCTTACCAGGAGAATCTTACCTCATTGGATACTGCCTGATTCTATTTACTTTATAACTTATAATTTAATTCATGGAAAATTAAATGAATCTGAAATTTTTTTAGTAAAAAATCATTTAATTGAAGGTGATAATTTATTTTATGATCTCTATTGTGCCGTTGTTATGAATACCCATACACGCATAATTCTTAAGCGAAGAGATGAATATACTCTTTCCGGTATTATGAAAGGAATTAAAGGAGTTTCAGCGAACAGAATCAATAAATTAAGAAATAAAAGCGGCAGTATTTGGCAGAATGAATCAATGGATAGAATAATCAGAAATGAAGAAGAATTGGAACAGAAAATTCAATATATGTTTAATAATCCGATAAAAGCCGGAATAACTGAAAATACATGGACATATATTGGCTGGTATTTTAATGAAAGTTTATTTTTATAGTGATAATGCACAGACAGGAATGTCTGTGCTACTTTTTATAAAATAAATTAAAGTTGGATAAGTTGTAATTATTTTTATTCATCCCTTTCTTTATTTTTTGCTTTAAATACTAATGTTAACGGTACTCCTGTAAATCCGAATTCTTCCCTTATCTTATTTTCAAGATAACGTTTGTAATTAACTTCAATTTCACCGGGCAGGTTACAGAAGAATCCAATAACCGGTGGAGAATGTTTAAGCTGTGTAATGTAATTTATTTTAAGCTCTTTATGGGATTTTGAACGGGGCGGGAATTGTTTGATATAGGGCTGGATTCTTTCATTAAGCTCGCTTGTGCGGATCTCCATAGCGCGTTCATCATAAACCTTTAATGCAGAATCAATAATTTTTGATACTCTTTGTTTTGTTACTGCAGATGTAAAAATGAATGGTATATAATCAAATGTTCTTAAATGTTCCTTTACTTTTTCTTCAAATATTTTGGCAGTTTTACTGTCTTTTTCAACTAAGTCCCATTTATTTATTACAATCAGAATTCCCTTTTTCCACTCAGCAGCCTTGTTGATAATTTCAACATCTTCGCGGCTTAGCTTAAAAATTGCATCAGCCGGGTCGGCAAACTTTGATAATTTACTGATTATAGTAGTTGCATCTATCACAAATACTGCAACGTCACACCGCTCGATACTTTTTTGTGTTCTTAAAGCTGAAAAATATTCAAGGCTTTCTGCGCGTTTAATGCGGGATTTTTTCCTCAATCCGGCAGTATCTATAAGTGTAATTTCTTTGCCGTGATATTTAATAATAGTATCGGTAGAGTCTCTTGTAGTACCTGGAATATCTGTAACAATGTTCCTGTTTGATTGAGTCAATGCATTCGTTAAAGATGATTTACCGACATTTGGCCTGCCAATGATCGCAAATTTTATTGTGTTGCTTTCGTTTTCATTTGATTCTTCCGAAATATCAGCAGTAATTTTATCAAGCAGGTCGCCGGATTTTCTGCCTACCATTGCAGAAACTTCCACAGGTTCACCAAGTCCCAGCCTGAAGAATTCTTCCCTGCCAGATTCATCCTTGCTGCTATCAACCTTATTTATTACAAGTATTACCTTTTTGTGGATGTTTTCACTTTTATTTATTTCTTTCCTGAGGATTTTTGCAATATCCTGATCCAACGGAGTTAAGCCGCTTTTTGCATCAACAACAAATAAAATAATATCAGCTTCATCAATGGATATTTGTACTTGTTCACGGATAGCTGATTCAAATAAATCTTTGCTTCCGGGCACATAACCGCCGGTATCAATTAAAAAGAATTTTTTCCCGTTCCACTCGGCTTCGCCATAGTTCCTGTCACGGGTAACACCGGGCATATCATGAACAATAGCGATTTTAGAACCGACCAGGCGGTTAAAAAGAGATGATTTACCGACATTCGGTCTTCCTACTATTGCTGTAATTTTTTGAGGCATATTGGTTAACTGAAACTAATTTACCCTTTCGCTGATGAAGTCAACGAACCTGATCATAGTATCTTTGGTTTCAGACGGTTTAAATGTACTGAGGTTATTTTTTGCAGAATTGCAGTATTCCGTAGTTTTATTAATCGTATATTCGATCCCGTTATGTTCTTTGATAAAATCCATTACAATACCGCGGCTTTTAGCATATGAACCGTTTTTAACAAGATTGATAATATCCTTTGCTTCTTTTTTAGTTGAATTATTTAATGAATGTATCAGCGGAAGCGTGAATTTTTTTTCTTTAAGATCGCTGCCCGATGATTTTCCCATAATTTTTTTCTTGCCAATATAATCAAGCAGGTCATCCCTTAACTGGAAAGCAATTCCCAGATCTTCTCCAAACCTGCCCATAAGCTCTATTTCACTTTTTTGCCTGGATGTACTTGCTGCCCCAAGCTCACAGCATGCATTGATAAGTGATGCAGTTTTGTCAGAAATGATCCTGAAATATGTTTCTTCATTTACATCAAATTTTCTGTTCTTTTGAATCTGTAGCAGCTCTCCTTCACTCATTCTTTTAACAGCACGGGAGGTAATTTTCAGGAAACCGCATTCATCATTTTCAAGCGCCAGCAGCAATCCGCGCGAAAGCATAAAGTCACCCATTAAAACTGCGATCTTATTTTTCCACACTGCATTTATCGAAGCAAGGCCGCGCCTTGTTTTGGCATCATCAACAACATCATCATGAATTAATGTTGCAGTATGCAGCATTTCAACCAGTGTAGCTGCCGTATATGTTCTGGGTGACACTTCACCGCAAAGCTTTGCAGAAAGCAATACAAGGATAGGGCGGATTTTTTTACCTTTTTGCCTCAGAATATATTTACTGATAAGGTCAACCAGTGCAACTTTTGAACGGATTGATTCACGGAAATGAACCCGGAATTCTTCCAGCTCTTTTTCTACAGGTTGTGATATTTTTTTAAGATCAAGATCCATTGTAAATTTTATACATTAACAGAATTTTTAGGCTGTGACAGCTTTGATATTATTATGCTTATCTCATAAAGAATCAGCAGAGGAACACCAAGTAATAACTGGCTTGTTATATCAGGACTTGGAGTTAATAAACCTGCCAGTATTAAAATTATAATTATTGCGTGTTTCCTGTATTTTCTCATGAATTTAGGTGTTAATATCCCGAGTTTAGACAGGAAAAATGAAATCATTGGAAGCTCGAATACAATCCCCGCAGCAAGCATAACCGAAATAACAAAGCTGAAATATTCATCTACAGCTATATTGTTAGTAATAGCCTGAGTTCCAAAAGCCGCAAAAAATTTTAAAGCCGTAGGACGCATTACAAAATATGCAAAGGTTATGCCGCCTAAAAAACACAATGATGAAAATACTACTATCGAAGATATATACTTTCTTTCCCCGGGAAGCAGCCCGGGTTCAATGAATTTCCAAAGCTGGAAAAACAGGTTCGGTACACTTAGTATTACTCCGCATACCAGTATAACTTCAAAATAAAGAACCAGCTGGCCGTATGGTTTAAGATTAATAAGCTCAAGCGGAGGAACGGTTTGTTTTGCCGGTGCCAGCAGAAAATCATTCATTATGTAATCAATAAATACTGCTGCAATTATTCCGCCTAAAACAACCCCAATTACTGCTTTTATAAGCCGCCATCTAAGTTCTTCCAGGTGTTCCCAGAAGCTCATTTCACCGGGATGGTTTTCATCAGGCATTATATTTTTTTCTGACATATTACCTGCTGCCGGCTAGTAATTCCCTTTCAAATCTTTCTTTTTCGATGCGTTTTAAGATAAGGTCATATTTTTCACTGAAACTTAACTCAGTATCAGGCTTTATTTCACTGACTTTATTATTTTCAGGACTGGATGTGCTCTCTTCCATATTGTTCATCATAGACTGGAATTTAAGACTGAATAATTTATTCCCGGATAATAAACTATCTTTATTACCGGCAGTGCTGCTGAGACCGGTTTCTTCCGTACTATCAGTTGTTTCAGCCGCTAATTCTGTGATGAACGGTATTATCATTGTTAAAATTTTTTACCAGGTAAATAACTCAGGGTAAAGCGGATATTCGCCTGTCAGATCATCAATTCTTTGTTTTACATTCTTTTTAACATCTTCATTTCCGGGATTACTTATAACATCATTTATCATTTCTGCAACCTTTTCCATATCCTTTTCATTCATTCCCCGGGTAGTTAAAGCGGGTGTTCCCAGCCTGATTCCGCTTGTTATGAGCGGACTTTTATCATCAAACGGGACAGCATTTTTATTGCAGGTTATTCCAACTTCATCCAAAAGTTCCTGTGCCTGCTTGCCAGTAATGTTTTTGTTGCGCAGATCTATCAGCATTAAATGGTTATCTGTGCCTCCGGAAATGATCTTAAATTCAAAAGAGATCAGTTTATTTGCCATTGCTTTGGCGTTTTTTATAACCTGTTCAGCGTATTTTTTAAAATCACCTTCCAAAGCCTCTTTAAATGCAACTGCTTTTGCTGCTATTACGTGCATTAAAGGACCGCCCTGAACACCGGGTATGACCATAGAATCGATCAGCTCACTCATCATTTTTACCCTGCCTGATTTTGGAGCTGTCAGACCGAACGGATTTTCAAAGTCTGCCCCCATCAATATCATTCCGCCACGCGGCCCGCGCAGTGTTTTATGTGTTGTTGTAGTTACAACATGGCAGTGCGGGATAGGGTCGTTCAGCAGACCTTTGGCAATTAACCCTGCCGGGTGAGCAATATCAGCCAGCAGGAATGCATTTACTTTATCTGCTATTTCCCTGAATTTTTTGTAATCAATGTTCCTTGAATATGCGCTTGCGCCAACAGTAATCATTTTAGGCTTTTCCTGCAGAACTACTTTTTCTATCATATCATAGTCAAGCATTTCTGTATCAGGGTTTATTCCGTACTGTGTGAAATTATAGAGTTTACCGGAAAAGTTTACGGGTGAACCGTGAGTTAAATGTCCGCCATGGGAAAGATCCATACCCATAACTTTATCGCCTGGTTTAACTAAAACAAAATATACAGCCATATTTGCCTGTGAACCTGAGTGAGGCTGAACATTGGCATATTCAGCTCCAAAAAGCTCTTTAGCGCGGTCACGGGCAACATTTTCGGCAATATCAACGTATTCGCAGCCGCCGTAGTACCTTTTCCCCGGGTAACCTTCGGCGTATTTATTTGTCATAACAGAACCCATTGCCTGCATAACAGGAATGCTGGTGAAATTTTCGGAAGCAATCAGCTCTAATTTATCATTCTGTCTTTCAAGCTCATGCCTTAAAGCGCTGTAGATCTGAGGATCGAAATCCTGTAAGTGAGTCATATTAATGTAAAATTATAGAATAGTTTTTATAAATATAAATTAAATTAAAAATCATCTGATGGACGCAGGAACCAGAATTCGCCAATTTTTACTGAAGCTCCGAACCGGAACACTTCATCTTTTATCAGGTTATTGGTTTCTTTTCCTTTTATATTATACTTTGCATACAGATCCAGCGAATTATAACTGCCAATCGGCAGAGAAATTCCTGCCCCAATACTTATAGTATTGATATCTTCACCGTTCAGCTTCAGGTATTCTGAAGTATAGCTTCCACCAATTCTGTAAGAAATCCTGCTAAAGTACGGATCTTCAAGTTTTCTTGATGCAGTATATTCAAGTCCGGCTCCGAATTTCATACTGTTTTTTATTTCAGCCGGGTGTGACCCGTAATAAGTATAGTCGTCCCATATCTGATAAAACATATCTGCTGAAACAGTAAGTTTGCCGTTGAAAGTATTTGCAATACCAACACCAAATGCCAGCGGAATTTTCAGCTTGCCGCTTGATAGTACAAGCGAATCTGTAATATTTGTCGCCCGGCTGAACTTTCCGTTCAGGTCCGAGCTAAATTCAGCCGGTGTAATAAACATTGCACCCAGTGTCAGATTATCCAGTTTTTTATTTTTGAAAAGCTTGCCAAACCCGTGAAATATTAACCCGCTGTTAAAGTAAAAACCTGAAATTGAATTTGATGAAGAATTCCTTGTATCAAAAAGGTTGATATTCTCGAAATCTATATTCACTGATTTATTAATTGTACCGAAAGCATAATTAAACTGTGCTCCAAAGCTGAGATACCTGAAGATAATATAAGAAAAACCAATATTAAACTTGCTTAAACCTCCGTTGCCGCTGTAAGTTTGTGTATATTTTTCACCGTCGGCAGACCCGGTAAAATAAGTATCGTAGTTAACATTGCTGTAATTATTTATACCCAGGTTAACAATCCAGCCGTTTCCTTTGTTAAAAGGTACAGAAAGATCAAATCCCTCAAAATTACCGTATGTTCTTTTTGATGTATTGGTTCCGTCAGAAGATTTAATGCTTTCAAGGTTAAATTTTGAAGTGAATGATGTTGACTGTATCCGTGTCCACGCAGCAGGATTAAAGTGATTTGTATAATCGCCGTATAGTGCAATACCCATAATGCCCATAGCATCTGTTCTGTTGCTTGATGAATAACTAAGTTCACCAAGCCCGAATAGCGAATATATTGAGCCTCCGTTTTTATCAACCTGTGAATATAAACCTGTTCCGGTAAAAATGAACAGAATAAAGAAGAGCTTTTTAATAATATTATTAACCGGTTTTATTGTCATTTTTTTCAGTAAACTTTCTTATGGTGTAACTCTTGGGGTATATTTTATAATAACCCTTGGTCTTTTATTGGGGTCTGATGCTGTTTCTTTGTAAAATACATACCTGTCTAGGTTAATAGTCTGGTTGCCTGAAAACAGCAGAAGACCGTAATTTGCAGCTCCTGTCAGCCATCGAGCAAAAGGTGATGGAGAACCAACGTTAACAAGCCTCATCATATAATACTGGCTTCCTGCCTGTTTGCCTTCAAAAGCAAACAGATCTGTTTTTAAACCTGCGGAATCATTAATGAACTGCCCCAGTATTGTAAAATTTGACTGATTTGAAAAATTTGAATTCAGTGAGTCCAGTGTTAGAAATAACTGAACATCATTTATGGTAGCAGTGGAAGGAATATGGCTTAAATCAAAAATCATTTGCTGAACATAACTTACACCTGCCTGCAGTGTAAATGTTTCAGGAGAGGTGGAGATAACAGCATTTGAAAGCGAAATAAATGAAGATGAAGTTGTTGTGAATGTATCAGTATTTCCATTTTTGGTATAAATCACTTCCAGTTTAGGATACAGGCTGGTACTTAGAATATTAGGATTTGATGAATAAAATCCTTTAATACTTGCAGCTGAACCGTTAGGAGAAAGTATAATACCAAAATTCTTTGCACTTCTGGTAGTATCAGCAGCATATTCAAGCCAATCTTTAACCATTGATGTATTCAATGAAATTTCAACTTCCTGGCTGTCTGCAGTCGGAGTGCCTGAAAAAACACCCTGGGATACATTCCCGATTGAACCTGATGAAACCGAATCATTGGTAATGGTTGAAAAATCATATGAGTCCAGCAATTTATATACATCAAATCCGATCTGCCCAAGTGAGTCGCTTATAGTATTAGGAAAAAAGTAATTCCTGTAATAAAGATACATTTTTGCAGATACAACTGTAGCGCTGTCATACGCATCAGATATATTTGTGAACTTAAGCAACGCTTTTGATTCATAACTTCCGCTTTTGCCTACAAGCAGGTTTGTTGAACCGGATGTATTCACATAATACCGTGAATTATTCGAGTTGATAGGCATCGTATCTATGTACGAATCAAATATCCTAACCCCTGTTGTTTCTCCGGGTGGAAGAAAGTTTAAACCAAGTGAAGAAGGTTCATCTGCGCATCCTATTGTATATAAAGAGAGGGATACAACTGCAAGAAGGCTGAATAAAACTGCTTTAAAATTTTTTAATGTCATTTAAAATCTTAATTTCGGTAAATTTATGACGAAAAAATACACATCACCAATCAGTTTATTGCTGATTTTCGTCTGTTTTTGATATAAATTTAACAGCTTCAGATAAATTTGTTGCAATAAAGTCAATTTTTACATTTTCATCAAGACATTTCCTTTGAGCCAATTTACCGTATCCGGTTAAAACTAAAATATTGTGTAAACCTGCATTTACACCGGTCTGCATGTCTGATAATGCATCTCCTATCATATATGAACCATCAATACTGATATTATGTTCATAGCATGCCTGTTCAATCATTCCGGTACCGGGTTTTCTCGATCTGTGTTCTTTGGAGTATTCAGGTACAGTACCATCTTTATGATATGGTGAAAAATATAAGGCATCAATTTTTGCTTCAGGGTCAGATTCTATAAGAAGTGAAAACATTTTATTATTAATATTCTCCAGTTCATTCGGGCTTATCCAGCCCCGTGCAATAGCTGACTGATTTGTTATAACAATGATCTTAAATCCCAGCTTCCTTGCTTCAGCAATTGCTCCTGCAGCTTCATCTATCAGCTCTACCTGTTCAACATTTAAAACATATCCTAAAGTTTCAGGTGAACTGCCTTCGACTTCCTTTAATATTGTTCCGTCTCTGTCTAAAAATAATGCTTTATTCAATTTGAATGTTTAATTGAAAATTAAAATAATACGATGATTTAAAAAAACAGGACAGGCATTACTGTCTGTCCTAATAATATTTCTGTAAATGCAAATAATTATTTTAATTTTTTTTCATAATTGACCTGTAGAGATCAATATACTTTTTCGCAGATATTTCCCATGAATAATCACTTGCCATTGCTATTCTTATCAGCTTTATCCATTCTTCACGGTTTGTATACAGTTTTAATGCGCGTTTTATTGCTTTCATCAACTCTGCTGAATCATATTTATCAAATACAAATCCATTGCCTTTGCCGTTTTTATATTCCGTTATGGTATCTGCAAGTCCGCCTGTTGCTCTTACAATTGGAATTGTTCCGTATTTTAAACTGTACATCTGGTTCAGTCCGCAGGGCTCGTATTTTGAAGGCATAAGGAACATATCGCTGCCGGCTTCAATTAAATGTGCAAGTTCTTCAGAAAATCCGAAATGTACGCCTACTTTTTTAGGGAATTTTTTCTTTACCCCTTCAAAGAATTTCTGGAATGTTTTATCGCCTGAGCCAAGCAGAACAAACTGAACGTCTTCCTTCATCAGCTCAGGCATTGCTTTCTGGATTATATCAAAACCTTTCTGCTCGCTTAACCGTGAAATGATACCGATCATGGGGGTTTCAGCATTGTATTCCAGGCCAAAGTGTTTGCACAGCGCTTTTTTATCTTCGCGTTTTAAGGGAAGCTCCTTGGAGGTGTAACGGAACGGAATTATGCTGTCGCGTTCCGGATTCCAAACAGTATAATCAACACCGTTAAGTATTCCGTAAAGATCTTTTTTCCTTTTTTTAAGCAATCCTTCAAAACCCATCCCGTATTCATGGGTTGTAGCAATTTCCTTTGCGTAGTTTTCGCTTACAGTTGTAATTGCATCGCTGTAAACAAGTCCTGCTTTAAGCATGCTGAACTTTTCGTAATATTCAACTCCTTCTTCGTTATATATATTTTCAGGCAGCCCGCTTTTTAAAAATGAAGAATGGGGAAACAAACCCTGGAAAGCGATATTATGAATTGTAAAAATGCTTTTTACGTTTTGCAGAAGCTGGTCTTTGGCATAAATTGTTTTTATGTATGCTGGTATCAATCCTGTCTGCCAGTCGTTGCAGTGAATTACATCAGGCTGCCATCCAAGAAGACCCAGTACCTGTACAACTGCCCTGTTAAAGAATATGAACCGTTCATCGTTATCCGGATAGTCTTTTCCGGTTTTTGCATCAACATATGGACTTTCCTTGCCAAAATATTCTTCATTTTCAATAAGGAATACCTGTACTTTACCTTTCGGAGAAACAATAAATGAGGATTTTATATTGCAGATGGCAATTTTATCACCAATCGGGACTTCTATGTTGGTAAGACGCTTAATTTCGTATATTCTAAGCCTTCTTTCATCGAGCGGACCGTATTTTGGCGTAATAATCCTCACAGCATGACCTGCTGCATTTAGTTCCTGCGGCAATGAGTTTGATACATCTGCTAAACCGCCAGTTTTGCTGTAGGGCATAACTTCGCTGGTGCAATATAGAATGTTTAAGCCTTTAGCCATTCGGTTGGTTTTAATTTGTTGTAATTTACAAAATTACTGAAATTTGATTTTTACTGCAATGAAATTAGCAGGGTATATGGGGTAAATCTCTGTATTTACCCCTATATATAACGTATTTAACCTAACTATTTACATTAATTTTTGGGATAAAATTCTCTTTTTTATTGTTGTATATTTAAATAATTTACAGGACTATATTGAAATAAATCTATTATTGTTATGAAACGGTACTTTTCTTTTTTTAATGCTTACAGCATTTTTATCCCTTTCGTTCTTATCCTTCAAATCCTCTGAAAATAAGATCGGTAATATGCTTTCAAAAGCTCTTGATAATCCTTCCGGAGGAAATTACATTGTGTGGGTTTACTTTAAAGATAAAGGTCCCAATGCAATGTCAAAGCTTAACGACCCGCTTTCAATTGTTTCACAGCGTTCTTTAGACCGCCGCTTAAAAGTTAAACCTGCAGGTCAGCTTCTGGATTTTACCGATGTGCCGCTTTATTCAAATTACGTAAATTCTGTTGCTGCAAATGTTGTAAAAGTTAGGCACCAGATAAAATGGCTTAACTGCATGAGCGTTGAAGCAAACCGCGAACAGATTACCGCTGTTGCCAATTATGATTTTGTAAAAGGTATAGAGCTTGTTGAAAGATTTGTTATAAAAAATGAAGATAATGAAATATCATCGGATGTAAGCCCGGTATTCATTAATCCAAATGATGACCCTCTTGCAGATACACTGAGTTACGGAACAGGTAATGCTGTAACTCAGATAACACAGATAAAAGTTAATCTTGTACATAACCAGGGAATCAGAGGGCAGGGGATTATGATAGCAAGTTTTGATGCCGGATTTTCAAATTTGACGCACGAAGCTTTTACAACTTACCCGATGAAGATACAATCTACATATGACTTTCAGAATAATACACCTACGCTTACGGGACACTCACACGGCACAGCAACGCTTTGCCTTGTTGGCGGATATAAGCCGGGAAAAATGGTTGGTCCCGCTTACGGCTCTACATTTATTCTGGGCAGAACAGAAGTTGACCCTACAGAACGCCCTGTTGAAATGGATAACTGGATCCGCGCTGCTTTATGGGCAGATAGCCTTGGCGCAGATATAATAACAAGTTCACTTGGTTATCTCGATTTTGACCCTGGTTACACAAGTTACACCTGGCAGGATATGAACGGTAATACTTTACCAATAACTATTGCAGCTGATCTTGCAGTAAACAAAGGTATATTAGTAAGTAATTCAGCCGGAAATGACGGCTCGAGTACACATAATACATTGGGCGGACCAGCAGATGGTGACAGCGTTTTAACAGTTGGATCAGTTACTTCATCAGGTGTAAGGTCAAGTTTCAGTTCTGTCGGTCCAACAACAGATAACCCGCCGCGTATTAAACCCGATGTAATGGCTATGGGCAGCAGCAATTATTATGCATCTACAACAGGGAATAATTATTCCTCGGGCAGCGGTACATCATTTTCATGCCCGTTAACATCTGGAGTATGCGCACTGGTGCTTTCTGCGAATAAAAATTTAACGCCGTTACAGGTAATGGGTATATTAAAGAAGTTTGCAAGCAATTCTTCATCTCCAAACAACCAGATGGGGTGGGGTATTATAGATGCATCGCTGGCAGTTGATTCAGCCCGCAAACTTGATAACTGGACGCCTGTAATTCAGCATACTCAGCCGTTCACAATGACTTCATTAAGTACGGATATTACCATGAAAGCTAAAATAACAGATAACGGTATTATCAGGAACTGGACAAATGAAGCACCTTTGCTTTATTACAGGAAAAGCACCAACGGAGGCACAACCTGGTCAGCTTTTACTGCTGCTAATTATACCGCAGCTAATTTAGATACATTTTCATTTGTGATACCCGGAAGCGCCATAGGAACAACTGTTCAGTATTATTTTGCAGCACAGGATATTGCACTGCCAACCCCAAAAATGGTAACACTGCCTGATGGCGGAAGCGGCGTAACACCACCCGGCTCAACTGCGCCGCCAACTAGATTCCAGTATGTTGTTGCAATGGTAGGAATTCAGCCGGTATCAAATGAAATTCCGGGAGAATTTAAGCTATATACAAACTATCCAAATCCTTTTAATCCTATAACCAAAATAAAGTTTGATATTGCTAAAAATACAAATGCTAAACTGCTGGTTTATGATGTACTGGGCAGAGTTGTAGAAACTTTAATAAGCGGTGATATAAAAGCCGGCAGATACGAAATTGATTTTGATGGGTATTCACTTGCATCAGGTGTGTATTTCTATAAGCTTGTTACCAATGAATTTGTTGAGACCAGAAGGATGTTGTTAGTAAAATAAAAAAAACAAATTAAAAAAAAATCCCGCTTCGGCGGGATACAAAAAATCATATCGCTGTCATTAATTCTGAAATTCCGATTTATCGGGACTGATGATAAAAAATAACGTGAAACATTTTATGCGGATCGTAAAATAATTTAAGTATATTAAATGAAATAACAAAAAACCCCCGCAAGATTACGAAGGTTTTGAGTTTAAAGAAGATAGTTATTATTTTTTATCTTGGCGGAAAAGCATCCATTCCTGATTTAACAACAATACCGTCTCTTGTAGCCTGCCAGGTGTAGTCCCACCACTGCCGCGGATTCTTTTTTGTTACACCTGTGAATTTTATCTGTACGCCAATCGGTATTCCAACACCGCCCATTGGAGGAATGTTCTGCCCCTGCGGTCCTTTTTTAACCCCGATTTTTCCTTTAGCAGTATCGGTAGTTGCCGGGTCTATCTGCCAGCCAGGCATTGTTATCCACCCTGTAATTTTTACAGTTGAATCGAACTGTACATGGAAATCATTTACAATTGTATCGCGGGAGTTATTCCTGAGCCTGAACA
Source organism: Candidatus Tepidiaquacellales bacterium OLB5 (assembly GCA_001567545.1). Taxonomy (GTDB): domain Bacteria; phylum Bacteroidota; class Ignavibacteria; order Tepidaquicellales; family OLB5; genus OLB5. Next base: position 14,320 of record LLZO01000131.1, read on the forward strand.
CAAGAACATTTCCTTCCCAGTACGGTTCAATTGTTATTGATGAAGGCGGAAGGTCTGCATTTACCGTTTCATTAGTAAATGAGGACATAAAGTTGCTTTCATCGCTGCATGCAGTTAAGATTGATGCAATGATAAGAAATAAAACTGTTAAGGCTTTGCGGGTTTTTAATATTGTTGTTTTCATTTTTATACTCCTTTTATTTGTGGTTAATTATTTAAACCTGTTACAAAGTTAAATTTTAACCTTTCAGTTACCTTAGCGGAAACCTTATCAGCAGATGTTGAGTTGAAAAAAAAACGATTTTCTTTATTTTTATTAAATTTTTAAGGGTTTTTGTGTTTTATGAAATTCAATTAAACAATTCTTCTATTTCATTGACAGATTTTTCAGGCAGGTTTTCCTCAAATGAAGAATAGTAATCTTTTTTGAATTTTTCATAAGATTTCAGGGCTTTGGCTTTGTTTCCGGTTTTTATGAAATGTTTTATTAATGATTTAAAGGCTGATAAATTTAATCTATCATACTGAAGAAGTTTTTCTGTATATTGAATCAAATCTTCATTTAAGCTTCTTTCTTCAAGCATCAAAATGAGCTGTTCTGATGCTGCAATGAATTTTTCCCTGTACTGTTCTCTAAGCTCTTCGCACCATGATTCATAATAACCTTCAAGCACATTACCTGAATAAAGCTCTGCAGCTTTTTTAAAAAAATTTATTTTTTCTTTCTTGTTATCTGTTAAACTAGCCTGTTTAATTGCAGTATTAAAATCACTAAGATCTATATAACACTCACCAGGTTTGTTTATAGCAAGTGTTTTATCTTCATAAATCAAAAGATCGCCATCAGAACCGGTACTTTTTTTTGCTTTCTTTGGTTTTACCGGGAGTTTCGCTTTTTAAAACAGAGCGGATATTTGAAACTGCCTGGTGAAATGTATTATCAATACTCTCAAGCGGTGTATCCGGAAAGAATATATCAACAATCCTGTCCTTGCTTAACCTTTTATTGTTTTCCAGGAGCAGGTAACATAATATCAGCTTTCTTTTTTTTCTTATCCATTTGTTTTCAGGTATTTCTTTTCCTCTGTATAAAAATTTTAATCCGCCAAACAGGTACATTTTAAGAACGTAACAGTTTTCAATAAAATGATTTACAGATTTTTTATGTTCTGTTGAGATCAGTTCGGTTTCATTTAAAGAATCGCCTGGTGTTAAAAACTCAAATTTGTTTAATCCGGAGGTTTTACAAGCAAATTCAAAAAATTCCGGGTCAAACATAAACTCCCTGAAAAAAAATGCATCATAGCCTTTTTCCCTGGCTAAGTTAAATGTTAAATTAATGTATTTTGCTGAGGCAGCTTCGCTGCCTGATAAAAAATAACATTTAGCCAGATAGTAAAGAGCGATTGCTTTATCATAATTAGAATTGTTCGTTTCAAGAAATTTGATTACATCCTCTATTTTAGGAACCAGACTTTCGGCATTTGTTTTGTTCAACCTGTTAATTATTGTTATAAGATCAAATAAAACTGATTCCGAACCGGTATCACGGTTAATATATTTCAGCGCAAGGGCTGTATAACTGTCTGCAGCTTCACTGTTTTTAAGGTAATAACTGCATTCTGATAGGAACTGGTAACTTAAGCTGATATAAAGATAGTTTTTAATTTTCAGCGCCTGCCTGTTAACCGTTTCTGCAGTATTTAATGCATTTTTATAATCTCCGGCTTCAAAAAGTATAGTATATTCAGACATTTTTACCGCAATTTCAAAAATCGGTGAATTCAGGAATTTAAGAAGCTCTTTTGTCCTGTTCAGGCTTTCTTCAGCCTTCCGGAACTTTGCAGATCTTGAGTATAAAACTGCAAGGTTTCCGTTTACTACCAGTTTTTTCTGAAGGCTTTGTGTTGTGTTCTGGGTTAGCTCGTAATAATGTATAGCTTTTATAAACTCTCCGTTGGTAATATTTATATTTCCGAGGAGGTTATATATATCTTCTTTCAGTGTATTGTTTTCTGATTCATTTAAAATATCCAGGGCTTTATTGGCATAATTTAAAGCGCTGTTATTATCATTACGCTGAAAATGAATATGACCGATGAAATAATATATTTTTGCTTTATTTATTGCACCTGAACTTTTATTTTCAAGCATTTCAAGCTCATTATACGCATCATCTGTTTTGCCCTGGTTTATCAGCACTTCCATTTTTGCAAGTGTTATAGTCAGATTCAGGTCTTCATCTGCAGAGGAAACAGGATTATTTAAAGCTTTATCAAAAAATATTATTGCATCTTCAAGATTTCCATAATGATATTTTGCAAGAAGCCCGCTGTAATAGTTCAACATGCATGTGTTCCCGCAGTTTTCATTGATCAAAGAATTTATCCAGCCTGCCAGCTTATCAAATCTGCCGCCGTCAAAATATTCCCTGAAAATATTATCAAGCAGTCCGGCTGCTTTTTTATAATTACCGGCATTTATATACTGATCTATTGCTGAAGCATAATTTTTAACAGATAAAAAATAATCTGCGGTTTTATTTATAAGGCTTTTCAGCTGTTCTTTATCAAGTTCTTCGGCAGCTTTTTTTTACAAGGAAATTTTTAAAAAGCTGTATATAATTGTAATCAGTTTCCACGCTTCCTGATTCTGTTATAACACCTTTTTCTTCAAGAAAAATGTTTTTTTCCATTAGGCTTTTAAGAATTTCTCTGCTGTCAGTTATATCAAGAATGTTATTGCAGATATTTTCATTAAAACCCTGAAGGTGAGATGTTTTAAGAAGGAAAGATCTCTGGCTATCCTTTAACCTGCCGAAAACTTCTTCAGCAAAATAAATGTAAATATTCCTAGGAAGTACATCATTAAGTATACCGGAATTACTAAAAAAATCAGCTGACTGAATAACAAGATGAATGCCAGTAACCCATCCTCCAGTAACTGTATAGATCAGCTCAATACTGCTTTCGGGGAGCTCTCTTTTATAAATTTCATTTGCCAGCAGCTTAATTTCTTCACTGTTAAAATTGAGTTCATTTAATGTTAAATGTTTCAATTCCTGCTTGGAACCTAAGTATGCAAGGTTAAGTCCGGGAATTTCTCTGGAAGATATGATGAAATGAATATTATCCGGCATTTCTTTTATTAGCCCGTCAAGAAAGTTGTTTATTTCAGTATTATTATCCAGTTCATGGTAATCATCAAGAACAATAAATACATCACTGCTGAAACTGAAAACAAGTTCATTTATAAATCTTCCTGTTAATTCGCTTATTACATTTTCCTGCCCGGCGAAATTTTTATTTTCCTTGATACAAAGGTTGATCAGCTCTGTTAAGTTACTGCCGAACTCAGGATTCAACCTGTTAAGTGATGCAGTAATATAATTAAGAAGGCTGAATAAATTCTTAAATTCCCGGTTTAAATGAACCCAAGCCGCTGTTTTTTTGTAATAAACAAGGTACTCATTTATTAACGAGCTTTTTCCGTATCCGGATGGAGCAGTAACCAAAATAAGTTTTTTGCCGGATGAAGAATTTATTTCATCCAGCAGTCCTGTTCTGATCACAAGATTTTCCTGCAGTTTTGGAGGCATTATCCTGGTTTGAATCAGATAACCTGTGCCATATACCGGGTTTATAGTTTCCATAAATTGAGGAAATATACTAATTATCATTACTGAAATAAATAGATTAATTAACTGTAATTTTAAAAATTACAGGAATTAACATTGCTTAAAATGAGTTACTTTTAACAATTATGTAAATTATATTTGTAATTATGGGATTATTAATTGAAAATGCAGCACAGATTGTAACCTGTCATACCAGGGGCAGAAAATTCAAAGCAGGCAAATACCAGTCTGAAATTGGCCTGCTTAAAAATGCAAGCATTTATACCGAAAACGGTAAGATAAAATGGCTTGGCAAAACACTTCCCGCAAAATTAAAAAATCTTGTTACCCGAAAAATTAATGCAAAGGGCAAATGTGTACTTCCCGGTTTTATTGATTCACACACACACCTTGTATTTGCAGGCAGCAGAGCTGATGAGTACTCTATGCGCATCAGCGGCAGCACTTATGAAGAAATAGCAAAAGCCGGAGGTGGTATTGCAAGTACAGTTAAAGCTGTGCGGAAAGCATCAAAAAAGGAACTTAAGGAACTTGCTTTAAAAAGGATAATTAATTCAGTCACTTTTGGAGTAACAACCCTGGAAGCAAAATCAGGATACGGTTTAAACAGTGATAATGAACTCAAGATGCTGGAAGTGATTAATGAGCTTAACCGGGAGCTTCCAGTTGATATTTATGCAACGTTTTTAGGTGCTCATGCATTCCCGAAAGATAAAACCAAAACAGAATACATTGATGAGATCCTGTATGAAATGATACCCAAAATCGCTGAAAATGACCTTGCGACTTATATCGATGCTTTCTGTGAAAAAAAATTATTTTACACCTGCAGAAACAATAAAAATTTTCAGGCAGGGCAAAAAATTCGGTCTGGTACCAAAACTGCATACAAACCAGTTTTATTCAATAGGAGGAATAAAGGCAGCAGTAAATTCTGGAGCTCTTTCTGTTGACCACCTCGAAGTAATGAAACCTTCTGATATTAATATTTTGACAGGAACAGGAGTAATTGCTTGTGTGCTCCCAACAGTATCATATTTTCTGGAAATACCTTATGCACCGGCAAGAAAAATGATTGAAAAAAATATTCCGGTTACAATTGCAACTGATTTTAACCCGGGAAGCGCTATGAGCGAAAATCTGCAGCTTGCTATGAGCATGGGTGTTCACCTGCTTAAAATGAATGTAGAGGAAGTAATTAATTCAGTAACTATAAATGCTGCAGCTGCGCTTGGTATTTCTCATTATACCGGAAGCATTGAAGCTGGCAAACAGGCTGATATGGTAATTTTGATACACCAAATTACCGTGATATTCTTTATCATTTTGGAATTAATCAGGCTGATACTGTAATAAAGAACGGAAAAATTATTTATCATTGATCCCTATTTTAATATTCTGTCCTTAAAGATTTCTTAAAAAACCTTAAAATTTGAATTATTCTGCATAATTTCTCCAATTTTGACCCCATCGGCTTTAAATTTATGGATAATTTCGTTTTTTTTGATCGGTCATGCAAGATTATCTTTGTTCATTAAAATTAATCAACTAACTAAACCATATATTAATGAACAAAATACTAAAAATCATTTTATTTGCGAATCTTGTTATCATGCTGCTGGCAATTTATGGATGCAGTGAAGATGGCATCACTACTCCAAATACTCCGAACAATAATGGAGGAAGCATAACTACAACCATTTCAGGAATTGTTGTGAATGAAAGCAACGAACCGGTTCAGGGTGCTACTGTAACAGCATACGGCCAGGTAAAAACCTCCGGATCTAACGGTGAATTTATGTTCACAAACATTACAGTTCCTGCAAACAGGCTATTTGTAAAAGCTGAAAAGAGCGGATTTTTTACTGCAACACGCGGCGAGCTTCCAAAATCCGGTGCTACAGTTTTAAAAAATAACAATGATGCAAAAAACCATAACACACTCCATCAACTCAACTACAGGCGGCAGCGCAGATCTTTCCAACGGGTCGAAAGTTGAAATCCAGCCCGGCTCTGTTGTAAAAAGTGATGGCACTTCTTACAGCGGACAGGTAAATATGTCTGTGGTATATATGGATCCAACCGATGTAAAATTTTCTGAAACAGTTGCAGGAGGCGATATGATGGCAAGAAGAAGCGATTCATCTGATGCAGTTTTATTTTCTTACGGAATTTTAAAAGTAGAAATGGAATCACCTTCAGGAGAAAAATTAAACGTGACCGGCGGAAAGCCATCAACTATAACTACAACTATTCCTGCATCACTTGTTGCATCAGCTCCTGCAACTATTCCGCTATGGTATTTTGATGAAAATACAGGCTTATGGCGTGAAGAAGGCACTGCTACAAAACAGGGAAACAAATATGTTGGCACTGTTAACCACTTTACTGACTGGAATAATGACTACCCGGGATATTTAACCAGGGTCGAAGGAAAAGTTGTTGACTGCCAGGGAACGCCGATCCCAGGTGTTGTTGTAAAAGTAGGGCAGACTATAGCAGTTACTGATGAAGCAGGAAATTATGTAAGAACTGTACCAACCGGAGTTGAATTTGAAATTTCAGTTGAAGCAACTCAGAATTTCGGAATGTCAAGCACACCTGTGCAGATTCCGGCATTAACGCAGAACCAGGTTTACCAGGTTCCGCTTTGCCAGCTTGCTTGTTTTCCGTATATAACAGGTACTTTTAAGGATTGCAGCGGCAACAATATTTACGGAACGCTTTCTGTATTCTGGGATAACCGCAACCAGGGTATAATGCCAACACAAACCGGTGGTTTCAGGGTTTATGTTGCTCCAAATAAACAGGCAAGGCTTAAGTTTACTTCATATTCGGGTACAGTAATAGATACTGTTGTACAGACTCCATCATCACCTGTAGAATTAAATCTGGGTAACCTGAGAAATTGCAGCGGGGTGGTTCAGTGTGAAAACAGTTTTGTTATAACCGGTGCCGGATATAACAACAAATATGTCAGGCTCCAGTCAGCTGTTGCAATCGGATATTATTCCGTAAAGGACAGTGTTACTGGTCTTACCTGTGCAGCAATGGATACTACTTCATTTTCACTTGTATTCCCCGGCAAAACAACCGGATCATTTGCATGGCAGTCAGGGGCATTAACATATAAAACGCTTAATACATTTGCTGCTAAAACCATTAATATCAATGTTACAGAATACGGCGCAGTTGGAGAGGAAATTAAGGGGACTTTCGAAGGAACTTTCCAGTCAACTTCAGGTCCGGTAACAATTACCAATGGAAAATTCTGTGTTATCAGGCATCCGGATTCTCAGCTTAAGCCGGAATTTTTGAAATAAATATATTGTTATATTGTAAAACGTGTTAATTGAATCATTTCCTCATACTGATAAATCCCGTTAATTTTAACGGGATTTTCTTTTTTTGAAATTTTCATTTATAATATAAATGTCTAAAAAAATAGTATTATATATAGCCTGTTCGCTTGATGGATTTATTGCCGGGAAAGACCATGATCTTTCCTGGCTGTTTATGGATCAAAGTTATGGTTTTGAAGAGTTTGAAAAAGAATTTTCAACTGCAATTATGGGAAGAAAAACCTATGATTTTTCAAAACAATACAGCAATCCTCCGTTTAAAGGTAAAAGAAATTTTGTAATAACTTCGCAGAGAAATTTATATTCTGAATCAAATAATGAATTAATTTTCTGCAGCATAGATGATATTATGAACTTTGTAAAAAATGACGAACCGGACGAAGGTATTTTTCTGGTTGGAGGAGTGAAACTGATTGCTGATTTTCTGAATTTGAACCTGCTGGATGAAATTGTCGTAGCATTTCATCCGGTAATTTTAGGAGAAGGAATCCCGTTATTTCATGGTATTAAAAATAAGGTAAAACTTGAATATAATGGTTGTGAAGAATATTCCACAGGTTTGATAAAACTTAAATATACAGTTAAAAAATCATGAATTTTTAATAAATTAGTCAAATTCCCTTACATTTAAACATTCAATAATAAATATTAACTTTGTGAATATATTCATTAAAACTGCTATAATTTATGAGAAAAATAGTTGAATGTGTTCCAAATATTTCAGAAGGAAGAGATGAAAATATCATTAATGCATGCGCTGATGCAGTTCGCTCAGTTGATGGTGTAACCCTTCTTGATGTTGACCCGGGTAAATCAACAAACAGGACAGTTTTTACATTTGTCGGAGACCCGGAATCTGTGATCGAAGCTGCTTTTCAGTTTACAAAAACTGCTTATGATCTGATAGATATGTCCAAACACAAAGGTGCGCACCCAAGAATGGGTGCAGTTGATGTTTGCCCGTTTGTCCCGGTTGCAGGTGTTACCACAGAAGATTGCGTTGAGATCTCAAAAAAATTCGGCAAACGTGTTGGTGATGAACTTAAGCTGCCCGTTTATTTATATGAAGAGGCTTCATCAAATCCGGACCGTAAAGCATTAAAACAGATAAGAGCTGGGGAGTATGAAGGATTTAAAGAAAAAATATACAAACCTGAATGGAAACCTGATTTTGGGCCGCAGGAATTTAATCCCAGGTTCGGAGCAATGGTTACCGGCTCTAGATTTTTCCTGATAGCATATAATGTTAATATCCTCGGCACTAAAGAACAGGCCCACAGGATTGCGCTTAATATCCGTGAGCAGGGCAGGGGAGAAAATGAACCGGGCAGGCTGAAGGCAATTAAAGCTATCGGCTGGTATGTTGATGAGTACAATATGGCGCAGGTATCAATTAACCTGGATAACTATAAAATTACCCCGCCTCACATTGTGTTTGAAGAGTGTGTCAAAGATGCAAAGGAGCTCAATCTTGCTGCTGCCGGCAGCGAGCTGGTTGGGCTTATTCCGCTTGAAGCAATGTTAATGGCTGCAGATTATTATATTAAAAAAGAGAACTTATTTATAATTGATGAAAAGCAGAAGATAAGACTGGTTGTTGAAAGGCTTGGACTTAATTCAGTATCATCGTTTATTCCCGAAAAACGTATAATTGAATATATGATATCCGAAGGCTCAAATGAACCGCTTGCATCAATGAGCGTACGCAGCTTTGTTGAGCTTGTTGGAGCAAGAACATCAGCCCCGGGAGGAGGAAGTGTATCTGCTCTGATAGCATCAATGGGGGCAGGTCTTGGTGCAATGATGGGATGGATGACCTATGGTACCAAAAAGTTTGAAACGCTTGACGCAGATATGAGAAGGCTTATTCCGCCATTACACGAAAGAATGAAAAAACTAATACCTATGATTGATGCGGATACCAATGCTTTCAATGATTATATGACAGCAATGAAGCTTCCAAAAGATACAACTGAACAGAAAAAACACCGCAAAGAGCTGATGCAGGAAGGATTAAAAAAGGCTATTAATGTACCATTGGGTGTTATGCGCACTGCTGATGAATGCTGGCAGTATATGATTCAGCTTGCAAAGCTGGGCAATCAAAGCTCCGCAAGCGACCTGGCAGTAGGCGCAAAATCGCTTGAAACAGGAATCTGGGGGGCTTTAAAAAATGTAGAAATAAATATGGGACAGATAGAAGATGAAAAGTATAAAAAAGCTGTTATGAAAGAGGCAGGGGAGATCATGGAAAGAGCTAAAACCAGCCTTGCAGAAGTTGAGAAGATACTTGAAGGAAGGTAATATAATGCCAACAAAAATAACAGTAACAAAAAACGGAAGCTACAGAATTGAAGGAGAAGATTATGAGCTTTTTGATGCCAACGGTTCAAAATTTGATCTTGCAGGAAGAACAATAATTACACTTTGCCGCTGCGGAAAAAGCAATAAAAAACCGTTCTGCGATGCTTCTCATAAAACATGCGGTTTTGAATCTGAAGTTACAGCATATGCATTAGAGCCGAAGAAACAATGATTTTTATTTAATTCTGCTGTATAATATCTGCCAGTTAAGAGTCCATGTGCCGCCGTTATCACTGCTGGATTCCCAGTTCCATGTAAATGAATTTTTCTGTATATCCGTAAATGTCATTTTCTGCAATATCTCTTTGCCTTCTTTGTTAGTCACTATTCTCTGCAAATACATGTTATCTCCGTCTTTTCCTCCGGTAAATTCCATATATGCCCCTGTATTATCAACCCAGGTTTGCTGCCACATATTTTTCCTTGCATTATAAACTGAAAGACTTCTTCCGGTAAATGTTCCGTCATCGGTTGCAAAATTTTCTTCAATAACGCAGTTACCGAATCCTTTGGTTATCATATTCCTTCCGTACTGTGATTTACCTTCTGAATCTTTCCATTCGGCTTTCCAGCTTCCAAGCCAGAAATCGAACTGTTCAGCTTCTTTGGATGAACATGGTGATTCATTTGTTTGCGAATGAGTTACAGTTACAACAGTAAACAGCGCCATTATAATTATTACAACAAGAAAAATTTTCTGAATTAATTCCATATTTTTAGTAAGTTTAAAATGCGCCTGTTATTACGTTTTATTTGTTAACGCTGAAAAAAATAAAACAGCCCTCTTAATTTAACAACAGGCGCATAAATTTATTTTATCAATACCATTTTTTTTGGTTTCCCTGAAATTTCCGGCAGTCATTGTGTAAAAATAAACACCGCTTGAAATATTTCCGGCATAAAAATCAGTTTCATAATTTCCGGTATTAAGCTCCCGGTTAATGATCTCATCAACTTTCCTGCCCGTAACATCATATACTGAAATATTAATCATACCTTTTTGCATAACTGAAAAACTAATCTTGGTTGCGGGGTTGAACGGATTAGGATAATTTTGTTTTAACTCAAATTTGCCGGGAATTTCATTTCCTGTCTGTGTTATCCCGATAACTATTTCATTCAGTCCCTGCCCTTCAATCAGCTTGTAAAATTTATTTGGGTTAACATTGGTAAACACCTGTGTTAAACCGCCGCCCCACTTTACAATCATTGAATCTATTACGGATGCATTTCCAATCCCAAAATGCACATTCAGCATGTTCATTGAGTTAAATCCGTTTTGAGCATTTATTTCACGGATCTGCCATTTTGGAGTTCCGTTTATTACTGCTTTTACTTTTACTATTGTGCCAAGTGCAGATTTATTTGTCATGCCGCTTTGGGGACCCATACCAATGCATCTGAGATTGATCCATTTATTCCCGTTTGCAGTTTCATTTCTGTAAAGTCCTTTTGTAATATTGGTTCCGGCAATAAACATATCAAGGTCGCCGTCGCCGTCATAATCACCTATGGTCGTTCCGTAAGTCTGACCGTTAATATTTACAGCCAGAGTATCAATCCGTGTAAAAAACCCGCTGCCGTTATTGCTGTAATAACGGCTGAAACCTGCATCATTGGTTATGAAGCAGTCAATATCACCGTCATTATCAAAATCACCCCAGGAATTGCCTAGCCATGCACCGGCATCACTGACAATTGTACCAACATCTGCCTGTGTCATTTTTACATAATACCTGTTTCCTTCACACTTGTAAAGCCTGTTTCTAATACTTGTTGAATAATTTGTAAGGAATGCATCCAGGTCCCCGTCATTATCAATATCTATCCAGTTCCAGTTCTGTCCGTCAACTATATCAGTTGCAATTATTCCTGTATCTATCCTGTGGAAGTAATACGGAACATTCTGTTCTTTTAGGTAATTCCTGAATAGATAATCGAAGCTTCCTATGTTGTTAGCCGGACCCGTACCAATGAATATATCAATATCACCATCCTGGTCATAATCACTGAACATTGGTACAGTAAAAGCATCTATGGAATCTGTTACATTTGTTGAATCTATTCTTATAAAAGTTCCGTTCCCGTTATTTAAGAACAGTCTGTTTGGGTGATTTACACCACCAAAACCTGAAGCAGCAACAATAAGCAGGTCCGCATATGTATCATTATTGATATCACCCCATACGCAGCCCCAGCCTGTATTGCTGACAGAGTCACCGATATCACCCGTTGTAATTTTTGTAAAAGTGCCGTTATTTTCATTTCTGTACAGATGAGAATTTGCCTGCAATTTGGCTGTTGATACAACAAAAAGATCGATATCGCCGTCGTTATCATAATCTGCCCATGAATTGCCAAGTACTATACCCTGCGCGGGTATAGAGTTGACCAGCTTAACAAAATTTCCGTTACCCAGATTTTTGAAAATATCTTTCCTTGAGAAATAAAGGTCGGGAAGCTCATCATTATCAATATCAACCCAGCTTGAACCAATGTAATTGCCTGCAGTTGGCTCAGCAACGATCGGGTTTGAAGGATCGGTTACTTTCACAAAAAATTGTGACGAAAGTGCTGCTGTAAAAAATAAACTTGAAATTAAAACCATTGAAAGGCACAAAAAACCAGAAAAATAACGCAAAAAGACCTCCTTATAAATTTTTACAAATATAAGGACAGGGTAATTCTCACATTATTTGAAAATTGACTTTTTTATTATGGGCTTTTCTGTAGTTTTCAGGTGAAATTTTGTATGTGTTTTTAAATAAAAAGCTGAAAGAACTTAGTGATTCATAACCGCAATTCATACAAATTTCAGTTATGGATGAATTTGTGGATTCCAGCATTATTCTGGCTTTTTCAAGCCTGACGGTTTTTAAATACCGGTAAGGAGATTTACCAGTATAGGATTTGAATTTCCGAAGGAAATGATGCGGGCAAAGTGATGATACTTTTGAAAGCATATCAAGATCTATAGCTTCGTGGTAATTTGATTCGATGTAATCCTTAGCTTTATTCAGCCTGTTGAAAAGCTCTAAGCGTGTTGATCGTTTTACTGATTTCAGTTCATCGGCTTTTCTGGATGCTGTAAGCTGTGTTCGGAAAGTGTGCTCAAGAATATTGTGCAGAATTTCATTAAGATATTCTGTTTCGTAATTATTGTTTTTTACAGCAAGTCTGATATTATTTATATATGAACTGATCTCGGTATCAATATTATAAAGTTTCTGAAAAAAATTAACCGGATATCTATCTCTTACTTCGGGGAAATCCAGCAGATATTCATCATTATTGAATGATGAATAAAAATATCTTCAGCAAACTTAGCAGTGAAGTTGAGTGTTAAAGATTCGACCGGTTTATCGGAATCAATCAGGCTTTGGTATAATGTATCCCTGTTGAGAATGAGGTAAAGGTTATCCTGAACGCCGTATTTCATTTTGCCCATGATATACTGCTCACTGCCTCCGAACGCAAATTTAAGAGAAAGAGTAGTCCAGTGCTCAGGATAATAAAGGTACGAAAATTTCCCGTTTAAAATAATATATTCTGCTCTATAAACTGGCGGTTCCACTGCCTGTAATTATAG
>LLZO01000132.1 GCA_001567545.1 Candidatus Tepidiaquacellales bacterium OLB5
ACACTCACCCGCCATATTAAAATTAACTGTTCCCCTGTATTTGGCTGGGTGAGATCCATGCCGGGTCAACATTATTGCTTGAACCGTGACCCATTGATTCCATCCAGGGACGAATCATCATTTCTGCATCATTAATTTCAGTATAAGTACTCATATCAATGGTTGAATGAAGCATCATATCAAGGGTATTTAAACCTACTCTTGGGGCAGATGGCTCAATCAGGGTCAGCATAAATGTTTTCTGCAGATTTGAATTATCCCAGCCGATAATTTTGGTTTTGGATGAATAATGCAGAACAAAATTTACGGAATCAGCATAAACCTGGTCATTGCAGTTAAAATCTGCTGCCCAGAATGCTGCAGTATCATACATTATAAAAACTGCATAACCTGTAAATAAATTTTTATCCGCATCAAAATTATATTTATCCGGAACAGGTATTGAGTGGCTTGGACCGCCTATGCCATGATACATTGTCGGTATCCATTTTACAAAACCCTGGTTCTGTTCTGTATTATTTATAAATACCTTAAAACCAAGTTCATTGTATCCGTAAATAAAATTTACAGATGACTTGCTGTAAACTTCAAATTTATTTACTCCGCTTTCAGCAGTAAAAATTTTTACATAATCAGAAGGTTCATTATTGTTATTATTAACAATATTTTCATTGCTGCCGCAATGATAAATAATTATTAATACCGGTACCAGGATGAATATAAATTTATTCATATTTTTATAATAAATTTATACAATAATGCCGATTTTTTTAATTCTCTCAAATGACATAAGTCAACAAAATCATAATATTTCATGATATGTAAGATATTGATAAATAACAATATATATAAAAAAAACCCGGTTAAACCGGGTTTATAATAATACTTTTTACCTTAAAAGGCTTCACCCAAACTTATCATTTCTTTTTCAACAAGTTCAGCGCCTCGTTCTAGTGCTTTTTTATTTATTTCAAGCAGGTTATGATATCTTTCCGGCAGTACCTGTGATAATGCTTTTATAATAGTACTGTTCTTTACTACAGGTTTTCTTTCCAGATATGCACCAAGCATTATCATATTTAATATTTTATTATTCTTCATTTTAACAGCTTCAGTAGCTGCTGGAATGCCGATAATTTCTATATCTGTTCTTGTGCTTGGCTTTGATATATTTGTCGATTCATACAGCAGAAATCCGCCGGGTTTTACTTTTGATTCGAACTTTTCCATAGATGGCTGGTTAAGCACGATGGCAGAATCAAACGCAGAAATAATAGGGGAGCTGATTTTATTATCAGAAATAATTGCTATACAGTTAGCTGTACCTCCGCGCATTTCAGGACCGTAAGATGGCATCCATGTTATTTCCTTTTCTTCAAGCATTCCGCCGTATGCCAGGGTCATTCCCATTGAAAGGACTCCCTGTCCTCCAAAACCTGCAATTATAAGTTCTTCCAACATATTATTTTACCTCCTCTAATAATTTTAGATCTTCGCCTTTAGGAAGCTTTATATCACCAAGCGGGAAAACCTTTATCATTTCTGAATCTATAAATTTGCTTGCTTCCAGCGGTGTCATTTTCCAGTTTGAAGGGCAGTTACCGATAATTTCCACAAAGCAGGTTCCTTTATTCAGTTTTTGATATTTAAAAGCATTCATTATTGCCTTCTTGGCTTTTCTGACTGCAGTTGCTGAATTTACCGCCTGACGGGTAACGTAAAATGAACCGGGCAAATGGCTGATAAGCTCAGAGACCTTTATAGGCTCACCGTATTCATGAACATCCCTGCCATAAGGACTGGTTGTAGTTTTCATTCCAATGAGGCTTGTAGGTGCCATTTGACCGCTTGTCATTCCATATACTGCATTGTTCATAAAAAATATTGCAATATTTTCACCGCGGTTAATTGTATGAATAGTTTCCGCAATACCTATTGCTGCCAGGTCGCCATCTCCCTGGTAAGTAAATACATAACTGTCAGGCAGCAGCCTTTTTATTCCCGTAGCAGTTGCAGATGCCCTGCCGTGTGCAGCTTCAGTCATATCTATATTCATATAATCATAAGCAAATACTGCACATCCAACCGGGGCAACGCCTATTGTTTTATCCTGGATACCAAGCTCATCAACAGCTTCCATTATCAGCTTATGCAGCAGACTGTGTGCGCAGCCGGGGCAGTAATGCATAGAAACATCCACCATTGTCTTTGGCTTATGATAAACCATTTCATAGTCTTCATCAAGGCATCTTGGTTTTTCTGCAATTAAATGCTCTTCTGCAGTAATTGATTCCGGAGTATTGGTTATTTCAGCAGATTTATTAACAGGCTCATCTTTTTTAGAAATGAGCTCTTCTTCTACCAATGTATGTTCTTCAGAGCGCATGATTTTTATTGATTAAATTTTCTAATTTGTTTACTATTTCATCAGGGTCAGGTATCATTCCGCCAAACCTGCCGAAGAAATGAACAGGCACTTTGCCATTTACTGAAAGCCTTACATCTTCAACCATTTGTCCGGTATTCATCTCGACTGTCAGTATAATTTTCATCTTATCAGCAAGCTGGTTAATCCTTTCTTCGGGGAATGGGAATAAAGTAATTGGTCTAATTAAACCTGCTTTTATCCCTTTTTCTCTCAGCATATTTACTGCTTTGTGGCAAATTCTAGCGCTTAAGCCGTAAGCTGCCAGCAGGTATTCTGCATCATCAGTCAGTATCTCTTCATATCGAACTTCATTTTTCTTTACTTCGTCATATTTCCTGTATATATGCTCTACATGTTTTTCCATATCTTCTGATTTGATATGCAGTGAAGTAATGAAATTTCTTTCTCTTGTTTCAGGTTTACCTACAGTTGCCCATGGTTTATCAACCTTTTTCGGTTTAAATTTACCGAAAGTTACTTTTTCCATCATTTGTCCGATTGCGCCGTCGCTTAATATCATAACCGGGTTCCTGTATTTATCTGCCAGGTCAAAACCTAAAAATACAAAATCTGCCATTTCCTGAACAGATGAAGGTGCAAGTACAATAAGCCTGTAGTCGCCATGACCGCCCCCTTTTGTTGCCTGGAAATAATCACCCTGACCCGGCTGTATTGTTCCTAATCCCGGACCGGCACGGTTAACATTTGCTATTAAGCAGGGGAGCTCTGCTCCTGCAATATAAGATATTCCTTCCTGCATTAAACTTATTCCTGGTGATGAAGAGCTTGTCATTGTGCGGAAGCCAGCTCCTGCAGCGCCGTAAATCATATTTATTGATGCCACTTCTGACTCTGCCTGCAAAACTACTCTGCCGTGTTTAGGCATTTCTTTTGCAAGATATTCAAGTACTTCTGATTGTGGTGTAATCGGGTAACCAAAGTATGCATCACAGCCTGCCTGAATAGCAGCTTCAGCCATTGCTTCGTTACCCTTCATTAATTTAGTTTCCATTACAGTACTTTTATAAATTATTAAATATAATCCATATTGCTTAGATCGTTGTAAACCGGCGAGCTTATGATTGCTTTTATTTCTTCTTTGATATTATCAGGTGTGATATTTTCGCGTTTGCCGCCTTTTTTGGGACTTGTCCTGTAAACTGTTATAAGTGCATCAGGGCAAACCAGAGCGCAATTAACGCAGCCTGTACAAAGATCGTTATTTGCTATAATATATCTGTACCCCTTAATATTGATTGTATCAGAAAGAGTTAAGGCATTTTCTTTACAGGCTTCCCTGCAAAGCTCGCAGCCTTTGCATTTTGTAATTTCAATTTCTACCATGCCCTTAACTTTTCGTTCTCTTGCGGGCGCTTTTTTTTACTGTTGTTTCCATTTTTTTCCTGGTTAAATGGTTAGCAATTTATACAAAAATGGCACAGAGCGCTGCAAAATCCTATTACCTGTATCATATGGAAATATGATATTTATCACAATTTTCGGGTATAAAAACTGAATTTTAGGGCTGTTTTTAAGATAATTGGTGTAAAAAGCAATGGGATCCCGGAAGGATCCCATTTAATTGATAGGTGATACCTATTTGTTTTTTTTCAAAATAGACTGTGATTCCGCAAAGTTGTTTATCAGTTCGAATTTGAACCAGGCTTCTTATTTCCGGAAGTCATATCAACCCATGTATGACTTATAGTAGTTTTTCTTAGAGTTTTTTAATTTTTTTAATTATTAAATAAACCCGGTGAAGCCGTTTTCGCTCGTTTAAGAGAGCATTTCTTTTAGAATCATCAAATCTGTTTTGCGATACAAAAATGTTAAAATTTTCTTCTGAAAAAAATAATCTGTATCATTTTTGTATATGATTTTTATCTTTATTTTTACCATATCGCAATCACTCCACCCATCAGCGTTATTGAAATAAACTGGTAAATTATAAATAAAAAATACAGCAGCTTTGGCCTGCTTTCATACATGTAACCGGGGATTACTGTAGTTACTACAAATCCAAGCCATACCCAAAAGCCTATCATTACTCCGCCGGCAAATGTATTTGTGAAAGTGAACTTAATGATATGAGCAAGAACATAAGCAAACAGCAGGGATGCAATTGTGTTAATGACATAAGTTAAACCCATTGCAGCAGAAGAAAATCCCTGTTTCATTTCTTCTTCTGTTTTGCCCATAGAGCGTATCCACAGCTTGCCGATAACAAGAGGCGAGTACCACAAAGCCCCTATAACCATATTTATAACACCTGCAATAACTACCGGAATCAGATTTAATGTTGGGTCAGGCATAAGTTTTATATTTGATTATTGAATAAACAAAAATAAGGAAATTTGATGGAAAATAAAAAGGAGCTGCTTTAAAAGTCTTTTTAGCGAGGAGCGAAGCGACGTTTACCCCGTTGGGGAAGCAATCTTTATATTTGTTGCCCGGCCAGGGGTAAGTTTATCCCGCTGAAAGCAGGAAACCCAGACTTTTCTCAACACAAATAAATGGCGAGTTGAGCTCCGCTCGAAGCGGAGCGAAATCCCGATTCATCGGGATTGCCAATTACACCAATAAAAAAA
>LLZO01000133.1 GCA_001567545.1 Candidatus Tepidiaquacellales bacterium OLB5
AAATTGAATTATATTTTTGTGTACCTGTGCCTCTGTGCCTCCGTGTCTCTGTGGTAAAGGCTTTTGATTTTGTAAATATAGATTTAGGGATATCCTCACATAGAGGATCTATTAAAGATATACATCTAGATGACCCAATGGGTGCCCCCCTCCTGCGCCACAAAGGGGGCTCTCTCAAGCAGTTCTCCTCCGTAGGTACGGTTAAAGCATATGCTTATATATAATAAAAATCTGCTTGTATAAAACAAAAAAAACTGCTGAAGCGGGTCTCTAAAAAAAAACAAAAAATTTCTGTTATATTTGTGAATAAGTTATGAAACAGGAATTAATTAAGGAATTATTCGAAAAGTTTGAATCTGCCCGGTATGAAACTGACAGTGTTGAATACTGGAGCGCAAGAGACTTGCAGGTGATCTTCAATTATACCGATTGGCGTAACCTTGTAAGAGTAATAGATAAAGCGAAACAGGCATGCAAAAATGCAGGTGAGGATATTGCGGATCATTTCGTTGATATCACCAAAATGATAGGGATTGCCAAAGGGGCACAAAGGGAAGTTGAAGATTATGCTTTAACAAGGTATGCATGTTATTTAATTGCTCAAAACGGCGATTCTGCAAAATCAGAAATTGCTTTTGCTCAAACTTACTTTGCCCTTCAAACCAGGATACAGGAGTTAATTGAACAAAGACTTCTTGAATCCGAAAGAGTTATTGCCCGCGAAAAACTGATGAAATCCGAAAAGAAACTCTCGGGTATTATCTATGAACGAGGTGTAGATGATAAGGGTTTCGCAATTATCAGGTCAAAAGGCGACCGGGCATTATTTGGCGGTTACAATACATCTGATATGAAAACGAAGCTTGGCATACCGGCAAAACGTCCGCTTGCAGATTTTCTGCCGACATTAACAATTAAAGCAAAAGATTTTGCTACAGAGCTTACCAGTCATAATGTAATTGATAAAGACCTGCAGGGTGAAAAAAGTATTGAAAAAGAACATGTAGATAATAATCTAGAAGTAAGGAATATCCTCTTAAAA
>LLZO01000134.1 GCA_001567545.1 Candidatus Tepidiaquacellales bacterium OLB5
AAAACTTCCCGCACTTAACCTGTAAAAATACACCCCGCTGGGATAATTTGATGCATTCCATTCAGCTTTATAAGTGCCTGGTTTTAACTCATTGTTAACGAGAGTTTCAACAACTCTTCCTATTGCATCGTAAATGGACAAGTATACAAATTCTGGCTCCGCTATCATGAATTCGAAATTGGTAACAGGATTGAACGGGTTAGGATAATTTTGAGATAATGAAAACTTTTCCGGTACTTCGCTGCTTATTGGTTCTATTCCGATCGGGTCACCGCCTGTAGTTGTATACAGAATTTTACCTGCACCTCCTACAATTACACCGGTTAGGGGAGAAGTAAGCTGAACGCCGAAAAATGTTGTGTTACCTATAGGTGAAAGCTGCTGGTACCATTCAGCACCGCCGTTTGTTGTTCTTAATATCACAGATGAATATCCAACAGCATTACCGGTGTTAGCGTCAGCAAATGAAATTGAATTAAGTGTATTTGCTACAGGTGTGGTCTGGGCCTCCCAGCTTATTCCGCCATCAGTCGTTTTTATTATTGTGCCATTTGAACCTGAAACATATCCCGTGTTTGCATCTGCAAATGAAATTCCATACAGATCGGCGGTTGTACCGCTTGAAAGATTTGTGAAAGTAGCACCCGCATCTGTTGTATACATCATTAATCCGTAAAAGCCGAGCACAATAGCATTATTACCGCCGATAAACTTTACTGTATTAAGGCTTACCTGCGGCGTTCCTGTAACCTGTACCCATGTTTGTCCTGCATTTGTTGTGCGCAGAAGCGTACCAACATATCCTGAAATCAGACCTGTATTTGCATCTTTAAAGCTGACAGAATAGTAGGGGATAAAGTTAGTACCGCCCTGGCCTGACCAAACAGTGCCGGCATTGGTTGTTCTTAAAATTTTCTGCGGGTATCCTACAGCGCAGGCTGTTGAATTGTTTATCATATGAATTCCGCCAAGCCAGTATGTGTTGTTCTGGTTAACCTGGCTCCATGTCATGCCGCCGTTAACGGTTTTTAAAATCCTGCCGGCTTCACCGCATGCCATTCCATTATTGATATCGGCGAACGAAACGCCGTAAATAATATCAAGGTGTCCGCTGGGTCTTATTACCCATTGTGAAAATAATACAGCCGGAAAAAGTATTAGAAATATGATTGATGTTTTCATAGCTGATATTGTTTATATTACCATTCATAAAAATAATATAATAATATCATTTTTGTAAGTGAAATTTAATCAATATGTTAAAAATAGCTAAAATGATTAACAATAAATGCAAAAGGCAGGTAAATTACCTGCCTTTTGCGGGGGATATGTAATTGTTTTCCTCTAGCAGAGAAATAACAAAATGGAAAAATTATTTAACAAGAATCAGTTTCATTGTTTTAGTAAACGAGCTTCCTTCATTTCCTTTGGCAATTAGCCTGTAAAAATATACACCGCTTGCCAGACTTGAACCGCTGAATTCTGTTGTATAAAAACCGCTTTCAAGCTCGTTTTCAATAAGTGTCTGAACTTCTTTACCGGTTATATCGTAAACCTTTAAAGTAACTTTTGCTGAAAAAGGTATCTGAAAGTCTACTTTTGAGGTCGGGTTTGAAGGATTCGGATAATTCTGAAAAAGATCGGCAGCTATCGGTGTTCCTATTATCACTTCACTTGGCGATGAAAGATTATGATACTCAAAGCTGCCGTTGAAATCAATCTGTTTAAGCCTGTACTGGTATTTACCTGTACTTAATTTCAAATCAGAATATTTGTAATTACGCTGTTCATTTGTTGTACCGTTACCTTCAATAAACCCCACTTTATTCCATGCAGAATAATTACTGTTCTCAGTCTGATAAATTCTTCGTTCAATTTCAAAACCTCTGTTATTGATCTCAGAACATGTTGTCCAGTATAGATCAGCCTGCCGTTTAACTACATTTGCTGTGAATGAACATAATTCAACCGGAAGCGGCGCAGTAGCATCAGTTAAGCTGTAATCAGAAAAACTGTTCATACCTCTGGTTGTGATAAGCTCTGAAGCCCAGTTGAGTTCAGATTCCCAAACACCTGTTCCGGGAGTAGAAAAAACTTCCCATGTACCGTTATATTTTGCTATCCTGGTATTTGCTGAAGGTGATGATATGCTGTATGTTTCGTGCTGGCCAAAATTTATTGTGATATTATAAGTTGTTCCGGTTAATAATCCAGTTGGATTAATAGACCAATATGAGTTAGAATAACCGCCGCCAAGTACTCCAGCATGGCTTACTCCTGAGTAATACTGAACATTTACACTGCTTGGATATGAAGAACCGCCGGTTCCCCAATTGATTGTGATTAGAGTCCTGCCCCATAATGTATAGTTAGAAGTAACACCGCTGCCGGGTGAGTTATCCTGAGCAGCTGATGGATTATTAGGAGGTGTAGCTGTAAATTCATGGCTTCCAATATCACTGCAGCCGCCTGCTACTGTAGTTGGTCTGCTGTTTCCGTTATAGTCTGATGAACTTCCTGCAATTGCTATACCTTTACCTGAAACCAGCCATGCTTCCCAGTTTCCTGTATTAATATTCAGGTTGCCTGCTGCAATATTTGAAAATAAATTTGATGCTGAAATTACTGAAGTAGTTGTGCTCCAGGTATGTTTATCACCAAAGCAGGAATCTCTCCACTGGTAAATATTCTGATTTGTTGAACCCCATATTGCAACAGCATTTGCATTGGGTGCAATATAAACATTATAATCAGCAGATGTACCTGTCCAGTTTTCATAACCAACTTCATTGCCTATAGCATAATGGAATCCTGTACCTCCGGTTCTTGCATTAAAGAAGAGGTTATTCCTTAATGATGCATCTGTAGCCCAGTCTAATAAAGGTCTGTCGTATGCCCAGGAACTTGCTGAGCCGCCTGATGCTGAACCGCCAATATAAATAGTGTTGTAATAAAATAAGCTAGGAAATTCGGCTTCATCATGAATTCCTTTAATTATTACTCCGTTTGTTGAAAGGTCTGTGTATTGATTATTAAAACCCTTATCGGCATCAATTTTTGGAACAATAACATCCCTCAAATAACTTCTTGAAACATCTTCGTTAACCGATGCATCAATTTGAATTAAATTATTATTGTCATTAATTTTTTGTTTGCTGTTATTGATGTTTACTGAATTCTGATTATCAGTTGCTTCTCCGTTAGTTATAGAAATCTGGTTATTGAAAATATTCCACGAACCCCAGAATGCATTAATTCCCCATATTTTAGCCGAACCTGTTGTGGATGAATGGTTCAGATTATAAATACGGTTGTTTTCAAAGGTTCCTTTAGCTGTATTATTATAATACCCAAAACCCATTACGTATGAATCTGAATTATCCGTGCCGTAAAGTCCGCTTATAGTATTTCCGGATATTGTCTGCGTCGCAGAACTTGAGCCGGTAAATAAACCTATCAATGAAGTGTTATCAGGATACCGGTTAGCATCTGCACTTGCAGAACTTGCACAATACAGTTCAGAAATTGTGTTATTTGTTATTGAAAGTGATGCTGTTGTACTTCTGTTATGGTAAATACCCCTGATCCTTGAACTGGATGAATTACTTGTAACCCGCATATTTGAAACAATATTTCCGCTGATTGTAACAAGTATTGTATTTACCTGTGTATGTATTCCCGTAAGCTGTAATGCAAATGTTGATGAAATCTGCTGAATGCTGTTTGATACAGAACTGCTGCCTACGATATTATCATTTATAGTAATATTGGAAGACGGAGTACCGGAATAATATATACATTCCAGCCTTATCATTTGGTTATTGGTACCGCCTATATCAAAAGAACCGACAATATTGTTGCTTATGTTTCCTCTTGAAGAATGGACAATACCTCTGTTAATAATATTGGAAGTCGTACCGCTGTAAGATAATGTTATGCTGCTGTTGCCTGTATTGTTGCCAATAATATTACCTGTTATAGTACCAACATTAACGATACCTGATTCAACAATTATTCCCCCAAAATAAGCTACACCACTGCTTGAAGGTCTTGAACTAATGTTAATATTAGCTATAGTATTTCCGTCTATCGTTGATGCTGTAGATGACCCGACACTGGTCATTCTGATAAAATATAAGGAATTGGATGCATTCCCGGATATTGTCCAGGCAGAACCTCCGCAATTTGCGGAACTGCCGCCAAGGTAATTATTACTTATAACAATATTATTTGCAACTGAGGTATTAACATTTATCACATTCCAGTGTGTTGCATTTGTAGGTGTTTGTGTAGTAGTCTGGTAAATGCTGTTTCCGGTAATAGTAAAATCTGTACTTCCGTTTAATAAAAGTATTGCTGAACAGGTCTGTGCATTTCTGAAAACATCTGCAATTTCATTATTGGCAATTGTTATTCCGCTGTTATAACGTGCAGAAGAAGTAGTAGTTCCGTTAGATACTATAGCATTCTGCAGCGTACCTCCGGATGCATCTTTCATTGTACAGTATGAAATTGTATTGTTATCATTTCCGGTAGAACCGGTAGTAGTGCTGAAATCAATTATTCCGCTGTTTGAGGAAACTCTCATACCATCAACAATACAATATGTTATTGTATTGTTTGTTGCATCGTTTATGAACCGGAATGTCTGACCCCCGGTGTTTGTATTTACAAATCTTAAATATCTTCCTGATCCGCCAAACCTGCCGTCTATAGTTAAATTATCTGCTCCGTTCAGATTAATAAGCGGCGATGAAACATTACCTGAAAGTGTTTTTACGGATGCGCTTGACGGCTGGATAGTTATGGTGTAACTTGCGCCAGACCACTGATTTAATGATACACTCCCATTTTCGGTAATATTTGATGTAATTGTTGCAGTAACATTACCATTTAAACCGCGGGTATTTACCGCGTTAAAAAAGCCCGAAGCTCCGGTTAATGAAGTGTAAGTTTGCCCTGACCCCACATTATAATTTCCGCTCATTGGCTGGGCAAATGAAAAATTAACAAGAATTAATAATAAAATTATACTTACAATAACCCTAGAATAGGTTAACATAAATCCTCCAGTATTATTTAGCATATCCCCGTGATATATTATAATATTTATAGTTAATTAATTTTCCAAATTTAACTAATCTAATTACGCTATGTAATACCGTATTTAAGGTAGTATAGTGTTAAATTTTTACCACTATAATAAACTGAAATTAAATTATTTATTTATAACAATTTAATATTGCTTTTTTACGGAATTTTCATTTCATTTATTATATTATATATTGAAGAATTCTCTATTTTTGAGTAATTTTGCTCTTGGAACTATAATTAATTGTTAGCAATTAATCGTTAATAGTGCTAAAATGTAATGGATGAATTAACTTACAGAGAAAAAGTAATATTACGCTGCATTATTGAAGAATATATTTATTCTGCCAATCCTGTAGGCTCAAGGTATATTTCAAAAAATTCTGAAATAAAATTATCTCCTGCTTCTGTCAGAAATGTTATGAGTGATCTTGAGGAGCTTAATTACCTTACTCATAATCATACATCAGGAGGAAGGGTGCCTACAGATAAAGGATACAGGTATTTTGTGAACGAACTGATGGATACTGAACCTATGATCCAGCAGGAAAAAGATATTCTTAAAACACAAATCAATGAGGCTGATAATGTTAAGGATGAAATATATAAAGAAGTATCCAGGATATTAGGAAGACTTTCAAAAGAAATAAGTATTGTATCGCAGCCGTATATTTCAGGCGGAATTTTCGAAAGGCTTGAATTGGTAAATCTTTCGTCTACAAAATTACTGGTAATTGTTTCCATTAAAGCAGGACTTGTAAGAACTTTATTGTTCGATGTTGAAACGGGAATTGCCAGGGATAAGATAGAAAAAATCACCGGAATTTTAAATGAAAAGCTGAGTGGATTAAGTCTTACGGAAATCAGAAAAACATTTGCAGAAAGAATTAAGGATATCAGAACTGATTCTAAAGAAATTCTGAAAGTTTTTATAGATTCAATTGATAAGATTTTCCATGACGAAAAAGAAGGTATGACTTTATACATAGGCGGCACCACAGAAATCCTTTCACAGCCTGAATTTGGTGATACAAATAATTATAAGAATATAATTGAGCTTACAGACGAAAAAGGTATTGTAGTGCATGTTCTTAATAACCTTCCCGTTGATGAAAAGGGGATTTCAATTTCAATAGGCTCAGAAAATAAAGATGAAAAGTTAAAAGATTATAGTATTATATCTTCTGAATACAGCGTTGGCGATGTTAAAGGAAGGATAGCATTAATTGGACCTAAAAGAATGAATTATTCCAAAATGGTATCTATGCTGGATTTTACCTCAAAAATTATCACAGAAAAGTTTTAAAACAGAATAACAGGGCAATCGAAATAAGTATGACAAAAAATAAAAAAGAAAAACCCGAACAAACAACTGAAAAGCTAAAAGATACAGAAATCAAAATAAACGGTGAAGACACCAAATCTTCTCCTGATTCTGATAATGACAATAAAATTTCCGAACTTGAAAAACAGTCAGAGCAGTTTAAGGACCTGTATTTGAGAACTGCCGCTGAATTTGAGAATTATAAAAAAAGAACAGATTCAGAACGGGCAGAGTTCTTTGCTTATGCAGGTGAAAAGGTATTAACAGATCTGCTTCCTGTTTTGGATGATTTCGACAGAACTATGGGCTCTTTTGAAAAAAGCCACGATAAAGATGCATTAAAAAAAGGAATCGATCTTGTGTATGAGAAATTCAGATCTGTACTTGAAAAGCAGGGTCTGAAAATTATGGAAAGTGACGGTAAGAAGTTTGATGTTAATCTGCATGAAGCAATAATGCAGCAGCCGGATGAAACCAAAGAACCGGAAACAATTCTGAATACTGTTGAAAAGGGATATTTCCTTAAAGATAAGGTTTTAAGGCATGCAAAAGTTGTTGTTTCATCATAACCGGAGTAATTTTATTAATGTCAGCTAAAAGAGATTATTACGAAATACTTGAAGTAAACCGCCAATCATCTGATAATGATATTAAAAGTGCTTACCGCAAAATGGCGATGAAGTACCACCCGGACAGGAATCCTGGTAATAAAGATGCGGAGGAAAAATTCAAGGAAGCAGCAGAAGCTTACGAAGTGCTAAGCGACCCCAATAAAAGGGCAAGGTACGACCAGTTTGGCCATGCCGGTATGCGGGGTTCCGGTTTTGAACAGGGATTTGGAAATGTAAATGATATTTTTTCTCATTTCGGGGATATTTTCGGCGGAGGAAGTATTTTTGATGAAATATTCGGTTCAGGCAGCCAGCGAAGGCACAGCGGAAGGCATAAACAAAAAGGTATACAGGGTAACGATCTTAAGATCACACTTAGGCTTACCCTTGAAGAAATTGCTGCCGGTACAGAAAAAACAATCAAAGTAAAAAGATTTGAAAAATGTACTCATTGCAGCGGGTCAGGAGCAAAAGCTTCTTCCGGTTCTGTATCCTGTACCACCTGCGGCGGCAGCGGAGAAGTTAGAACTGTTTCCCGTTCTATGTTCGGGCAGTTTGTTAATATACAGGTCTGCCCATCATGCAACGGTGAAGGAACAGTAATTAAAGAAAAATGCAGTTACTGTGGCGGCGATGGCAGGGATAGAAAAGAAGCAACAATTAAAGTAAATATTCCTGCAGGTGTATCCAGCGGTAATTATATTCCCTTAAGGAATGAAGGAGATGCAGGTATTAGAGGCGGTTCTGCTGGAGACCTGATAGTTTTGATAGATGAAGCTGAACATAAATTTTTTATCAGAGAGCAGGATGATATTATTTATGATCATACTATCAGTATTACAGATGCTGTTCTGGGAACAGAATCAGAAATACCGGTACTTGGCGGTACTGTTATGCTTAAAATTGAAGCCGGAACCCAGCCCGGAAAAATTTTGAGATTAAGAGATAAAGGAATCAAACATCTCAATCATTCCGGTAAAGGAGACCAGCTGGTACATATCAATATATATATTCCTTCAAAAATAACTTCTAAAGAAAAAGAACTATTTAAAACACTTGCAGGAAGTGAAAATCTGAAACCAAAAAGCAAACAGCATGATAGCAGATCAAAAGGATTTTTCAGTAAAGTAAAAGATACATTTTCCTGAATAATACGACCCCTTATGAATAAACTGTTAAATAAAACAGGTTTAAACAAAAAAGAGCTTGCATTCATCTGCTTTTTGCTGGCTGCATTAGCCGCAGGATTGGTTATTAAATATTCCGGCTGGAAAAAGCCTTCCGATTATGATTACAGCCAGTCTGATATAAATTTCGAAAAAAGGCTTAAAAGTACTTTTAATGAGCTTAATTCAGCCCTTTCTGACAGCATTAACCAGACCAGAAAAGATGAGATAAATGCATTGGCTGACAGCCTGCAGCTGAATATAGATAAGATCCCTTTAACAAAAAAACTACCCTCAGGAAAAATAAATATTAATTCTGCTTCAATTAACGAACTTTCTGAATTGCCTGGTATTGGCGAAGTTACGGCAGAAAAGATCATTGAATACAGAGAGCTGCACGGAAGTTTCAGAAATTCTGAAGAGATAATGAAAGTAAAAGGAATTGGTGAAAAAAAATTCAATGATATGAAAGAATTTATTACAACAGAGTAATACAAATAGTTTTGCCTGGTCAGTAAAAAAAAGTATATTTACATACGTAATATTTTTTTATTTGATTGCTGCAATAATTACACTTAATTTTGTAAAATATTTATTTAATTGAAAAGATCATTAGGAATAGGGTTTTCCGGCAGTAAAATATATTTTACTGAATTATCAGGTACAGGTGAAATTGTTAAAGCTGAAAATATCGAATCTGTTAAGGTAGATTTTGATTTTGAAAATGAGCTTGGCAAATATAAAAGCAGCCAAAAAGATCTGACCAATATATCAAGCGAAATTTCTACCTACATTGCCAAAAGAAACCTGGAAGTTACATCCGCTGGTTTAAC
This sequence comes from Candidatus Tepidiaquacellales bacterium OLB5, assembly GCA_001567545.1. Taxonomy (GTDB): domain Bacteria; phylum Bacteroidota; class Ignavibacteria; order Tepidaquicellales; family OLB5; genus OLB5. The sequence continues at coordinate 9,026 of LLZO01000134.1, forward strand.
CATAAGCTCATCACAGGCATTTATTATAACCCTGCCGGTTGATTTTACAGAAGGAAAACAAACAATTAATTCAAGGATTTACTGGGAACTTTCCAATTACTTCCCGGATAATTACAACGACTTTCTGGTTAATACATACAGGCTTAATAATGTTTTGCCTTCCAAGCTGAGTGATGATTTCCTTGTTATAGCTGTTCCAAAAAATACAATTGAATTTGTAAAAAGGATATTCAAAATTTGTTCATTAGACCTTAACGTTGTTGATATTGATCATTTTTCCGCAGAAAACTCGTTAAGATTTATTTTGAAAGAAAAAATTACCGGCAGCAATATTCTGCTGACCGGGATCAAAAACGGAAGAATTGATTACGGATATTTGCAGAATGGAAAATATAAATTTTATACTTATTCCAGATATTACAACGAAACAGAATTCAATTTAAACCTGATACGGAAGTTAAACAGTATAATTAATAATGAACTGATTGCCGGCAAGGTTGACGGAATTTATTTTTACGGAGATGATATAAAGGAAGATACATTTTCAGCGCTGGAGAAAAATGATCTTGGTCCATTTATGCTGCTGAATCCGTTTGAATGTTTTACTGCATCAGAAGTTTTTTTGAAAAACAGCACCCTGAGAAAGAATTTTTACAGCTTTGCTCCGGGCTGCGGTGTGGCTTTAAGAAATATTCAGTCCTGATCTTATGCGGATAATAAGCGGTAAATTCAGATCCAGAAAGATATATTCGAATTTTAACGGCAGTAACTGTCATAAAGCTGATTTTTCAGGATACCGCCCTACCACAGACAGGGCAAGGGAAACACTATTTAATGTATTGAATAATCTTATTGATTTTGATGAAGCTGTTTGTCTTGATCTGTTTGCAGGTTCAGGAGCAGTTGGCTTTGAACTAATAAGCAGAGGAGCCGGATCATGTGATTTTGTAGAAAATTCCGGCAAACAGCTTGAATGCATTAAAAAAACCGCTGCATTTCTTAATTGTGAAGAAAATGTAAATATTTATAATGAAAATGCTGCAGCATTTTTAAAAAGACATCATGATAAATATTATGATATTATTTTTGCTGACCCCCCTTATAATTATGAACATTATAATGAGCTTTTAATGAATATCAGGGAATTAAAATTCGGCATCTTTATCCTTGAACATTCAGGTGAAAGCGCAGGAATGATACTGATGAATGATTACGAAATTATTCATAAAAAAACCGGAACGACAAATTTTACAATACTTAACAGCAAAGAAAATTAAGCTATTTCAAAATTAAAATAATCCAGATGGATAAAAGAACAGCAGTATACCCCGGTACTTTTGACCCGCTTACAAACGGTCATCTTGATATAATTGAAAGAGCATCACAGCTGTTCAGCAGGGTCATCATTGCGCCGGTAAGCAGTCCTTCTAAAAACTCTTTGTTTAATTCTGATGAAAGAATAAATATAATCAACGAGGCTGTAAAAAATTTTAGTAATTGCGAGGTATATGGATTTGAAGGTCTGCTGGTTGATTTTGCTGCCCAAAAAAATGCAGGGGTTATAATCAGGGGATTAAGGACATTTTCTGATTTTGAATATGAATATCAAATGGCGCTTACCAACAGGAAATTATCAAAACAGCTTGAAACTGTATTCTTAATGCCATCTGAAAAATTTGCTTATATCAGCTCTACTCTTGTAAGAGAAATTGCCCGTTACGGCGGAGATGTTTCGATGTTTATTCCCGAAGCTGCCGATAAAGCTGTAAGAAAGAAATTTAATAGCAAATAAGGTTTCAGATTAAGCTAATTTTTCTTTAAAAAAATTTACGATAAGCTTAATAACTTCATTAAAATATATTGTTGTTGTTTTGAACGGATGCTCCACCCCGAAAGTATGACCTGTATTTTCTAGGATGTGCAATTCCGCAAGATTTTTATCAGCTGCATTATATAATGCCTCCGCATCAGTAAACTTTACAGCAAGGTCTTCTCTTCCGTGAATTATTAACAACGGTTTCTTTAACCCAGTAACAGCTTTTAGAATATCCAGTCTGTTCTTGTTTTTTTCTATATCATCAAGCATATTCACATTCAGCCGCATCATTTGATTTGTTCTTGTATTTGGAATTTCAATAAATCCTTTTTCCCTCCATCTTTTTTTCTGCTCATCTGTATACCTGTCAAACTTAGCAATTGATGCCAGCAGGCATAACGCTTTTATGTTTTCATTTTCATAAGCAGTAACAGCAGAAATACCTCCGCCCCTGGAGTGTCCAGTTAATCCAATTCTGTTTTTATCAACCGGATAAATTTCTGCCAGTTTATCTGCATAACAGATTACACTCCTCAGGTCATCAAGTTCAATAGAATGAGTGTTTTTTTCAAACAGGTCAAGACGGGTAAAATCCACAGGGCTTTCAGCAGAAACCCCGTTATGTGTAAAATTAAAACTTAATACAGCAAAACCGTTTTCAGCAAGTTTATTGCATAAATACGGAAAAGCACCCCAGTCCTTAAATCCTTTGAATCCGTGTGCGAATATTATTAACGGGAATTTTACATCAGTGTTTTTAAAGATATCCGGAATGTATATATCAGAATCTATATAATTGAGGCTGTTTTTTGAGTTTAAATGCGGAATTTTAATGTTTTTTAGAGCCATAATAATAGAACATTTTAGAAAAGAATGTAAAAGAGATTTGGAAGTTCCGCGAAAATGCTAAAAAAATTATAAAAACGCAATAACCAGATTAATTATTTATTAAAATTTTCACTTGACATACAAAACAAAAAATGATATAATGCACCATTCAATTAACTATTTTTTAACAAACCAAAAAAAAACAATATGAGGAAATTCTTATCGCTTTTTTTTGCTGTTATTGCTTTCGTAGCGGTAACAAATGCTCAGGATGCTCCACATTCAGTTGGACCGGCTCCTGTGAACAGTGTTAATCAGCCGAGTAACAGTAACCCAACTGATGCAGCTATTGGCACACGTTATTTTTCGCAGATTTCATCATCACCAACTTTCCAGTTTGGTAAAGCATTCACAGAATCATGTACTATCACAAACGTTGGCTCTGCTTTCACAATAACATTTCCGGGCGGATTGATGTACAGGAATGGTATTGTTTATACCTGGAACCAGTCTTCACCGTTCCAGTTATGGAGCATTGATACTACTACTGGTACACATACTCTCGTATTCAACATGACTGGAGTTCCGCAGACAAACTTCACAGGTATGTGCTATGATGGAACAACTGTTTATGGTATGTCTACAAGCATTACACAGTCACAGATCTTCACAATCAACATGACAACAGGTGTTTGTACTCCTATCGGAACTGCATCAGCAGTTTGTGCAGGCGGTATCACATTACTTGGCCGTTACGGAGCACAGTACAGCTTGTTTGCACTTGATATCGTTGCCGATAACTTATACAAAGTTAACAAAACAACAGGTGTATTTACGCTTGTAGGACCTCTTGGTCAGAATATAAACTTTGGTCAGGATGGAAGTGTTGATAACAGTGATAACAAGTTCTATGCAATGTCATATACTACAGGTCCGCAGTTAAGAGCTGTTGATACAACAACTGGTACATTAGGTGCAATTCTTTGCACATATTTAAACCAGGCTACAGGTATGGCTATATTACCTCCGGGTGCTCCTCCTCCGCCAGCAGGTACTCAGGTATCACTTTGCCGCGGCGGACTCAACGTTCCGCTTCCAGATCATGGATGGGGCAGAGATTCTGTTCAGCAGATTCTTGGTGCAGGCTGCACAGTTTTAGATGTTAATGTAAGAATTGATACTGTTATCCACACATGGGATTCAGATTTAAGGTTCTATCTTAACCGCGGAACAGTTGGCGCAAGAATTATCAACTCTGTCGGCGGTTCAGGCGATAACTTCATCAATACAGTATTAAACGATTCAGCAACAACACCAATTGCTTCAGGAACAGCTCCTTTCACAGGAACATTCATTCCTTCTTCACCGCTTTCAGTATTCAACGGACCGTTCGTTTCCGGTTACTGGAGACTTTCAATCAGCGATACTGCTACAGGTGATACAGGTACATTAAGAAGATGGTGCGTTGTTGTAACTTATCAGTGCCCTGTAGGCGGAATTCAGACTGTTGAAATTCCTAACTATTACAGCTTAAGCCAGAACTATCCTAATCCGTTCAACCCGTCAACATCAATTAAATTCACTTTACCGGAAGCTAATAACGTGAAATTAGTTGTATTTGACATATTAGGAAAAGAAGTTACTACACTGGTAAATGAATTCAGAAATACCGGTACTTATAATGTAGACTTCGATGCTTCTGCATTATCATCAGGTGTTTATTTCTACCGCTTAGAAGCAGGTAATTTCACCGAAACAAAGAGAATGCTTCTTGTGAAGTAATCTATTTAAATCATAATTTTCAAAAAGCCCGTTTCCTGAAAAGGAAACGGGTTTTTTATTTGAAATTTATCTCAAAATTTGCTGTTTTCAGATAAATTTTCAATTTTGTAATTGCTATTTTTTTATATATTTATTATGTTCTGGTATTAAAGATTCTATTCTTTTAATTTAAAAATTCTGCCAATGAAAACAATTTTTCTTATACTTTGTTTTCTTTCTGTATCCACCGGTAAGCTTTACCAGCAAACTTATCAAACTTCTGCCGGGTTTGCACCGCAAGATTCAGATCAATCTTTTTATCAGCATAATCCATCATCCGATATGATAGGCACACGCGCATTTGTGCAGCATTCGGTATCGTCCTCGTTTCAGTTCGGTAAATCATTTATGGAAAGCTGCGCTGTTACAAATGTTGGCTCTCCGTTTACAATAACTTTTCCGGGGGGGTTAATGTACAGAAACGGTATTGTTTATTCCTGGAACCAGTCTTCGCCTTACCAGCTTTGGTCAATTGATACAGTTACCGGGATTCATACACTTGTATTTAATATGACAGGTGTACCGCAGGTAAATTATACAGGCATGACTTATGATGGAACAACAGTTTACGGAATTTCTACATCACTTACCCAATCACAAATATTTTCTGTTAATATGACAACCGGTGTATGCACTCCAATAGGTGCCCCGTCAACAATTTGCAGCGGGGCAATATCCATTTCCTGCAGAAAGTATGCCGGCAGCAGGCTGTTTGTTATTGATATAGTTAATGATAATTTATACCATGCAAATAAAACCACTGGTGTATTTACTCTGTTAGGTCCGCTTGGAGTTGATGCAAACTTCGGGCAGGATGCACAGTTTGATAATAATGACGGAGCTTTGTACTGGATGGCTTATACAACCGGTCCGCAGCTCAGAAAATTTGATACTTCTACCGCCGGCAGTACATTACTGTGTACTTATCCAAGCCAGGGAACAGGGATTGCGCCGATTGATATTGTTTATTACCCGCCTCCTCCAGGAATACAGCAAACTTTTTGCAGAGGAGGTTTAAATCTTCCGATAAATGATCACTCAACATTATATGATTCGATATTTGCAGTACTTGGTGATGATTGTATAGTTTTAGATGTTAATGTCAGAATAGATACAGTCATACATACCTGGGATTCAGATCTGAGGTTTTATCTGAGAAGGGGAAACGTAGGTGCGCTGATAATAAACTGGGTTGGAGGATCGGGCGACAATTTTATCGGTACGGTATTGAATGATTCAGCATTAAATCCAATTAGCTCGGGTACTGCTCCGTTCACAGGCTCATACCGTCCTCAAAATCCGCTGGTTGTCTTTAACGGAAATCCAGGCTCAACCGGCAGATACTGGAAGCTGGCTATTACAGATACTGCCGGAGGTGATACCGGTACATTAAAAAGATGGTGTATTATTATTATGTATAACTGCCCTGTTGGCGGTATTCAAACGATTGAAATTCCTAATTATTACTTTCTCAAACAGAATTATCCCAACCCGTTCAATCCCGCAACTACAATAAAATTCGGTATTCCCGAAAGCGGAGATATACGGCTGGTTGTGTATGATATTCTTGGCAAGGAAATAAAAATGCTGATGAATGAATACAAACACCCGGGCACTTATGAGGTGAATTTTGATGCATCGGCGCTTTCTTCGGGAATATATTTCTATTCACTGCAAACGCAGCGGGGAACAGAAACAAAACGTATGCTGCTTGTTAAGTAATAAAAATAAAGTTATTAGTGGCACAGACATTCCTGTCTGTGCAAACTAACTGAAAGTGTGTGGCTTCAGGTATTTATCTAAAAGACTTTCAGCCCGGCGCGTATCAGGTGAATACCTGGCACCGCATATTAAAATTATGTTAGTAACACAGACTTTTATGTCTGTACTGCTTCAGTATTAAAAATGTAAATTTAATTATTATGAAAACTATTACAATTTTTTTGATAATTCTCAATATAACATTTTTATTCTCACAACCGGAAAAACATTCTGTTGGCAGAGCTCCGGCAAATGATAATTTACCCCTGGTAATCCAGCCTAATGATTTTGCAATTGGCACAAGGGCTTTTGTCCAGATTGCTTCTTCAACAAATTTCCAGTTCGGGAAATTATTCATGGAAAGCTGCACCCCAACCCCTATAGGTGTTGCTATGCCTATTACATTCCCCGGGGGACTTGTTGAACGAAACGGGGTTATATACACATGGAACCAGTCTGCACCTTTTCAATTATGGGCAATTGATACCGTTGTTGCGACACAAACGCTTGTTTTCAATATGACAGGTGTTCCGCAGTCAAACCTTACAGGTATGTGCTGGGATGGTACAACTATGTATGGTGTTTCAACATCTATAACGGCTTCACAGATCTTTACCGTTAATATGACTACAGGTGTATGCATACCGCTTGGCACAGCATCATCTGTTTGCGCTGGAGCAATCAGCTTAATGGGTACTCGATATGTTAATCACAGTCTCTTCTCGCTTGATATCGTTGCAGATAACTGTTATAAATGGAATAAATCCACAGGTGCAGTTACACTTGTTGGTTCATTAACACAGAATATCAACTTCGGTCAGGATGGCGGTGTTGATCCAAATGATAATAAATTCTACTGCATGGCATATACAACTGCTTCACAGTTAAGGATACTTGATACAACTACAGGCGCTTTAGGACCCGCTTTATGTACTTATAATGCACAGGGAACAGGGATGGCTTTGATGAATCGTATTAATATTCCAAGTCCAAATGAAACAATTTGCAGAAACAATCTTATCTTACCAATTAATGATCATTCTTGGATAAGAGATTCTGTATTTATTAATATTCCCGGTGGTATAATAATTACTGACGTAAATATAAAAATTGATACAGTATTTCACACATGGGATTCTGATCTAAGGTTTTATCTTAGCAAGGGCAGCACCAGCATTCGTATAATAAATTCCGTCGGTGGTTCAGGTGATAATTTTATCGGAACTGTATTAAATGATTCTGCAACTGTTCCAATATCGTCAGGTACTGCTCCGTTTACCGGTTCATTTATTCCGTCTTCACCATTAACCCCGTTCAACGGTCCTTATAATTCCGGTTTCTGGCGACTTTCAATATCTGATACTGCTACTGGTGATACAGGGGTTCTAAATAAATGGTGTATTAATATAATATATTCAGTATGGGGTGGTGTACATTCGATTGAAATTCCAAATTACTATTTCCTGAAACAGAATTATCCCAATCCGTTTAATCCTGCTACAACAATTAAATTCGGAATTCCCGAAAGCGGTGATATACGGCTGGTTGTTTATGATATACTGGGAAGGGAAGTAAAGGTGCTGATGAATGAATACAAACACCCGGGAACATATGAAGTGAATTTTGATGCATCGGCGCTTTCTTCGGGAATATATTTCTATTCGCTGCAAACGCAGCGGGGAACAGAAACAAAACGTATGCTTCTTGTTAAGTAACAAAAATAAAGTTATTAGTGGCACAGACATTCCTGTCTGTGCAAACTAACTGAAAGTGTGTGGCGTCGGGTATTTATCTAAAAACTTTCAGCCCAACGCGTGTCAGGTGAATACCTGACACCACATTTAAAATATTTTAAATCAGGGATCATTTGAAGTCAATGATTTCTGTGCTTTTTATTTTTATTGATTATAACCTAAAATTTGCCTAACCTTGTAAATGCTGAATAAATTCATTCCTCTTTTTGCAGTTTTAATATTAAATATTTCTGTTTTAACACAGGAAAATCTGTTATTCCCCTCTTTAAAACCGGATTTCGATCCGGCTGCTTTAAGCTTTATGGCAGGTGATACAAATGTAAATGTGCAGGGTACATGGAGCTATCTGGCAGACCTGCCATCAAAAAGATACGGTACCAATACATATTATGATTCTGCAGGCGGCAGAATACTCATTTGCGGAGGCGGGATAATAAATTCAGCTCCATCAGATACATGCTGGTGGTATAATATCAATACAAATTCATACCAGCAGGCAGCATCGCTGCCAAGAGGCAGATGGTCAGGCAGGCTTGTTAAAGTTAAAAATTTTCTTTACTTCGTTGGTTCAATTGATTCTAGTTTAAGCCCGCCGGACGGTTTAATATTCAAATATTCGCTGCAGCAGAATACATGGAGCATCGCTGATACAATTCCGGCTCCGTTTGTATATGAAGCCGCAGTTTGTGTAATTAACGACAGCTTAATTGCTGTAATTGGCGGGTCAACTTCAGGATTTACTTCACCTGTCAACCGTGTGAGGATTTATAATCCTTTGTTAAATACATGGAAAATATCAACATCTTTTCCGGTTAATATAACAACTGCCCATGCTGATTATTATGTATATGAAGGCGATTCATTGTTATTTGTTTACGGCGGTTATAATGCCGGTAATCTTAGTTCAGTTTATAAAGGCAGAATTACAGAAACTAATCCAGATACGTTAAATATTGTATGGGAATTATTCGGGAATACACCATACGGTGTTGGTACATATCGGGTAGCAGGTTCAAGATGGAAGGATTATATGCTCATTGGTCCGGCTATGAACGGGGGAATAACTATTAATTCAATTTGGGGATTTAACTTCAGCAATGGAATTGGAGTCTGGACCAATTTTCAGCCTTCTTCTACTGATTCTGCGGGAATTATTTCTACTTTTGCCTCAGTAACAGGAACAGATTCAAACTATTTTTATTTATTTGGAGGATTAAAAAATCCCAATGCCCTTAACACAGCAAAAAAATATTCTTTTGTTACACCTCCTCCGATTGGAATAGTAAATGTAAATACAAATATTCCCGGAAGCTTCAAACTTCATCAAAATTATCCGAATCCGTTTAACCCTGAAACTAAAATTAAATTTGAAGTTAACACAATTAATCCCGGTGAAAAAATAGTGTTTGCTGTTTCAGATGTAAACGGAAAATTAGTTTCAGAGAATATTTTTGAAAAAATATTACCGGGTACATACGAAATTATATTTTCAGGTAAAAATCTTGCAAGCGGAGTATATTTTTACTCTATCTATAATAATTCCCAAAAAATTACAAAAAAGATGGTTTTGTTAAAATAATAGCGTTAATAGTTAGCTATTATCATTATTGATTTACCCTCAATTTATACCTATTTTTAGTTAGCTAAAATTTTATAGTAAACTAAAGGGGGGTGGATCATGAGAAAGATCTTCACAATACTATTTTTAGCAATTCAAATCACATTATTTTCACAGCCATTTCAGGCAAACCAATGGTGCAGTAATTTCCCGGTACTTCCGGGAACAGGCACATTATGGGGACATGCATCAGTTGTTCTTGGTGATACTATTTATGTTGCCGGCGGTTCACCTTCAGGAGGTCCTTCAAGTAATTTTTACAAATATTCAATCAGCGGAAATGTTTGGACAACAGGAGTTGGAACACCTGTGCCTAAGTCCGGCGGCGACCTTGTTGCATGCAGAAATAAAATTTATTACATCGGTGGCGGAAATACAACCATAACAACAGGAACGAACGAAACTTTCGTATATAACCCTGCAACAGGGAACTGGTCTGTAATAGCAAATATTCCTACACCGGTTACCGGTAATGTTGCTGAAGCTTATAATGACAGTCTAATATATTGTATGTTTGGCGGCTGGATTACTTATGAGACGTTGGTTCAGGTGTATAATGTTAACACAAATACATGGGCTCAGGCAACCCAGATCACTTCCGGAAACGGAAGAAGGAGCTTTGCCGGCGGAATTCTTGGCAACAAGCTCTTTGTATGCGCCGGTTATTCAGGTTCTTTCCGTAATGATTTCTGGGTCGGCACAATAAATCCTGCAAACCCGCTGCAGATAACCTGGCAGCAAAGAACAAACGTAGCAATTGCATCTAGCAGACCAGGCGGAACCGCAATTCTGGGTAAATTTTATGTTGTAATGGGTGAAATAAACGGCGGTTCAGGAAATGATTCTATGGCTATTTGGGATACTACTCTCAATTCATGGAGTTATAAAGACGGTAAACCGGTAAGAACAAATAATCTGTATGGTTCTGTTTCAGCAAGTATCACCTATTGCAATAACAGACCCGGAGTAAAAATATGGATTGCAGGCGGCTCATTACAGGGGCAGACAACCAGACCGCTTGATGTATTTGCAGATACGTGTTTGCTGAATTGTACCGGACCATTAACAGGTATTCAGAATAATAATATTCCTGCAATATATAATTTAAAACAAAACTATCCTAATCCGTTTAACCCTGTAACAAAAATTTCGTATGATATACCAATTGGAAGTAATGTTAAAATTACAATTTCAGATCTGCTTGGCAGGGAAGTATTTGTATTAATTAATGAATATATGCCGGCAGGAACGCATAGTGTTAATTTTAATGCAGATAATTTATCAAGTGGTGTATATTTTTATAAATTAGAATCAGGAGAATTTATTGATAGTAAAAAAAATGCTGTTAATTAAGTAATATCAATAGTTTAATTACAATTTGTAACGTATATAGGGTATTGTATGACCTCTAGAAGTTAATTATATTTAATTAATCATTTGGGGTTATATATGAAAACAATAATAATACTTCTATTTTTATCATTAAATTTCACCATTGTATGGGGGCAAAACCCCGACTTTGATGAAAATTATACATCCGGATATGGTTATATCCCTGAACCCTCACCATATATGATTTCAGGCAATTGGTCAATTTTGCCTAACTCTCCAAATTCACTTTCCCGAAGCTGCTGTGCATACGTTGAAATAAATGGTATTCCGTATCTATACCAATTTGGAGGTGGAAATTCTACTGCAGAATTACGAAGAGTTTCACGTTTAAATCTGAGTAATGGTACATGGAATTATAATTATTCTACAATGCCATACCAGATATCTTCCGGTACAGCAGTACCGATAAACGGAGGATCGGAAATCCTTGTATTTGGTGGTAACTCACCGACCTTCGGAAAAACTTTAAAGTACAACGTTGGCGCAAATTCATGGCAAACATTGAGTGATATGTCTACCAGGATCACAGATGCGCTTATAGTAAAACACAGTGAATCACATATTTTTATTATTGGCGGCGGTGATGGATATTACGGGGCTTCAGCATTAAAAACCAATAAAGTACAGGTGTATAATGTTGCTTCCAATACCTATACATACAGCAATGACCTGCCGATACCTATAACTATGCTTGGCGGCGGATTGTACAGAGATACAATTATTACAGCCGGAGGTTATACTACAAACGGAGTTGCTATAGCAAACTGTTATAAAGGAGTTGTTAACCCTTCTAATTTGAGTGTAACATGGACCCAGATACAGAACTATCCTGCAGGACCAATTACCAGAATGGCTTCATTTGTTGCTGTAAAAGGCACTGGTGTTGGTATTATGTGTACAGGCGGAGCAATTGGCGGTTCGGTACCTACATCATTAACGCACTTCTGGAATTTCTGCACTCAAAGCTGGCAGCCGGGTTTGCCTGATAATACTTTGGCACGCTCAAACTATAAAGCTTGCGGCAAAGGATATGACATCGTTTATGCTGTAGGCGGGTATACTACAAATACTAATTCCAACAGAACAGAATCATTAATTTATACGCATATAGATGGTCCCTGTCAGAATATGGTAAGCATTAACAGTAATAATAATACAATTCCTTTAATCTATGAATTGAAACAGAATTATCCGAATCCTTTTAATCCGCAAACGAGGATAAATTTTTCAGTACCCAGGCAATCAAATGTAAATATATTTTTAACAGATGCAAAAGGCCAGCAAGTCAAGCTTCTGGCAAACAGTATCTTTCCAACGGGCAATTATTCAGTTTCACTTAATGCAGAAGACCTTTCCAGCGGAATTTATTTTTATACTATGATTTCCGATGGTTTTAAAGAAACAAGGAAAATGCTGCTGATTAAGTAATAAAGTTAGAAATAATATCCAAAATGCCTCAAAAATGAATGTTTTTGAGGCATTTTTATTTAGATTAATGTATTGAAATAAAACAGAAATATAGTTATTATTTTCTTATCAATTAACTAATATTATAAGATGAGAGTAAAATATTTACTGCTTATTCCTGTTTTATTGTTTTTTCTGACCGGGATTGGGTTTTCACAAACATTTACAAATATAGTTCCAACATCGGGAATTATTCATCAATACAATGGCTCTTTTAATGGAGCGGGCATTACTATTGTTGATTATGATTATGATGGCTTTGATGATCTGTTTTTTCCAACATCACAGGGCGAAAGGGTAAAAATTTATAAAAATAACGGTAACAATACTTTTATTGAAACTACCTTTGCCCTGGGTATAAACGACGATAAAGAATCAAAAACTATTTTAGTTGTTGATTATGATAACGATGGAGACCGTGATATATTTATTGCAAATCTTACCGGTCAAAACAGGTTGTACAGAAATAATGGAACGGATTATACAGATGTGACAAATTCTTGCGGATTGCTGATAAGCGATTCGATTCATTCAACAGCAGCAATGTTCTTTGATTATAATAAAGATGGTTTTCTGGATCTTTATGCCGGCGTTTACAGCGGATTTGGCAATAATATAAACTATCATAACAGGCTGTATAAAAATAACGGTAACGGAACATTTACTGATATTACGGTTCAATCAGGCGCCGGAAATTTTGGGAATAAAATTCTGGCAATTTCAACAATTGATTACAATAATGACGGCTGGGAAGATATTTATATTGCAAATGACAGGCGTGTTGGAAATACAATGCTTAAGAATAATGGTGACGGCAGTTTTACGGATGTAAGTATTGCGACCGGAACAGATCTCACTATGGACGCAATGGGACTTTCTGTGGGAGATTTTGACAATGATAACGACTTTGATATATATATATCTAATGGAGAAGAGGGAAATGCGTTCTTAAAAAATAACGGTAACGGAACTTTTACAGATGTAGCAGCAGCTTTAGGTATGAGTGTAAATAAAATTTGCTGGGGCAACAATTTTTTTGATTACGACAATGATGGTGACCTGGATCTGTTCATAACAGCTTCCGGCGGAAATCCGCACCGGGAAAATGTTTTATTCAAAAATAACGGCAACGGTACTTTTACCCGTGTAACAGGTTCCGGCATTGATTTAAATTTTTATGCAAGTTATGGCAATGCAATTGGAGATATTGATAATAACGGGTATTGCGATATGGCTGTATTAAATGATTTTGAGCCCAGTTTGTTATGGAAAAGCAGCGGCGGCTCGAATAAATGGATAAAAATTAAGCTTCAGGGAACTGTAAGCAACAGGGAAGCTGTAGGGTCAAAAATTTATGTTTACAGAAACGGCAGCAGGTTTGTAAGAACTACTCATTGCGGACAAAGTTACTGTTCACAGAACAGTTTTGTTCAGACAATCGGGGTTGGAACAACAAATGTGATTGATTCGATTGAGGTAATTTTTCCCAGCGGAATTAAAAATACTGTAACTAATGTCAGTACCAATCAAACTATTACAATAATTGAATCGGGAGTTATAGGTATAAATAACAATAATAATCAAATCCCTGATAATTTCAGCTTAAAACAGAATTATCCGAATCCTTTTAATCCATCAACTGTGATTGAATATAGCTTACCGAAAAGCTCTTTTGTTTCAATTAAACTTTATGATGTACTTGGATCAGTAATAGCTGTACTTGAATCTTCGGTTAAACAGGCAGGAATTTACAGAATTAATTTAACCGGAAATGTTACATCAGGTTTATCAAGCGGAATATATTATTATAAAATGATGACCGAAGAATATTCTGAAACAAGAAAAATGATACTGATAAAATAAAAAATTTAAATATATATGAAAAGATTTTTTTTATTATTAATATTCATAGTTTTTAATCTGTTATTTCTTGAAGGATGCAGTGATGATAACTCACCGGTTAATGTAAACAACGGAAATGTATCACCATTAAGCTCAACTTATAATTCTGATTATGCAACTGACTGGATGTGGCTTACCTGCAGAATTGTTGCAGATCAAAGCCGCGATAACCCTCCTCAGGCAGGAAGGGTATACTCCTATGCCTGTATAACTATTTATCAGTGTGTTTTACCGGGAATGCCTCTAAACAGGTCATTAAGCGGACAGCTTAAAGATTTACCCGGTATGCCTATTGCATATCCAACTTCAGAATATGATTGGCCGTCAGTATTAACCGGTGCTATGCCTGTTATGTTAAGAGGATTATTCAGGGAATTATATACTCCCTCGAATAACATGATAAACAATATGTATAACAGGCAGAAAAACGAAAGACTTGCAATAAAATCTTCTGAGGTAGTTGAGAGATCTTTGGCATACGGAGAAAGTGTTGCAAATAAAATACTGGATTGGGCAGATAATGACGGATTTTATGATATTTTAGGCAGGCCTTATACACCACCGCCAAGAAGTCTTAATCCGGCAAACTGGGAGCCATTAAATCCGGGGGATACATGTGTTGAACCATATTGGGGTACATTGAGAACATTTGCTTTACCTGCTGCTGATTATAATATGCTTCCTCCTTCGTTTATGTTTGATACAACTGCCGGTTCTCAGTTTTATAATGACCAGTATGAAATTTATCTGCTTCGTACAAATGCAACCCAGGAACAAAAGGATATTGCTTTATTCTGGCGTGATAAGCAGCTAACTCCACAGCCTCCGGGTCACTGGGTATCTATCCTTAACCAGATAATTAAACGTGACAACATTTCACTTGACAGAGCAGCAGAGTGCTATGCATATCTGGGTATAGCTATTGGTGATGCATTTATTGCAGCCTGGTATGCAAAAATGCATTATAATTACCTGCGTCCCCAATCTTATATAAGAGATTATATTCAGCCCGGCTGGACACCCTATTTGCCTACTCCTCCTTTTCCGGATTATCCGTCAGGTCATTCAACAAGTTCAGGAACATGTTCTTATGTGTTAACTCATTTACTTGGTACTGTTGCATTTACAGATACTACCCATTTAAGAATAGGTATGGCTCCGAGATCGTTTAATTCTTTTTATGAGGCTGCAGATGAATGCTCTAATTCCAGGGTTTATGGTAATATACATTACAGGAATGCCTGTGAAAATGGTGTTTTGATGGGTAAAAATATCGGAAGAACAATTATCGAAAGAGTTAAACTAAGATTGTATAATAATTAATTTACTTTCAGCCAGCTTATAGCTAAATATGCCATAAATGCAGCACCCTGAGAAATTAAATTTTCGTCAAGATTAAGTTTTGAAGTATGAAGCCCGGTAGTATTACCAGCCCCGATCCAGTAAAAGGAGCCGGGGCATTTCTTTAAGTAGTATGCAAAATCTTCGGCAAACATAAATTTTTCTCCGGGAAAAACATTTTCCCTGCCTGAAAATTCAATTGCAGCGGCTTCTGCAAATTCAGTTTCTTTAATTGAATTTACAAGCTCAGGATATCCCGGTGAAACGTTAAACTCATATCCTGCCCCGGCTGCCGAACATATTCCTTTTATGGTTCGTTCAATCAGCTTTAATGTCTTATTCCGGAGCTTTTCATTCAATGTTCTGACTGTTCCGGCAAGCTCAGCTTTATCAGGAATTACATTGTTTATTGTACCTCCTGAAAATTTACCAATAGTAATTACAATTGGCTCATATGGATCAGTATATCTTGAAACAATAGTTTGCATAGCAAGCACAACCTGTGATGCAATAACAATAGGGTCAATTGCTGACTGTGGTTTTGCGCCATGCCCGGCTTTTCCTTTTATTGTAATATATATTTCATCCTGTGAAGCCAGCATAACACCCGGGTAAAAACCAATTTTCCCCGCCGGTTTGCCGGGCAAAATATGCTGTCCGAAAATTACATCAACATTTGGATTTTTCAGTACCCCGTTTTTAATTAATACCGATGCACCGCCCGGATTTTTTTCTTCTGCAGGCTGAAATATGAATTTTACTGAACCATTTATTTCGCTTTTAAGATCTTTCAGTATCAATGCGGCGCCGTAAACCATAGCTGAATGAGCATCATGGCCGCAGGCATGCATTTTTCCGTAATTTTTTGAAGCAAACTTCAGTCCCGTTTCTTCTGTTATTGGAAGGGCATCTATATCTGCCCGCAAAGCAACACATTTACCTTTTTTCCCTTTTAATACCACAAATAATCCTGTATCAGTAATTCGTGTTACTTTATCAAAACCCTTTTTTTGGATTAAGTTTTTATACAGTAAATCTGTTGTTTGAAATTCTTCGAAAGCCAGCTCAGGATTTGAATGAATGCTTCTTCTTAAAGCAATCATTTCACCTTTGTGTTTTTCTGCGAGATTCTTTATGGTTTCTTTAATATTCATAAAGCTTAGTAGTCTATTCTGAATACTCCCCAGAAAATATTTTCACCAAAAGAAATATTGCTGTCAACATAATCATAATTCCTTCTCTGGTATCTTATTGTAAAATAATATTGTTTAACCGGTTCAAACTCCAGGTCTGCAATAATTATATTCCTGTTAACCCTTGTACCGTTTAAAAATTCATTTTTTCTTAAAAAATCACCCCTGCCATTAAGTATATCCGAGCCTACATTAATAAAATTACCCATACTGTCAGTATAATTCAAACCTGTCCTCTGAATTTTATAAGTTACAGAAATCCTGACCCTGCTCCCGAAATTATAGCCAAGCTTAAAAGCATGTTCATCAGAATTCGGGTTCAGGTTATGCCCGATGGGCAGGCTCCAGTTTGAATATGAATTATTTATCTCACGGTGAGCATAAACAAAAGGATCAATTTTGGTGAATTCATACGCAAATGAAAGGTTTGGAAGCGTAAATGCATTCTGCCAGTTTAAACCGCCCTGGAATGCAAATTTATTATCGTTACTTTTTGTTGAATCGTTTCCTATAGTTTCAAAATTCAGGTCATCAACCAGAAAGCTGCCCTGTATAGAAATATTTTTTGCCGGAAAAATCTGCATATCCAGACCAAGAAGTGTGTTGTTTGAGTTTTTACCCGGCAGCTCTGTATTCATATCTGCTGATGTTAAAAAGCTTATCGGATTAATGAAAGCAAAATTCATGGGAACGTTACTGTAAACTACCATTTCATTGAAACCCAATTTAAATGTGTTATTGAAAAAAGGTCCCAGTTCCAGCCTGTGGAATACCAGGTATTTAGATGAAAGCTGCGCTCCGGTTGAATCATTTCCTACTATACTTGAATGAAAAAATGAATACCTGATTTTTTTATATCTCAAGTCTAATTTTAAAAAATCAAAAGGAGCTGAATTTTTATTTGATAAAAAAAGTTTATCTATATATCCTGTACCAAAGTTCAATGCCTCTCTTCCTACAGTTAACCCAAGCCATTCCTTTTCAGGTGAGTATCTTAAATAACCTTCATAGCTATCAAATGTTTTATTGCCTTCACTCCTGTATTTTCTAATAGATGAAAGTAATGGGTCAATAAATGCAGTTTTTTGTGCATCTTCAGAAGTCCCTCCTAAACGAACGCCATTGGAAAGTCTTAAATAGTATCCCACTGAATTGAAAAGTGTGCCCCGTAACCTGGTACCAATTTCACCAAGCAAAACATGCGGTTTTCCTGCAGAATCCCCTTCCAGTCCAATATATCTTACGCTGCCGATCCCGTCCCAGAAGAATGTTACATTTGTATCAGCAGCTGAATAAAGGTATTTTTGTTTATTATTTGAAAACAGTTCGCCAACCCCTTTTTTAGAAAAGAAGTTTGAAGATTTTTTCAGGGTGCCAAACATATCGTATTCAAATTCTGTAGTATAATATTCCAGCAAAGCTTTATCGGTTTTGGAAAGCCTGTTCTTTTTCCCTGAAATCTCAAGCAGCAATTTAGCAGCTTCTTTTCTTGAAACCGGACCCATTGAAGAAGAATATGAATCTATTACTTTATTAGTAAACATCCTGTCAAGAAATTCATAAACAGGATTACTTAAAGGTACCAATTCAACCTGAGAATATACATCAAAGCTAACAGAAGCAAAAATGAAAATAAATAAAAAATATTTAAGCTTTCCCATAATATATTTAATTATTTTTGTGATGTTCTTTTACTTTTTCGCGGAGCTCAAGAATGACATAATGAAAAATAATTGTATGAATGCTTTCGGCAGTACACATTTCATTTAAAGGTACATGAAGCTTATGATGTGCGATTTTATATAGTTTTCCTCCGTCATAACCGGTAACACCGATTGATATTAAACCGTTATTATTAGCCCATTCAATTGCTTTAACAATATTGGGGCTGTTTCCGGAACCGCTTATTGCAATTACAATATCACCGGGTTTTGCATAAGTTACAAGCTGCTGTTCAAATATTGTATCGTAACCTTCATCATTAGCCTGTGCAGTTAAAAACGGTGTGTTATCAGTTAAACTCAGGGCTTTAAGCCTTATTGAGTGTTCCGGGTGAAGCTTGGTGCCTTTTGCCAGATCCTGAGCAAGGTGAGAAGCATTAGCTGAACTGCCGCCATTGCCGATAACAAAAACAAATTTATCATTTTTATATGCGTCAAAGAGAAGGTCAGTAAAAGCAGTAATTTCTTTTGTATCAACTGAATCTACTGCATCGTAAAGCATTCTTTTATAGCTTTTTAAATCCATTTGGTATATAAATTTTATTTAGTTACAAAAATCAATATAAATAATGTATTTCACAATGAAATAAAGAAATAAAGGAATAAAACTGTTTTTCAATCATCAATAACCGGTTTTTCTTACAACATTAAGGTCTTTCATTGTTTTTTCTGAATATTCCAGAATATCCTGTATATCAGTTTGTGATTTCAGGTATTGGGCATATTCTTTAACGCTGTCTTCGGCTGTTCTTAACGGAGACCAGCCTAAAGTTTTCAGTTTGCTGATATCACTGCATGCATTTCTAGTATCTCCGAAGCGGTATTCACCGCTGATATTTGGTTTAATATCTTCTTTGCCGAATTCTTTTGCAACAATCTCAGAAAACTCCTTAACTGTGTATGCCTTTCCTCCGCCAACATTAAAAGCATTATAATTAGCCCTGTTATCCTGCATAACCAGTATATTAGCATCAACTACATCATGAACGTTTACAAAATCACGCAGCATCATACCGTCTTCATAAACAGTAGGGGCTTTATTAAAAAAGTAACTCAGGCTGAAAATTCGGCATGCTCCGCTGTACATATTGTAAAATGACTGCCTGGAACCCTGAACTATTGAATATCTCATTGCAACACTGGGAATTCTATATCTTTCTCCGAAATTCAAAGCCATTAACTCCTGGGAATATTTTGATATTGCATATTGATTCGGCGGACAGGCATATGATTCAGGTGTCCAGATGTATTCTAGCTTATTGCCTTCATTATCAGTAAAATCCCACTCACCTTTTTCAAGCTGTTCATTCGATCTTCTTTTGGGATAAATGAAATTTCCGCTCTTATCTTTATATATTCCTTCACCGTTTACAAATTGTGAAGATGCAACAACTATTTTTTTATGGGCAGGTTTTTAGCAACTGCAATTTCATATATTAAAGCGGTACTTACAGAATTTACATGGAAAAAAGTTGAAAAATCCGGCAGGTAATCCTGGTATGCTGCCAAATGGAAAACATAATCAATACCTTCCAGAGCTTTTTCAATAGTGTCACGCTCTCTAACGTCGCCTAAAATAAATTCAGCTTCCGCGGGTAAATAGGAAGGTTTGCCTTTTAGATGTACCGGTTTCTGTAAATTATCAAGTATCCTTACATCATAGCCTATTTTAAGCAGCCTGTCTACAGTATGCGAACCAATGAAACCCGCACCGCCGGTTACTAATACTTTTTCCATTAATATTTTATTTTATATCGTACCTGGTTTGATCAAAAATAATTTTACTGCCGTGTTTTTCAAGGTAAAAAGGCAATTCCCTGTATTGCCTTAAAGCCCTCCGCAAGTTGTCCTGTTTATCTCTTTCACAATAAACCAGCAAAAAGCCTCCTCCTCCGGCACCAGAAATCTTTGCGCCCAGTGCTCCCCCTTCCATTGCCAGAGAATGCATCTTGTCTATTTCGGGGTTTGACACATTAGAAGCCAATTGTTTTTTTAATTCCCAGTTTACATGGAGGTTTTCACCAACACGGTTAATATCAAGTGCGTTTAAACCGTCAAGTGTGTCATAAGCCAGTTCTTTGATCTTATTATGAAAATCGATCTTGCTGATGATATTTTTATTCTGTTCTTCCAATATTGAAGACGCTTTGCGTGTAGTAGATGTAAAAAACAGAAGTAAATTTGACCCTAATTTTCTTTTTACCTCTGTGCTTAAATCTAATGAAGCTGCTTCAACTGATTCATCTTTACAGAATTTAAAGCTTTTGAGCCCGCCATATGCAGCTATGTACTGATCCTGCTTGCCAATAGGTCTGCCCAGGATTTCAATTTCTATTTTACAGGCTTCCCGGGCTAATTGTTCAGCTGTAACTAATTTTCCCTGATATTGATAAAATGCATGAAGTAAACCAACAGTAAGACTGCTGGAAGATCCCAGTCCGGATCCTTCCGAGGGAATATCTGCAAACATCATAACTTCAAAACCATTGGTCATACCGGTTAACCTTGCAGCTTCTTTAACAAGGTCATGTTTAATATCATCAATTGTGGTTACAATTTCTTTTGCAGAATAATCTACGTATATAAGATCATCAAAACGTTCTTTTAATATTACATATATATATTTATCAATTGCTGTACTAACTACAAATCCTTCATGGGGATTATAATAATTTGCCAGGTCAGTTCCGCCTCCGGATAAACTAATTCTTAACGGTGTTTGCGATATTATCATTTTATTTCAGTGACTTTCCCGTAATTATCATCAGCAGTGTACTGATATTTATTATTTTCAGAATCTATTGCTATATTGTTTGAATCAAAACTAAGTTTTTCGCCGGTTTTGGAAACCCAGTATCTGAATCTTGCCGGGTTGCCGGTTACTAACGCAAAATCTGGTACTGATTTTGTAACAACAGAACCGGCTCCAATCAGGCAGTATTTACCTAAAGTAATACCGCATAAGATAGTGGCATTTGCTCCAACACTTGCGCCCTGTTTTAAAAGTGTATCAAGAAAATTCCCGGAATGCCTTTTACTCCTTGGGAACATATCATTGGTAAAAACAGCATTTGGACCAAGAAAAACATCGTCTTCAATGGTTAAACCTTCCCACAAAGAAATTCCGTTCTTTATAGTTACCCTGTCGCCGATTTTAACACCGCTTTCCACAAAAACATAATCACATAAATTACAGTCTTTGCCGATAGAAACATTTTTCAGCACATGTGCAAAAGCCCAAATCCTTGTTTTTGAACCAATATCATCAGATTCAACCAGCGCATTTGGGTGAATAAAAAAATCCCGTTCACTCATTATTGTTTATTGAAAGATTCACTTGTAGTTTCCAGAAGCTTTACAACTTCCAGCCCTATATTCCCGTCATTGATCATTGGTTTATCATGCAAAACTGCATTAATAAATTCCATACATTCAAGCCTTAACGGTTCATGCTGCTCTAAAGGTATAACCATTATTTCACCTGACTGATATCCCAGTGCTCTAGAATCTGCAGATTTACTTTTTATCCGGTTATCTATTCCTAATCCATACAACTTAAGTTTTCCGTCAAGCGCAAGCATTTCATCATAAACCAATGTTCCTTCCGTTCCAAAAATCTGCATTAACCTTACTTTATTGGAAGAAAGCCAGCCGAGATGTATATGTGCTGTAGTTCCGCTTTTAAAGCTAAGATCTATATGAGCGTTGTTTGTTAGCTTATTTTTATTTTTAGATTTTAAATTATTAAAAACACCGAAAGGATATTCATTCCTGTTGGAATTAATTTTCCACGGAGATTCTCCCAACAGATGAAGAATGATAGAAAAATCATGGGGACCAAGGTCCCAGATAACATCTACTTCAGAATCAGGAGGTCCTAAATTTATTCTGGTAGAAGTAATATGAAGAACATTACCAATTACTTTTTTCTTTATAAGTTCTTTAATTTTTCTTACTGCAGGTGCAAATTGGAAAACATGACCAACTGCAAGCTTTTTATTAAGCTTAATTGCCGTTTCAACCATTGATTCTGCTTCTTCAGTGCTGAATGCCATAGGTTTTTCAACAAAAACATGTTTACCCAAAAACATTGCTTCTTCAGCCAGCTCTTTATGGGTTGTTACCGGTGTTGCTATAACAACAGCCTGTATATGTTTATCTTTAAGAATCTCACGGTAATCTTTAGTAGTTTCAATTGAAGGGAACTCTTTCCTGATGAATTCCAGTCTGCCTGGTTTTATATCAGAAACTTTTTTTACTCTGCTGTTTGGTAAAGAGCTGAAATTTCTTACAAGTTTTGGACCCCAATAACCTGCTCCAATAACCCCTATATTTATAATTTTTTCTGAAGTTTTGATATTTAAACACCACCTTTGCCAAATACCATAACAGGTATTGTTTTAAATAATATTTTCAGGTCAAGCCATAAAGATTGATTATCTGCATAATACAGGTCCAGCAAAACAGAATCACTGAATGTTACATCTTCCCTGTTCCTTGCAATTATCTGGGCTAAACCGGTCATTCCGGGAATTACTTTATATTTTAATTTATGCCAGTCTTTAAAATGATCATACTCATATGGCAAGCATGGTCTTGGACCTACAAGGCTCATATTCCCTGTTAATACATTAATCAGCTGAGGAAGTTCGTCAATGCTGAATTTCCGTAAAAATTTTCCAACAAAAGTAATTCTGGGATCATTTTCAAGTTTTTTATAACCTTTGTTTGAGGTTATCAGTTTTTCAAGATGCATTTCATGGATTCTGGCATCATTATTAGCCAGCATGGTTCTGAATTTATACCACCTGAAAGATTTTCCGTTTTTGCCTATCACATTAGTTGAATATAAAACAGGTCCTTTAGATGTAATTTTTATTGCAAGAGCAATTAACAGCCAAAATGGCATTAAAACCAAAATTAGAAAGCTGCCAGCAAGTATATCAAATATTCTCTTGAATTTTTCTGAATATAAAGGTGATAGTTTCGGTGAAACAGAAATTACCTTAAGATCATGATATTCACCTTCATCAAGTTTTGCAGAAATTATATCAAAATGATTTGATACAAGGTTAACATGGCAATTTGTTAACTTACATTTTTCAATAAGGTCAAGAAGCTTTTTATTCTCAATATTCTGAATAGTAATAAATATCTCGTCAATTTCTTGATCTTCCGTTATTTCAAGCAGATCATTCATTGTCCCTATTACAGGGACCCGGTTCACAATTGTATTTAATTTAGAGGGGTTTTCATCTATAAAACCGATCAGTTCTATGTGATAATGCGGTTTTACGGTAAGAATCTCAGAAAAAAATATACCTAGATTACCAGCACCAACTGCAACAGCTCTTCTGGTAATAAATTCTTTAATATTGCCTCCAACATAATTTGCTCTTAAGATTTTTCTGAGAATCAGTACCCTAGATAACATTAGAAGAGTAAATGAAACCGAAAAGTATATTATTACCTGTGTACGGGAGTCATGAAGCGCTTCCTGAGTTTTAATAATAAATATGCCAATAATTATTATTATACTGTTTATTAGAAGACCTTTTAAAATTAAAAGGGTTTGTTCGCCAATTCGTAAAAAATACTTATGTTTATAAAGCTGGTAATATCTGAATATTGGTATTATTAATATTGCACCAAAAATAAAGATAGAAAGTTTTTCAATAAAAGTTATATCCGAAAAATAAATATGAATTCCCGGTGCAGTAAAATATAAAGCTAATATAAATGCTACTGAAGTACAAAACAGGTCATTAACTGAAAGGATCAGCTTTTTTGCTCCCCATTTTTTTATAAATTCATCAAACATTTAATATATTAAGAATAAAATTCCTTAATTTTGCTGCAGGTATAATAAATCATGTCCTCGGTCATTTCCGGATACATCGGGATTGAAAGAATTTCATCCGCAAATTTTTTTGCAACCGGGAAGTCATCCGGTTTATAGCCCAGGTGAGAATAAGCTTTCTGCATATGAAGAGGAACAGGGTAATGCAAACCATTCTGAACACCGTTTTTATTAAGATGTTCTATTAATTTCCCCCTGTTCTTTACCCGAATAATATATAAATGATAAACAGGGTCAGTATATTCAGGGTGCCAGGGAGTAATTACTTCTTCAATACCAAGCGATTCAAATGTCCGGGTATACAGTTTAGCGTTATTGCGCCTCATATCTGTCCATTTTTGGATGTACTTCATTTTTATATTCAGTACCCCGGCCTGAATTTCTTCCATCCTGTAATTATGGCCTTCTATATCATGTATATATTTTTCAAGTGAACCATGCTGCCTGTATTTAAGCATAAAATCATACAGCTTTTCATCATTTGTAGTTACTCCGCCGCCTTCACCGTATGCGCCAAGATTTTTGCCAGGGTAAAAGCTGAATGTACCGATAACACCGAATCCGCCTATCTTTTTACCTTTATATGTTGCCAGGTGAGCCTGGGAACAGTCTTCAACTACATTCAGGTTATGTTTTTTTGCGATTTCAAGAATTGAATCCATTTCTGCCGGCTGCCCGTATAAATGTACCGGCAAAATAGCTTTAGTTTTATGAGTTATTGCAGCCTCAATTTTATTTACATCTATATTGTATGTTTTTTCATCATTATCAACAAAAACAGGCTTTGCATAACATAATGATATTCCTTCTGCAGTAGCAATGTAAGTATTTACAGGGACAATTACTTCATCTCCCTGCTTTATTCCCAAAGCATGCATTGCAACGTGCAGAGCATCGGTACCTGTGCTTAATCCAATAGAATATTTTACATCGTGGATTTTTGCAAAGTTTTCTTCAAATTTTTTTGCTTTTTTACCGCAAATATATGCTGTATTATCAAGAACTTCGTTTATTTCACTAAGTATTTCATCTTTAATACCTGAATATTGTGTCTTTAAATCTACAAACGGAACGTTCATTATTAACTATATTTTCTTTAAATAATTATAATTAAAATTTTATTGCTAAAATTACATAAAAATAAACATTTTAAAAACCCAATTGATAGTAACTATACGGTATAAATAAAAGAAAAATAACGTATTTACAGGTTATTTGCCGGCTTTTTTATTCAGGTAAATTGAAATAAGAACAGATAAAAGTAATACAGAAAGAATTACTATTAAAGAAATGAAAACCGGGATATGATAACCCGGGAATGCAATTGGAAGCAGCATTTTTATTCCGACATAAACCAGAATTATGCCCACACCTTTTTTGACAAATTCAAATTTATCGGCAATTGCTGAAAGAAGGAAATACATAGAACGAAGTCCCAATACTGCAAGTATATTGGATGAAAATACTATGAATGGATCGGTAGTTATGGCAAAAATGGCAGGTATTGAATCTATTGCAAAAACAACATCAGTAGATTCAATTACCAACAGACAAACAAATAAGGGAGTAGCATATTTTACACCGTCTCTTGTGATAAAAAAGTGGTTGCCCTGGTAGTCTGTAGTTACTTTATAAAATCTTTTGAATAATCTTAATACTTTATTTTGTTCAGGATGAATTTCTTTTTCCTGTCCGAAAGCCATCTGGTAACCGGAATATATTAAAATTGCTCCGAACAAGTATAAAACAAATCCAAAATTTGAAATTAACGCAGAACCGAGTAAAATAAAAATTCCCCTTAAAATTATAACTCCTACTATACCCCAATTAAGCACCCTTCGCTGATACTGAGGCGGAATTTTAAAATATTTAAAAAGGACCAGGAATACAAAGAGGTTATCTACACTTAAGGATTCTTCGATAATATAACCGGTTAGAAACTCAATAGCCTTTTGCTGTCCCAGGTAAAAATATACACCGGCATTAAATATCAGAGCAATACTAACCCAGAAAATAACCCATTTGAGCGCTTTTTTAGTAGACATGTATTATATTAGTACAGGAATTTTATTGCGGAATTTCATCTACAGGCGGGCCGAACTCAAATCTGCCGGATGTATTATTCCATTTTATCAAAGCTTCATCACTGGAGGCTTTGCCGTATTCATCGGCCATAACAATGTTAATAGTAACCGGTTTTTTTGTTGTATCAAATTTTATGATATAGCCGTTTTTCGCTTCAACCTGCTCAACCAGGCTGCCTGCCGGAGTTGAAAGCTTTTCTTCCATTTTCAAAAGCACTTTCCACCCGTCGCTTTCTTTCTGAATAAAGCTGCCTTTTCTTATCCAATAGCTGTTATCTGTCTGTTTCATTACAATAGCAGCTATTGCAGATTGTTTGCTGTTACCAAGCAGGTCGCCTTTAGCAATTACTTTAACTTCATCACCATAGAGTGTTAACGCAAATTTTTTTATCCTCTTCTATGTTCGTTAAGCTGGATTGCGTTTGTTTGTTATCACTTCCGCAACCGTTCATTACAAACAGAACCGATAAAAACACTCCAAAAACAATATAAAAACCGGTTATCTTATTCATATATTACAAATATAACCAAAGCTAAATTCATGTTAAAGGGAAAATAGATTGAATTAATTGTATTTATCAATTAATTTTGAATTAACAAATATTCTTAAATTTATTATAAGGAGTGCCTTATGCAACTGATAGTATTCTTCTTAATATTAATCTCTGTGAATATTACTGCACAATGGGTAAATCTGAACCCAATACAGCCTTTCGAAGATCTCAATAAAATCGATTTCATTGACCAGAACATTGGGTGGATAGCCGGTAAACAAGGTATTGTACTATTCACAAATGATGGAGGAGCAAACTGGGTTAACAGAAATACACCTTCTGCTAATCTCAAATATATTGATTTTGTGAATGCAAATACCGGATATGTTAGCAGTGAAAGTAATATGATGTATAAAACTACAAATAGCGGAATTAACTGGTTTCAGCTGAATATGAACAATTACTCACCAATTTATTCCTTTTACTTTACTGATGCTAACAACGGGATAATATGTGCAGGAAATAATTTAATTAAAACTACTAATGGCGGTGCTAATTGGAATATTATTTTAACAGGCAATGACAGATATTTCCTTTATAATTCTTTTATTAATTCCAATACAGGGTATGTTACTTCATTTAATGGAGAAATATTAAAAACTACAAACTTTGGGATTAACTGGACTGCTAATAATGCACCTTATGGTAAAATATTTTTTACAAATGAAAATACCGGGTGGCTTTATATTGGCACATATAACACAAATTCATTAAATAAAACAACAGATGGCGGGTTAAGTTGGACTAATCAACCAAACCCTCTTCATAGTTTGTTGTCAGTAGGTTTTATTGATAATAATACAGGTTTTGCAGTTGGAAGTGGTAGTTCAAATTTGATAAAGACTACCAATGGTGGTGAAAACTGGATTCAATATCAATTTAACAGTAGCAGCATGTTTGAAGATATTAAAATTATTAATTTTAATACTGCAATAATTTCAGGTAGCAGGAATTTTATAGCAAAATCAACTAATACAGGATTGAATTGGAATAATATATCTAAGAAATTCGGAACAAATATTGGTGTAAAGTTTTTTGATGTTAATACTGGTTATATTTCTGGGGAATGCGGAATTTTTGCGAGATCCTCTGACGGAGGAAATACATGGATAAAAAATCAATTAGGCACTCTAGCAAATTTTTCATTTTATTTTTTAAACCTGAATACGGGGTGGCTATTATCAAGTGAAAAAAAAGTATACAAAACAACTAATGCAGGCAGCACATGGGATATTTCTGTATTAAATACTTCAAAACTATTATTCAATATTAATTTTGCTGATCATAACACAGGATGGATTTCGGGAGATTCCGGCACAATTATTTATACAACGAATGGTGGTTCCGACTGGTTACCCAGTTTTACAGGTATAAACTCCCGAGTTTTCAAAACAGTACGTTTTAATAATCAGAATTTGGCAGCAATTACATTAGATACTATGATTTTGGTATCTACAAACTTCGGTAATTCATGGATCATAAACAATTTTCCATTAGGAAATAGTTTTACGGATATTTGTATTACTGATAATAACTCTGCTTTGGCATTTGGTTACAATACTTTGTTAAGAACGACAAATTCCGGAATGAACTGGTTAACTGTTGATAATGATTTGCCTGGCGGAGGAAAGTATGTAAATTATATTAGTAATACTTTTTATGCGTTGACCGGATCGAATGTTTACAAATCAATCAATGGTGGAGTTAACTGGTCAGGTTCAATTATAGGCAGTGATCCATTTGTATGTTTTACTATTTCTTTCATTAATGAAAATACAGGTTGGGTAGCTGGTGAAAATGGTTCGTTGTTTAGGAATACTAACAGTACCGCTATTGGGATTGAACCAATTTCCAATGAAATTCCAAATCAATTTTTACTGTTTCAAAATTACCCAAATCCATTTAACCCGGAAACTAGTATTAAATTTAATCTTCCTGAAAATTCTTTTGTAAAATTAATTGTATATGATATTACCGGAAGAGAAGTTGATGTTTTGCTTAACGAATCTATGAATAAAGGGATTTATGAGACCAAATGGAACGCATCTTATTTACCCAGCGGTGTATATTTTTATAGATTAATTTCGGAAAAATTTTCGGAATCCAGAAAAATGATTTTGATAAAATAATTACTCTAAACCCGCTTTTAAGCGGGTTTTTTATTATTCATTGTTAATCTTGACCTTAATAGCTAACTTTGCATCTAATCTAAACGTATTATGGGACTTTTTGACAAATTAAAGCTGGGTTTAAAAAAAACCCATGAAAATATATTCAATAAAATTGATAAACTGGTTAATGCCAAAAGTGAAGTAGATGATGATTTCCTGGATAATCTTGAAGAAATTCTGCTAAGCAGCGATGTAGGTGTTAATACTTCCGAAAAGATAATAGATAATCTAAAAAAGCGGGTAAAGGAAGAAAAATATGAACGTACTGATCAGCTTAAAGCAATTTTACGCGATGAATTAAAAAAAGCATTCATTACCGGTAACGGTGAATCAAAAAAACCGTTTGTTATCGAAAAAAAACCATATGTAATAATAGTAGTTGGTGTTAACGGGGTGGGTAAAACCACATCAATCGGTAAACTTGCATACAATTATAAAAATGCGGGGTATTCGGTTTTGATAGGGGCTGCAGATACTTTTCGCGCAGCAGCAAATGAACAGCTTGAAACATGGGCTAAACGCTCCGGAACCGAAATTATTCAGTCAGCGCAGGGCAGCGACCCAAGTTCTGTGGTGTATAATACGATCCAAAGCGGTATTGCAAAAAATTACGATGTTATTATTATAGATACTGCCGGAAGGCTTCATACAAAAGTAAACCTGATGGAAGAGCTCAGCAAAATTAAACGTGTTATACAAAAACAGCTGCCTGAAGCACCGCACGAAGTGCTGCTGGTTATTGATGCAACAACCGGTCAGAACGGCATGGTTCAGGCAAGAGAGTTCAGCCAGTCAATTCCGTTAACCGGTTTGGTGCTTACAAAGCTTGACGGCACCGCAAAAGGCGGAATTGTTCTGAAGATAAGCAGTGAAATGAAAATTCCGGTTAAATATATTGGCGTTGGCGAACAGATTGATGACCTGCAGGTTTTTGATAAAGAAAATTTTGTAAGAGCTTTGCTCGATGATTAAAGCTTTACACAATGTAATAACGTATCTATGCAGATTTGCTTAAATTATTGTTATCCTGATGAGACCCTTCGATTTCACTCAGGGTTAAAATATGCCAAGTTATATTAAAATATTACCCCAGTTCATTGCAAACCGTATTGCTGCCGGAGAAGTTGTTGGCAGACCCGAGGCTGTTGTCAAGGAACTTATCGAAAACTCAATAGATGCCGGTGCACAGCATATACAGTTAATTATTCGTGATGCCGGTAAATCATTGATACAGGTAATTGATGACGGCAGCGGTATGAATGAAGATGATGCAGTCCTCAGCTTTCAAAGGCATGCAACCAGCAAGATATCTGAACCGGATGACCTGGAACACATAAGTACTCTTGGTTTCCGCGGTGAAGCGCTTGCATCGATTGCCGCTGTTGCGCAGGTTGAGCTAAAAACCAGAACTGCTGATGATGAGCTTGGAACGCTTATTAAAAACCACGGAAATGAAATTGTTGAACATACTAAAGTGCAATGTGAAAAAGGAACATCAATTGCTGTCAGGAACCTGTTCTACAATACACCTGCCAGGCGGAATTTTTTAAAGACGAACCAGACTGAATTCAGGCATATATATGAAACATTTGTAAGGCAGGCTATTGCAAATCATAATATTTCCTTTACATTTATAAACGAAGATGAGGAAATTTTTGACCTTAAAGCCGGTACATTAAACGAAAGGCTTTTTAATATTTTCGGCAGTGATGCTGCCGGGAACCTGATTGAAGTGGATCATTCAAACGAGCTTCTTTCGCTTAAAGGATATATTTCAAAGCCCAGCTTTACCAAAAAAAACAAACAGGATCAGAACCTGTACCTGAACAACAGGTATGTAATAAGCAAAGCTCTCTCATTTGCGGTACATTCTGCATACGAAGACCTGATTGATAAAGGCGATTACCCGAATTTTTATTTATTCCTCAGGCTTGATCCTTCAAAATTTGATATTAATGTGCATCCCTCCAAGCTGGAAGTAAAATTCGAGGAAGAACGTGCATTGTTCAGCTTTGTTCGCCGCGGTGTCTGGAGCACTCTGGAAAAAAATGACCTGATCGTAAAAGTTAAGATCCCTGATACTGTTTTATCTGACCAGGAAGCGAAGAATCCAGTATATAATGCCAATATTTTTAAATCATCTTCATTTACCGGAAAATCACCGAATATAAGCTCACAAAGCGGCGGATTCAGCTTCAAAAAACATGATACGTCATCCGGAGAAAACGGGAATCCGTTTGAAAATTCCCCAGTAATCCATGAAATGTTCGGCAGTAACAGCATAAATGAAGATGAAAACAATATCAAGGGTGACTCTCTTGAAGAAAAGCTTTATAAAGAACAGGATACTGACAGCCTGGTAAGTAAAAACGAGATATGGCAGTTCCAGAAAAAATATATAATGTACCAGCTTGAAAGTACTTTGATGATAATTGACCAGCACGCAGCGCATGAAAGAATATTGTACGAGCAGGCATTGGACAGGCTTAACAATAATGCAAATTTAACACAGCAATTACTTCTGCCTATATTTATTGAGCTTAACCCGGTTGATTATGAAGTTGTGAGATCAGTTGAAAAGGAACTTTCTGCATTGGGATTTGATATTGAGCTGCAAAGCAAACGGAAAGTAAAAATTAAAGGTATTCCTTCGGATGTCAGAATCGGGGATGAAGGTAAAATACTGCAGGAGCTGATTGACCAGTATAAGGATTATGATATTAAGTTAAACCTTGAAAAGCGAGATAACCTTGCAAAATCATATGCTTGCAAGCATGCTATTAAAGCAGGAGACTATCTAACCGAAGGGGAAATGCTGAATTTAATAGACAAGCTTTTTTCAGTAAAAATGCCATATGTTTGTCCCCACGGCAGACCCACTATAGTAAAACTTTCAATGGATGAGCTAGATAAAATGTTTTTCAGAACGGGTTTGTAAATTTAAACATTCAGCTTAATTTACTTCAGCAAAATTCCCGGCAGTTCATCAATTGAATCAACCATAAATGCTATCCCTTTCAGCTCATCTTTACCTAAATAATCTTTTACCCATCCCGGTGTATGCGGATGTACCCTTTGAATCACTTTCAGCTTTCCGAACCTGTCATCATTTAATCGTAAATAAAGAGGCAAACCAAGGTCTAATGAAAATACGTCGCCAATTACATAGTCGGGTTTTTCAGCAAGCAGAATTTTAAAATAATTTTTCCTTCTCAAGCTTACATTAAACCTGCCAGTAATTTTAAATGATTCGGGTAATTCAGTAAACGATTTATCAATTACAAATTTTTTTGCATCGCCTATTGAGTGAAGCCTTCCCCTGACAATTGAAGTTTCATTGGTAACTGTTTGACCCGCTTTGCGGAATAAATGTTCGATTTTTTCAGTTTTGGAATTTGATACAACTACAATTTCTACTCCTGCAGAATTAAGTTTTTTTACTATTGTACCGGCAGTTTCAACAGGTTTTAATTTTCCTTCAAGCTTAAATTGTGTTGTTGCTTTCATAAAACAATCGTTGGAAAACTCAGCAAGGGTCATTTTACCCTTTTTCTTAACGGCTTCTTTTATTTCAGCAATCTGCTGTTTAAAATTGGAATATGAATTCTTGCTTGAAGCTCTGTCTATAAAATCAAAAATTGCATTATTATCACCGAATGGGTCTTCCTGGTAATAACATGCAATACCGCCGTTGTTAAACCATCCGAATTCGTAGGGAGTATTATCCATTTCAGTTTTACACTGCTTAAGAAGTTCATCAACTTTTTGCGGAGTAAAACCGGTCAAGGATGCAGCCGCATTAATAATATATTTCCAGACATAATCTGCCTCAATATTCTGATTTGTCCACACTCCGTCAAAATCTGATATTAGTTTTACAATAGCCATATTATACTTTTTAAATTACTGTAAATGTATTATTTTCGGGGATTAATTTCCAAATTTAACATTATTGAACAATTAATTTAATGCAAGAATCCGGTTCAAAAAATATCACCGGCGGCTTAAAAAATACCTTCAGCGGTTCAAAAAATGTCCGTGCAATTATAATAGTTGCTGCTTTAGGCTATTTTGTTGATATTTATGACCTCATATTGTTCAGTATTGTCAGGGTAGCGTCACTGAAAGGTCTGGGTATCGTTGATGATGCTGGGCTTAAAGATACTGGATTAATGCTGCTTAATATGCAGATGGCAGGTATGCTGCTTGGAGGAATAATATGGGGAATCCTGGGCGATAAAAGAGGAAGAATATCGGTTTTATTTGGCTCAATAATAATGTATTCTGTTGCAAATATTTTAAATGGAATGGTGCAGGATATTCCTCAGTATGCTGTTCTGAGGTTTATTGCAGGCATTGGTTTAGCCGGAGAGCTTGGTGCGGGTATTACACTTGTAAGTGAAGTTATGAGCAAAGAATCCCGCGGATACGGCACAACTATTGTTGCAACAGTCGGCATACTTGGGGCTGTTGCCGCAGCCCTGGTTGCAGATTTTTTTGAATGGCGGACTGCATATTATGTTGGAGGCTCAATGGGCATTGCTCTGCTTATATTAAGAATTGGGATTTATGAATCAGGTATGTTCAAAAATCTGCAGAATGAAAATGTTGGCAGGGGACAGTTTCACCACTTGTTCACAAGCTGGTCAAGGTTTGTTAAATATCTGCGCTGTATATTGATCGGGATGCCGTTGTGGTTTGTTGTAGGTATCCTCATTACATTTTCAGATGCATTTGCCAAATACCACGGAATAAGCGGAATTGCTCCGGCAAAATCCATTATGTACTGTTATATCGGACTTGCAGTAGGCGACCTCTCAAGCGGATATTTAAGCCAGCTGTTTAAATCCAGAAAAAAAATTATTATTTCATTTATTATTGCAACAAATGTTCTGATATTTTTATATCTCTTCGTGAATCAATTCGGTTCGTTTTATTTTTATTCACTGTGTATGGCACTGGGTATATCCTGCGGTTACTGGGCAGTATTTGTTACTAATGCATCAGAACAGTTCGGCACAAATTTAAGAGCAACTGTAACTACTTCTGTTCCCAATTTTGTTCGCGGCGCAGTAGTGCCGCTTTCTTTGCTGTTTCAGTATTTAAACGGATATACAACCATTGTATATTCAGCTGCAATTGTTTCGGGAATTGCTTTGTTTCTTGCATACATATCCGTTTACAAAATGGACGAAACATACGGTAAAGATCTTGATTATGTAGAAATGCTGTGACCTAAAGTATTGATTTATAAATTATTCTGTTGATACATTTAATAGCATTTAAGTTTTAATCCTTATCAGATATTTTAAATCAAATTAAATTTAATATTAAAAATGTTCAAAAAACTACTGGTTTTAACCGCTGTTTTGATATTTAATTCTTATATTTATTCAGATTATACAACACCCAATACATCTGTAAGCTGGAATTTAAATGACCTTGTAACAAACTCAGCTGGAACTGTTACATTTTCAGGTGGAATTTATTTTATCAATTCAAATTTAACCATTGCTCAAACCGATACAATTAAAATCCTGGGCAATGCAACTGTTAAAGCTGCTTTGAATTCAGTGTTTCTGGTTAACGGTACTTTAATTGTTAATCCACCGGATTCCGTTAAATTCTCATCTATTGATACAACACAAAAT
>LLZO01000135.1 GCA_001567545.1 Candidatus Tepidiaquacellales bacterium OLB5
TTTAACCAGTATCATTTTCTTCGTATCAGTAAATCCATCGGTTACCAGCCTGTATAAATATACACCGCTTGGCAGTTTTGATGTTTTATACTGAACTGAATATGTTCCCGGACTTTGTACACCATTTACTAATACGTCAACTTCTTTACCATTAATATCAAATACAGTCAGTTTAACATTTCCGGTGTTCACAACTGAATATTTTATATTTGTTACAGGGTTAAACGGATTAGGATAGTTCTGCTCCAGTGAATATTTTACAGGAACTTCACTGCTTACCTGCTGAACAGGGACTATACCGTAAAAGTCTATTTCCTGGTTTAAAGGAACATTCACTAAAATCTCTGTTGTTCCGTCCATCCAGTCAACTATTACCGAATCGGCTGTGTTAACCGGATTATCTGCAAGAAATCCAAGCCCGAAATGCACCCAGGGCATATCCTGTGAACTGCAGCTGTTACCGCCTGAAACTTCCCTTATTGCAATATAATTTCCGATGCGTAATTTAACCCTTGTGCCGATACCTCCGCCCCAGAATTTTATCATTAAATACCAGGGACCTGCACCTGTATTTCTATATAAAAAATCATTTTGAGGAGGTGCATTATATCCCTGGTTTACCACAAACAAGTCAAGCTTACCGTCATTATTATAATCGCCCCAGGAAGAACCAACACTTGAGCTGACTTCATTAACTACGGGCTCATTTGTAATTTTTGTAAAGTTATCATTGCCCTCATTTCTGTAAAGCCTGTTAACCTGCTGTTCATTGTTTGCAACAAACATATCAAGATCGCCGTCATTATCGTAATCGCCCCAGTTGCAGCCAAAACTGTTATCAGCATCAGTTGCAATAGCTCCGGTATTAATGCGGGTGAATGTACCGTTGCGGTTATTTTTGAAAAGGAAATTCGGACCGCTGTTTGTCACGAACAGGTCAAGCCAGCCATCGTTATTGTAATCACCCCATGAACAACCGGAACCATATCCACCTGAAGTAACCACCGGTCCGGAAGTAATTTTAGTAAATGTTCCGTTCTTATTGTTCAAATATAAATTATCATCCTGAAAGTCACCGTTTGCAACAAACAGGTCAGGGTATTTATCATTATTATAATCGCCCCATGCAGCCCTGCGGTGAATCCCGTAATCGGTAACTATAGGTCCTGTTGTTACCTGTGCAAAATCACCGTTTGGCAAACCTTTATAAAGCAGGTTATAACCATGCTGTACACTTAGAATATCAAGGTAACCGTCTTTATTGTAGTCAGTCCAGCATACACCGCCGCTGTGGCCGCTAACTAAAGGAACGCAGTTTGTAATTCTCTGGAAATTTCCGCCGCCCAGATTTTTATAAAGCAGGTCAGGCTGATTCATACCGGTTGCTATATAAAGGTCCATTCTGCCGTCATAATTATAATCACCCCATGCGCATGCAAGTGTCTGGTAAAGGCTGTTTGTCATGATTGTATTATCAGATGCAATTTGAAAATTTCCGTTACCCAGATTTTTATAAAGCAGTGGGTAGGTTGATGAACCGAAATCATTGTAACTGGTTACAATAATATCAAGTTTACCGTCGTTATTATAATCACCCCAGGCACAGCCTGAGCCGTAGCCATTATCATTTACCAATGGCTGACCTGTGATTTTCTGGAATACCTGTGAAAAGGATAAAGATGTGAAAAGAATTAATCCTAAACTGAAAAGAAATATCTTTTTCATACCAAGGAAAGTTAAGTTCAGAAAAATTTATATATTAAAATTAATATATAAATTAAGTGAAAACAATCCCATAAACCAAAACTATTTATTTTTCGGAAATTTCTGCGGTTTCCTGAGCTTTTTTGCGGCGGAAATACATCCCGCCTATGCCTATTCCCAGTATTGCAACAAGCAAAATATTGGATGCCATTGAAATATTCTTGCCCGTGTAATACGTCTGCGGCTCAAACCTGAACTCAATTTTATGTCTGCCTTTTGGTACTACTACACCGCGGAAAAGGTAATTTGTTTTTAAAATCTCCGCCGGCTGGTCATCTATATATACCTTCCAGTCTGGGTAATATACTTCACTTACATATAACAGGTTATTGCCGGATGCTGCTGCATCGATTGTAACTTTATGGATTTCGTAATTTGTTATAACAGCGCTTGCGGTTGAATCAGCCGGTTCAATTTTTACACCCGGGTCCTTTTCAAGAAATGCAGTTTCCTGCGGATTTACAATTCCGGTTTTAATTTCATTTAAAATATCGATTCCCCCGGCTACTTTAAAATTATTTACAAAAAATGTTTTCGGGTAATAACCGTTATTTTTTAAAATATATTTGCTGCCCTTAAATACTGTTGTGAACATAGAATCACTGTACGGCTGGTCGGTAATTATATACTTTGTGCTCATTAAGCGCCAGGAAGCCGGATTAGTAAGCCCAACAACATCATCCATATCCTGGAAAATACGGAGCTTTGCACCCTGGTAACCGTATATATTCTGCAGGCGCCAGTAAGCAAGTGTGTTTTCACGGACCGGCTGGCCTTTTTCAATGTGCAGAACCCTGAAGTCGTATGTATTTTTTTCATTCTTCAGTATCCAGTCAACGTAATCGGGTGTTTTAAAATATGATTCAATATCGGTTTTATTATCCCAGTGCAGGGTTTTAAAATCAATATGCCACAGGTCAATTAATGTTATTAATATTAATGATAACAGAAAAATTGTATATTTAACATTTCCTTTAACAAATAAATAACACATAGCAAATGAAACAAGCAGCAGTAAACCGACTACAAGCAGCTCTGATTTTACGTTATCATATGCAATCTGCGATATCTGCGATACATACTGCTGGATCTGCTGCTGGTTTGCGCCCTGTGCTGTTAGCTTTTGTACCAGCGGACTTGAAGATACCTGCGATGTATAATAATCCTGAAACCCGATAAGCGAAAGCAATACCGGTATTGCTAGGACCGGAAAAATGTATTTAGCTGAGTTTAAAAATCCGGCGATCTTAACTTTATCCTTTGTTATATCTACCAGCGATTTTATTCCGAATGCTGCCAGTATAACAAACGCAACATTTATCAGAATATGTATCATCACCGGTGCGCGGAAGCTGGAGAAGTAGGGGAGATTATAGAATAATATATCATAAAGCAGGGGCCATGTTCTGCCGAATGATAACAGCAGTGATAAAAACGAAATTACTACCATTGCCTGAACCAGCACACTTTTTTTGAAATTATAGTAAATCCCGATAAATGCCAGTAAAATTGTAATGATACCAAAATACATAGGTGAAGTGGTAAAAGGCATCTGTCCCCAGTATGTGTTTGCCCTTTGACCTTTTACTTCTACATCACCAAATCCAACCCAGTAGGGAACAAAAAATGTCATAACTTCTACAGGTGAAAATGACCAGTTGGTTGAATATTCATAATCGGCAGCACCGGAAACTTTCTGCTCGCCCGGTGCCTGTGTTATCGGAGGTACTCCGCGAATAGAATATTTATTGTATTCACGGCTGGACATATATGAATCAGCATACATCAAAGCGCTTAAACCTGCACTCAAAGCAAATACTGCCAGAAGTATTAGAGCTGGCTTAAAGTCAACTTTTTTTACCAGGCTGTATACCAGCCTGTAAACCATATAAATACCTATACCGCTGAAGAAATAAAACAGCATCTGCACATGGTTACTGCTCATTTGTACGTGCATAAAGAATACAAGAATTCCGGAGTAAAGCAGAATTCTGAAAATGTTATCCTTTATTTTTCCCTCAGAGATTATATCATATAATTTTTCAAGCATCAGGAAAACTGCAGGGAACATCATAACAGCAATCATTTTACTGTTATGACCAACTATAATCATCTGGATAATTGGTGTTATAAACACCGCCGCAATTGCGGCATAAAGTGCAATAAGCTTATCTTTGAACTTGTATTCAATCAAGAAATAAAACGAAAATGCAAAAATTATATAGAACAGCACAATTGCCCAAACATCGTTGCCGCTGAACAGCAGGTATACTGCATCCCTCACATAAACCCACACTGCGTGTGAAAGGTCATAAGTTCTTTCAAGGTGGGGCACTAGCGCTGCAAAGCTTGGCATTCCGTTAAATATATAAGGCACCCAAAGGGGGAATTCACCTTTGGCTTTGGCATCATCAAGGAATGTTTTAAAGCTTCCTGATGCAACATTATCAGCAGATGAAAATACTTTGCCGCCAAATAACCCCTGGTTAAAGAAGATCATTATAAGTATCAGTATTACTGCAAGGAAAACCGGAGTCTGCCATTTTGCAGGAATAAAATCAACTGAATAGCTGCGTGGTGCTTCTTTTTTTAACGGATTTGTTTTGCTTTGTGATTTCTGGGTATTTTTTTGTTGTGCCATTATTAATATCGGAATTTCCTAATTCATAATTTTTAATTGATTTTCAAATACTTCTGCCAGCTGTTTTGTCAGCAGTTTGCGTTCGTACTTTTCAATAGCTGCTTTATTGTAAGATGGTAAAATTGCGTTATTATTTTCAAAAAAACCATTGTATAATTTCAGGTAATTTTCTTTTAATATTTCAGGGTGGCTGTGAGGTGTAATTATGCCGGTGTTTGTTTCATTAAGCAGGTCACGGGCTTCACCATCGCCGGCAATTGCAAAAACAGGCTTTCCAGTTAATGCAGATGCTCCAAGATATTCAAACACTTTGCCGCTGAGTATCATTTTGGAATATTTATCTTCATCTATCAGCAGCAGCATTGCATCGGCTTTCATCAGGTAATTAATGCTTTCAGTGTGCGGCACATATGATATAAGCTCAATACACTCTTTTAAAGGTGAATTATTAATGTAATTCTGTATATCACTCCCCATCCTGCCGACAAAGATAAATTTGATCTTATCTTTATTCACTTTTCCTTCTTTAACAAGTTCACTTACAGTATCCAGCAGGTAATATGGATTACGTTTGCCGTACATCGAGCCTGTATATACTATTGTGAATTTATCATTTCTTTTTTGGGGAAGGGCAGCATGTTTATAATCATCTGCATCAAAGCCGTTTCTCAGCAGAACAAAATTTGTTTTGGCGGATACTTCCGGGTATTTTCTTTCGAAATCATCTTTCATTCCGGATGCTACTATAGTAACAGCATCGGCTTTATCAAGCGTTGTGCGTTCATACTTTTTATCGATCATTTTGGGCAGAAACCAGCGGTTGGGTGTAGTTAAATAATCAGTCCATGCATCGCGGAAATCCGATACCCAGGGAATTTTTTTACCTGTTGATTTTTCAGCATATTTTTTAAGCTCCATAGCGATCAATGCACAGGTATAGGGAGGTGAAGAAGAAAAAATTATATCAGGTTTAAGCTCATCTATTATTTTTTTGCCTTCTTTAACAGCATGTTTTTTCCAGCCAATCCTGGCGTCGGGAATAAAAAAAAGTTGCGCGGATAAATTCAGCAAGCTTATCGCTCAGGCGTGATTTACTGCCGCCATCTATATTATTAACATCTACAGCAGTGTTCCCGGGTTTCCCTGTTAACTTACGGTAAAGTCCGTATGGCTCAAAAATATCAGTGCGGTGAACATCAATATCAGCCGGCACTTCTTTTAATAATGATTCATCCCGTGCCGGAAAGTCTCCGTCTTCAACCGTAAGCACTATCGGCTTCCAGCCGAATGAAGGCAGGTACTTAACGAATTTTAAAACCCGCTGCACACCCGGCCCACCCGAGGGCGGAAAGTAATATGATATTATAAGAACCTTTTTCAATGATCAACAAATAGAAATTAGAATTAAAAAACAAAAGATTACCACAAAGGCACAAAGACTCGAAGGAACACAAAGTTATATTACGAATCTCTTTATACCATCTTTAATTGTTTCAGTATGAAAATTGATCAAATAACCTAAACGTTTATTAGTTAGTTTTAAGTGGCTTAAAACTTGTGATTTCCAGATAGGATTTACC
Organism: Candidatus Tepidiaquacellales bacterium OLB5; assembly: GCA_001567545.1. Classification (GTDB taxonomy): domain Bacteria; phylum Bacteroidota; class Ignavibacteria; order Tepidaquicellales; family OLB5; genus OLB5. The sequence continues at coordinate 5,986 of LLZO01000135.1, forward strand.
TGATCAATAGCTTTTAACTCACATATTACTAAATCTTCTACCAATACATCTAATCTTAAACAATCATCAAATATCAGGTTATCGTATATTACAGGTATATCAATCTGTCTTTTAAACTTTAAACCGGCTTTGCGAAGTTCATGACAAAAGCAAACTTCGTAAATTTTTTCCAGGAGACCGGGACCCAATTCTTTATGCACTTTGTATGCACAGTTGACAATTATTTTACCAATTTCTTCTTCCCTTGAAGTTAATGGTAAAAAAATCTTATTACTTTTTTGAGCATTATTAATCATTTTTTCTTTGTGCCTTAGTGCCTTTGTGGTAGTTTTATGTTTTGATTTTTTAAATACAAAAAAATATTGGGTTATACTTTTTTACCGACAACAAGTACCCCTGTTCCTTCGGGTTTATTTTTATCGTGCACATCAAGCCACATGAAAAGGAGTGTCCACCAAATTGTTAAGGAATAATAGAATGGCAGAATAATAAAAAAGAGCTGTGATTTATTCAGCAGTAGCATCGGGTATTTTATACCAAAGCGCCAGTACAGATTTCCCCATTTACCGTAAGTATATTCAAAGCTTTCAATTTTAAACCCGGCAGCCTCAAGCTTGCTGCAGATTTCTTCCCTGGAATATCCAAGCCTTACATGTTCGCCGATAAAGCTGTCGTCATCTTCGCTATCGGCATCGCTGCCGCCAAGATTGCTTGGCGTGTTTATCATGACCCTGCCGCCGGTTCTAAGCGCTTTATAAAATCTCTTGAAAACTCCGGTATCATCTTCAATATGTTCCATTACATCAACTGAAAGAACAAAATCAAACCGGTTTTCAAAATTTATCTGTGTAAGGTCGGCATATTCAAATTCAGTATTTTTTATTCCGCATTTATCAAAGAAATATTTGCAGTCTTCAAGGTAATCTACTTTAACATCAACAGCCAGCATTTTCATTTTAGGGAAACGCTTCGCCATAAAGTACGAATACTGTCCGAATCCGCAACCGGCATCAAGTATATCATCAGGCGGCCGTTTACCGTACAGTTCTTTAATTTTACGTTTAACATACCACTCGCGAAGGAACATTAAACCCAGTGTTTTATAGAATATTTTGCGTAAAAAAGGCGATTTTTTTACAATTCCGCCTATTTTATCTTTAATTGGATCGTAATGCAAAGTATTAATTTTAATTGAATAATTGCGCAAAATATCTATTATAGTGTATAGTTACAATGAAAATAGAATGTAATATGTGTATATCGCTAATAGCCCTATGCTGATCCCGCCAGGCGGGACTTCGAATAGCTTCGCATTTTCTTGAAGGAGAGGGGAGCAAATATTCTGAATGAATTTAG
>LLZO01000136.1 GCA_001567545.1 Candidatus Tepidiaquacellales bacterium OLB5
CGGGTACAGGCAGCGGCTGGAAGAAATGGAAAAGTATGCAGAAAAATTTGCAAAAGAGCACAGCCGCAAAGAAGGCGACAGGGTTGTAATAACAATCCCGGTTGTTGTTCATGTAGTCTGGAATACTCCTGTACAGAATATTTCTGATGACCAGGTGCTTTCGCAGATTGATGTTTTAAATAAGGATTTCAGAAGACTCAATGCAGATACAAACCTGACACCGGCACCGTGGAAATCAATTGCTGCTGATTGCGAAATTGAGTTCAGAATGGCAAGAAGAGACCCGAACGGCAACCCTACCCTTGGAATTACCAGGACACAAACCAGCATTACAGAATTTGGTCAAAGTACAGCTTTAAAGTACACCGCTTCCGGCGGTCATGATGCCTGGGATAGAGACAGGTATCTTAATTTATGGGTCGCAAACCTGGGAAGCCAGCTATTAGGCTATGCAACATTTCCGGGTGGTCCGGCAGCGCTGGATGGAGTTGCGATTGGCTATAATTATTTTGGCACAGTTGGTACTTTAAGTCCGCCATTTAACAAAGGCAGAACAGCAACTCATGAGGTAGGGCACTGGTTATGGCTTTATCATATCTGGGGTGATGACGCCGGTTCTTGCGGAGGCACCGATTTTGTTGCTGATACACCAAACCAGGCATTAGAATTTTACGGCTGTCCAACTTACCCGACAACTGATGCATGTTCGCCAAACAATCCCGGTGTTATGTTTATGAATTATATGGATTACACGGATGATGCCTGCATGAACCTGTTTACACAGGGTCAGCTTGGCAGAATGAGTTCTGCTCTGAACGGACCAAGGCTGCCAATACAGTCATCTAATGGTCATATTAATATAAGCGGTATCCCAATTTGCCTGTTTAATGCAGATAGCCTCAGTATTTTGTATAATAATCCCGTTCATTTCTATGATCAATCAGCGGGAATACCAACAGGCTGGCAATGGACATTCAACGGCGGAACTCCGCCAACTTCAACATCCCAAAATCCAACTGTAACATATACAACACCCGGTTTGTATACTGTTAAACTAAGGGTTTCTAACAGTTTTGGCTCAGATTCACTGACAAAAACTTCTTATATAAGGGTTCGCGGTGCAGCAATGAATAATTTCAATGTTTTAAGTCCCCCTGCTTTCACAAGGATAGCAGTAAATTCTGCTGATACTTCAAAAGTATTATTTAATTGGCAGAAAAGTTCAAATAACAGCACTGTTAACTATAAAATTAAATTAAGAAAGATTACTACATCAACTGATTATATTTTAACTGCTGATAATAATGGTTTGGATACAACAGCTTCTATTAGAAGAAGCCTGCTGGATTCAATTGCTGTACAGATGGGTGTTACCGGTGATTCAGTAAGATGTACATGGAGAGCATGGGCATATAACGGAATTGATTCTATGCAGTCAAATAATTCAATAATAATTTCTTTGGTAAGAACACCTATTGGTATACAGGTAATTTCTACTGAAATTCCGGAAAAATTTGAGTTATATAATAATTATCCAAATCCGTTTAACCCTGTAACAAAAATCAGGTTTGATATTCCTGATATTTCTGGTAATAATACAGTTAAGCTAGAAATATTTGATCTGACCGGGAAAAGCCTTGGCTATATAGTTAATGAAAAGCTGGATGCAGGTGAATATTCAGTTGACTGGAATGCATCGGATTACTCCAG
>LLZO01000137.1 GCA_001567545.1 Candidatus Tepidiaquacellales bacterium OLB5
TTTTTAGCTTGTGTTTATCGAGGCTTACGGCAAACTCTCCCCCGAACTTAAACTTACCATCTACATTATTGAATTTATTAGCCATAGCATAAGGTGTTAAATTGAATCTTAAATTAAGTTTTTCATCAAAAGGTGTTGTTATATCGAATTTATACAGATTTTTTAAATTTAATAACTCTGCATCACGGGCAATTGAGTAATAATAATAATTACCGTCAGGCTTGTATGAAAAAAGCTGCAGGTCGATACCAAACTGTTTTTTATTCTTGTTCTGAATCCTGTCAACCGGAATTTTTATTTCAAGCTCAACATAACCGGGCTGACCGTCTTTTGGCTCTTTTATAATTTTTGATTTATTTTCCCACTGCCAGTCCCATTCATATGACTGGTTGCGCTGGTTATACACAAGAGCATCGCGCTGGTTATCTAGGAAGCTGACCACAAAAATGTAACCATTTTGTGATTTATTTTCCAGATCAAGCAATATAAAGAATTCATTTTCTTCTTCAGTGCTTCTGTCGCGGGTTAATGACTGCCTGATAAGTTTTCCTTTTGGCCAGTATTTAATTGCAACATAGATAGCTTCCTTATCCTGTTTAATGAAAGCGATTGTGCTGTCATAATCCTTGCTGTCAGATTTAGGTATCATCATATTAAAATCGGTGAAGATTTTAGCATCTTTCCATTCACCATCCCGTATAATGCCGTCAATCTGAGTTGCACTTGATGTACCTGAGGATTTATTATCGTCACCTGATTTATCGACAATATTCTGCGTTAAAACAGGATCAATAATAAATACTGCCGTTAACAGCAGCGTTAAAACGATATTTTTTAAACTTATTTTCATTTTATAAATTTACTCTGTAACTACATTAAACATTTATTGAAAATTGCTTTTTTAATAGCCTGGTAAATTAGAACAGAATATCCGGAAAATAAAATGGAGGAAACCGATTATATTACCGGAGATTTAAAAGAGCTTGTGCGATGCCTGTCTCAAAAAATACTGCCTATGGGTCAATGTATAGTAAATATTTTTTAGAGACAGGCGGCAGCCTACTTTTAACTAAGCCGCCTACACGCTTGAGCCCTCAAAACAAGCGTCGCCCAATCGCACAACTCTTTCATTCTTTTCCAGAAGGAGAATTCCGGCCTTATTTTCAGAACTGAATTTCCTATTTGATGCACTGTTATTAAAAAAGGTTTAAATCGTTTAATTACAGTTTCAGAGTTTTTAAAGAACTGAGTTTAATTCTTATTTTCAGTATCAATGAACAGAATATGATCAATAAACTTTAGACAAACTGAATTTACTTCCGTGACTGCGTATAATTTCAAACTGAAATCTAATACAAAGATATAAAAATTTATATAATAAACAATATAACTGCTTATGTATATTTATGATGCAGCAGGTTTAGGAATGGTTTAATCAAAAAAATGTGAAATTTTTGCATATTTTTAAGCTATTTCACCAAAACCATTTTCTTAGTTATTGAAAAATCGCTATTTGAAATCTGATAAAAATATATACCTGAAGGATAATTTCCTGAATTCCAAACATATTCATAATTACCTGTTTCAAATTTTTTGTTAAACAGTTCTTTTACAGCTTTACCGTTTATATCATAGATTTTTAAGGTTAAGTTACTGTTTTTTAGTGCTGAAGGGACTGTAAATTTTATTGATGTTTCAGGATTAAAAGGATTGGGATAATTCTGATAAAGTAAAAATCCTTCCGGAACTTCATTTCCCGGGTTATTTATCCCGATAATTCCTGAACCTTCTACTATTCTAATTATCTGATTAACCTGAACTCCGGTATAAACTTCTGTATTATTTGAAGGCCATTCCACAATAATACTATCGATAACAGCTGTATTTCCAAGTCCGAAGTGCAGATCCATGTTCTGCCCGCAGTAACCTGACTGCCCTTCAACTGTTCTGACAAGCCACACCGGATTTCCGTTCAGAACAGCCTTTACTTTAACTTTAGACGATATGGGAGAACGATAAGTTGCACTTGCCCCTGATAATTTTATAATTATCCATTTATTTGAATTCCCGTTATTAAGATAAGCGGCATTATTTTCATTTTCATTAAATGTTCTTGCGGTGAACAGGTCCAGGTCACCGTCAGCATCCCAGTCAGCCCAGGCAAAGCCGTAAGAAAAACCTGCATCATTAACTATTATATCATTTGTTATTTTTTCAAAAGAAGCCGTACCTGTTTCAACCAGCAGGTTTTTATATAAATGATTTAGCAGCGGAGCAGATGAAGGACCGTATGCCTGAGTAACAAACATATCAAGGTCACCATCATTGTCATAATCACCCCAGCCTGAGCATGCATAATAGCCGTTTTCGTTTACTATCGGGTCATTAAGTATTCTTGTAAAATTAAAATTTCCGTCATTTCTGAACAGGAAGTTTTTTTGATTTTCTGAGTTTGTAACAAACAGGTCAAGGTCGCCATCGTTATCATAATCACCCC
>LLZO01000138.1 GCA_001567545.1 Candidatus Tepidiaquacellales bacterium OLB5
AAAAAGCACATACCATACCGATGAATCTACACTGGAAGCTGACCCGTTCAGGTTCTCTTTCTATGGCAGACCCATTTTTCTGCAGGAAAAAAGACCGTTCTTCAGCAAAGACCTCGATCTCTTTAATACTCCGATAAATTTATTCTACACAAGGGCAATTTCTAATATTGATTATGGCTTTAATTATACTTACCGCAGCGATAAGTTCAAGCTTGGCGCTGTTTATGTCCAGGAAGATACTGTTCCTTTCCTGCCCGGCTCCAGAAGAACATTTATTGCTGCAAGGCCTAAATTTAATTTTCAGGATTTTAACATCGGCGGGCTTATTGTTCATACACGTGATACGCTTAATGGTTTTAAGGAAACCGTGGTTGATGTTGACGCCAAGATAAAGGGACCTTCAAGATTCTGGCTTATTCCCCAGTTTGCTCACAGTTTTAATGCAGATGGCTCCGGGGCAAATATGTATAATGCATACCTGTTCTATGAATCAAATTCCAACGGCGGACCGTTCATGGATGCCTATTATGCAAGGTATGATTCCAATTTTAATGCATCTACACTGTTCAATAACTACGGGAATGATTACGATGAAATTAGCTTTAACGGAGGCTACCAGTTTGTAAGGAATACAAAAACCTTCAGTAACATTAGCCTTAATGCAGGTTATTACCGTGCCCGCCGTATGAGCGATGGCTTTAACTACCAGAACGGTGTAAATTTTAATGCATATTATAAAGTTAACGGCTGGCTAAGCGCATCTCATTTTATCAGTTACGACAGGCCTGATGATTTTGATATTAACAATAATAAAATTACGTATGATAACCTGCTGGGTGAAACATTCGTAAAGGTGCTCTTCGGCAGCAATTCTGTAAGTGCGGGATTTTACGGCGGAAAGTATTTCGGGTCAACTTTATATAATCCGTATGCAAACTTCGATTTTTCATTCTTCGGCAGGCTGCGCCTGCTGGGAAGCTATAATTACAGGGAATTTGCCGATGTAAAACAGTCAATTTACAGCATTAAGCTCGATCTGAAAGTTTTTGATAAGCTGTACCTCAGGTCATACTTCCAGAAAGATACCTACGGCAGGCGCGCACTCTGGAATACAATGGTACAATATGAATTTTTCGGCGGAAGCAACGTATATCTGGTGTTAAATCTGGATGGTGACCGCCTGCAGTATACAAGGAGATATTTCAAGGTAAGCTATGAATTCAATTTCTAGCAGCCCGGTTTTTGTTATAAGTTTATTTAAACATTCTTTTCCATAAACTAAATTTAAAGCTATGCAAAAAGTTCTCTTTATCGCCCTCGGTCTTGCCCTTCATAGCTTGATTACCGGTACCGCGGTTTTTGCCGGTGACAGCAGTACTGAAGCACAAAAGCTGAAGTATGAATACATTATTGCCACAGAGCTGACCGCAGAGAAATTTGCGGATTATTTCTGCGACAGGCTTGCCCAAAAGCATAAATGGGAGAAAATTGATTCAAGAGTAAGTTCAGATGAAACTTACACTAATGTATTCAGCTTTAAAGATGCAAATGCACATGCCTGGGAGTGCGAAGTTACTATCCAGAAAAACAGGGAAATTTCCAATAGTATGGATGTTGTGATGATTGTTGAGCCGGTTCTGGAAAGCTGATGATTTTTTCATATTTGTTAACGCTTAAAGCCGTTTTGTTTTTAAAACGGCTTTTTTTATTGCTACTATTATCATTTTTTAAAATGACAGTTATCATTTTATGTTCCTGCCGTAAGTATTATAATTGCTTAAATAAATAACTAATTATTATGGCTATCCCTACTTCCAGAACAGATAAAAATGCAGAAATAATCATAGACCGGAATAAATGCAATCTGTGCGGCATTTGTGTTGATATCTGCAAGGATTTTTCGCTTAAGATAGAAAACAATAAGCTTGTTGTTTCACGTGAACCGCTCTTCGGCTGTTTTGGATGCGGGCAGTGTGCTGCGGTTTGTCCTTCAGGGGCAATTGTTGTTGAAGGCAGAACACTTTCTGCGGAAGATTTCATAAAGCAGCCGCACAGAAACAGCAGGGCAGGGTATAATGAGCTTTACAACCTGCTGGTTTCCAGGAGAAGTATAAGGGATTTTAAAAACAAGCCGATTGAGCAGGAGCTGGTTGATAAAATTCTGAATGCTGCTTCTACCGCACCTATGGGAATACCGCCATCGGATACAGGTGTGCTGGTATTTAAAGATAAGTTATCAATACGTAGCTTTTCATTCGATTTTATAAATGAGCTGAAAAAAATGAAAAAATTCTTTTCACCCTTTATACTGGCAGTGTTAAAGCCTTTCCTCAGAAAAGCTGATTATGAACTTTCAAAAAGCTTTTTAATCCCCCTGGTTAATTTTTTTGAAAAAGCCATGGCTGAAGATAAAAATTACCTTTTTATATGATGCGCCGCTTGTAATGTATTTTT
>LLZO01000139.1 GCA_001567545.1 Candidatus Tepidiaquacellales bacterium OLB5
GAACTGTACAGATTGGCGGAGATACCAGGCGCGGCCTGCTGGATATGAACGGCGAAGGTGAGGTTGTTGGCGGTATTATAGTTATGAGGTATGGTGAAAATGCTTCGGATGTTATTGAAAGAGTTAAAGAAAAACTTGCTGAACTGGAAAAAGGATTGCCCGATGGTGTTAAAATAGAAACTTCATATGACAGGAGTGATTTAATACATAATGCTATCAATACACTCAAAGACTCTTTAATTGAGGAAGCAATTGTAGTCAGTCTGATAGTTATGATTTTTTTTATTTCACTGGCGGAGCGCTATCAGAATTATAATAGAAATTCCTGTTTCGATCCTTATTGCATTTATTCTGATGAAACAGTTTAATATAACTTCAAATATAATGAGCCTTGGAGGTCTCATTATTTCCATTGGTGTGCTTGTAGATGCTTCGATAGTAATGGTTGAAAATGCATACAGAAACCTGGCAGCAGCTTCATTAAACGGCGGAACAATAGATTATACGGAAATTTCAGTTAAATCAGCTAAACAAGTGGGAAGGGCTATATTTTTTTCAATTGGAATTATTGTAGTATCATTTCTACCTGTATTTTTACTGGAAGGCCAGGAGGGTAAGCTTTTTCATCCTCTGGCATTTACCAAAACATTTGCCCTGGCAGGCTCAGCAATTATTACTATTACACTCGTTCCGATGCTTATGACCTTATTTATGCGCGGAAAGTTTTATCCTGAACACAAAAACCCGGTTAGCAAATTCTTCAGGATGCTTTATGAACCGGTATTAAACCTTGCATTAAAATACAGGAAAACAACTCTTGCGCTCAATGTATTGGCTTTAATTATTACCGTACCTTTAATTATGAGCAGAGGTTCTGAATTTATGCCGACTCTGGATGAAGGAAGTCTGCTGTTTATGCCAACTACACTTCCTAATGTTTCAATTACCGAGGCAAAAAGAATAATGCAGATGCAGGATAAGATCATTAAATCTGTTCCGGAAGTTGCTCATGTACTTGGAAAGGTTG
>LLZO01000140.1 GCA_001567545.1 Candidatus Tepidiaquacellales bacterium OLB5
GCAAATATCATTGAAGCGGTAATGCTTGCCAACCAGGCTGCCGGAATTGTCTGCGAAGAGGTCGGAATAATTCCCATTTTCAAACAGGCATTGATTGATTCTTATAAAAAGTAAAAAGGCAAAAAGTAAAAAGGTAAAAAGTAATTATCGATTTGAAGAATATTTTTAAAATAAGTGATGACCTGGGGTTTGTTGAAAAGCTTAAGTCAGAAAATAAAAAGATTGTTTTCACTAACGGTGTATTCGATATTATTCACCGGGGGCATGTTGAGTATTTATCAGAGGCAAAATCGCTTGGTGATATATTAATTGTAGGATTGAATTCAGACAGCTCCGTTAAGATGATAAAAGGCGAAAAACGGCCGGTCGTTCCTGAAGAAAACAGGGCTATTGTACTGGCGAACCTGAAACCTGTTGATTATGTTGTAATATTCAGTGAAGATACCCCGTTTAACCTGATAAGTAAAATTAAACCGGATATTCTGGTTAAAGGCGCAGACTGGGATGAAGATAAAATTATAGGCGCTGATATAGTTAAATCTTACGGCGGAGAAATTAAACGCATTAAATTCGTTGAAAATAATTCTTCTACGAATATTATTGATAAGATTATTCAGCTTTACACTAAATAATTTATTTGGCTGAAGTTAAAAAAATAGAAACACAAAAAACACCCCGTAAGAAACGGAAGATATTATCTTCACTAATACTTATTTTTTCCATTTTGCTGCTTTTTTTTACCCTGCTTGTCTCAATAACTCAAACATCATTTTTCAGGAATTTTGTTAAGGATTACCTTACAGGTATACTTAATGATAATTTTACTTTAAAGCAGTCTTCGATAAATATCGGAGAGCTTGAAGGCAATTTCTTTAGCGAAATTATCGTAAAAGATGTTGTGCTGAATGTAAAAAATGATGAAATGTTAAGAGCAGATAGAGTTAAGCTGAATTTTGATATTTTTGCGCTTCTTAACAGTACTATAGAAATTAAGGAAGCTGTACTAAATAACCCAACAGTAAACTTTGTCAGAATTCAGGGTGATAAAGGTGATTCATTGTTCAATTTTGTCTACCTTTTTCAAAGCTCAGATACAACCGCAGATTCTTCTGAATTTGACTGGAAGATTAATGTGCAGAGACTCAGGATCGAAAATCTTAATTTCACCATGCTTGACTCAAAACCTCAGGACCTGCCCGTAAAAGAGCTTTTGATACCTACTTCACAGCATTTTAATACAGGTAACCTAAAAATCAGCAATCTTGTCCTAGAAACAAAAGCTCAATACGATAAAAATGCCGTTCAGCTTTGGATAAATCATCTTGGATTCAATTCCAATTTCGGTTTTGATCTGAAAGGGCTCTCCGGAGATTTTTATATTTCAAAATCACGCGCAGAAATTAACAGGCTTAATATCGAAACTTCAAAAAGCTGGCTGCAGATGGATTATGTATTTATTGATAAACTTGACCTAATGAAAGTAGAGGGTTTGCCGTCATTTAAAGGAAAAGATCTGAGGCTTAGCCTGGTTGGCAAAAACTTTAACTTTGATGACCTTAAAGCTTTTCTGCCGGCAGTTGATTTCCTTGACGGTGACCTTTTCTTCGAGCTGAAATGCAAAGGCAAATTTGATGATATTGATGTTGAAATCTGCAGGCTTAAAACTCCCAATACAGATATGGGTTTTTCTGGTGAGCTGGTTAACTTAATTGACCCTGAACACCTTTGGCTTAATGTTAGAACTACTGAATTCAGAATAGACCCGGAAGATACCAAACGTTATACCCCCGGACTTCCAATCCCGGATTACACTCATCTTGGTGTTGTTACTGGGAATGTTTCGTATAAAGGAGAGCCGCTTGATTTTGAATCAACTTTTGATGTGCGTTCATCTGCAGGAAATGCAAAAGGATTTTTTAACATGAACCTTAAAACTCCCAATATTAATTACAGCACTTCTGTTGATGTGACCGAAGGTAATATTGGGAAAGTTATTAGGGACCCGAAGCTTGAAAGCAGTATTAACGGGCACATAGAAGCAATTGGCAGTGGGTTTGCTCTTGGCGTTATAAATACTACATTAAAATATGAACTTAGGGACACAAAGCTGCTTGAACAGAAAATTGACCGCTCTCAGGGTATACTGAATTTACGCGGGTATAATATAGAGGCAGATGTCCAGTATGCTTCCGGCAAATTTGAAACTATGGTCAAAGGAAATATAAATGTCCGGAATTTTAATGACCCGGTTTACAATCTTAAAGGGAATGTCAGGAACCTTGATATTTCGCAGTTTACTAAAAATACTGCCGATAAAAGCAGCTTAACATTTGCATTTGATATCAACGGGCACGGAATTTCTCCCGAAGGCTTGAAGGAACTTATGATATTAACCTGGCAAATTCATATTACGGGAATTATGATTTTCTTGCGACTCCAATTAACCTCAAAATATCTACCAGCGGTACCAGTGATTATGTTGTTTTAAGCAGTAATCTTGTTGACCTTAATGTTAAAGGAAGCTTTAAAATTGCGGAAATTGGCAATGTAATTGCAGGGAATGTTGTTATGATTCAGAATGAGATTACAAAAAAATTCAATCTTGATACACTTCTGCCTGTTCAGCCGGTTAACATAGTAAGCTCTGATATGAATTTTACATATGATCTTAAGACCAAAGACCCCGAAGCTGTTTCCAAAATGTTTTTCCTGAGTGATATGTACCTTGACGGCGAACTGCGCGGTACCATTAAAAATTCTGCAACCGGCTTTGAAGGCTATACAAAAGTTCAGCTTGATAATTTTTCATATAAAGATACAGTTTTTGTAATAAAAAATTCAGTTTCAGAATTCAGGCATTTTAACAGCTATCCAAATTATAAATTTGAACCTAAAGGTGATTTTGGTTCGTTTACATCTTCGATTAATTTTTACACCGATACATTAAGGCTTGGAACCAGGATTTATGACAGTGTAAGAACCAGCCTGGTGCTTAATAATTCTAACCAGCTTTTTTCTTTAAGCGCAGAACAGGACTCCTTGATAAAGATTGCAATGAACGGTAAAATTGATCTTTCCCGTGATTCAGTTTCATTGTTAATAGATACACTTTATGCAGCATACAGCAAAATTAATTTATTCAATACAGAACATATAAGTTTAAGCTATCATCCATATTCCGGAAGCCAGCATATAAATATAAACAGGTTCGAGCTTGACGGTGATTATGCAAACCTTAGCCTAGGCGGTACATATTCATTTACCGATTCAAGTGATGTTTATGCTGAAGCAACAAATATCAATATACCTGCTTTAATTGAACTTATCAATAATCCGGATGGTACAAAGAAAAGACCCAGAAGAGATGATTTTGAATCATTGTTCAAAGGCAACATCAGAAGGCTGTTGTTGACCTTCAAAGGAAGTTTATCTGACCCAAAACTTGGTGTAGAAATGAATACCAGTCTTTTAAGATATGATAATAACAGGGTGGGAAGGGTAGATGCATTTATCGATTATTACAACAATAACCTGTCAACTGATATTCTGATGACAAATGCACAGGGGCAGGGTAAGTTAAGGCTTACAGGAAATGTTCCGTTTAACAATCCGTTTAAAACACCCGACAGTGCTACTTATGTAAATGTTTTAACCAGTCCCCTGGACCTTAATCTTAAAGCATCAAACTTCCAGATAAACTTTTTCAGTAAAGCTATTCCCAATTTTACTGATCTGAGGGGATTCCTTGACGGTGAAATTTCTGCCAAAGGCACTGTGGCTGACCCGGTTCTGACCGGAAATGCAAATATTACCAAAGGAAGGCTCTTTTTTACATGGAATGGTTTATATTACAGGTTTGAAACCAGCCTTAAAACCGATAAATCTGACCTTGTAGTAGAAAGATTCAGGATATATAACGACAGGGATAATACAAGGCACATTGATGTATTCGGCAAAATTAATTTTGCCGGGTTAAGCGTTAATGATATAGATCTGACTACATCAGGTGATATGTATTTTCTCGATGGTTCTTCGATACAGAACAGGTTCGGATTTTACGGCGAAATGCTGGGCGGAATTGGCGATCCCCCGATCCGTATTAAAGGTAATTTACGGAACCTGCTTGTTTCGGGTCAGCTAAGGATAAAAAACGCCAAGCTTTTCTTCCCGGCTATATCCAGCCTTGCTTACGATATCTACAGCGATGATTTTACTTACAGGATACTGACTGACTCTGCAGGGTACAGGTTTCTTGATACTTCTATTACTATTTCAGAAGATGATATTGGTAATTTAGATCCGTTCCTTAGATATAACTATATTCTTGAAAAACGCGAACCAACTGTTGCCGATTATATAACTTATGATCTGGATATTGTTATGGAAAGGAATATCAATGTTAATGTAAATATGAACAGCCTTACCCGTGAAGAGCTGAACGGTGAATTTATGGGAAATTTAAAGCTTGATAACAGGACACCTGACAGGAGGTTCCAGCTTTTCGGCAGGCTGTATATTGTGGGTGATTCATATTACAGGTTTTATAAGAATTTTTCCATCAGGGATAGTTACCTTGATTTTAACGGCGACTATAACAATCCCGCCCTTACTATTAAAGCTGAATATAAGAACATCAGAACTGTTGATGACAAGCAGGAAATAATGTATGTAGTACTGGATATTACAGGTACAAGATACCAGCCTAAGCTCACACTTTCACTAAAAGATGATAATGATAACATTCAAACCGGGCCGGATATTGAAACTAAAGCAATATCTTACCTGTTATTCGGCGGACCTATACCTGTAGGAACTACAGCCCTTGGCAGCCTGGGCAATAATGTTACATCCGGATTTGCCTCTTCGCTTCTTTATGAAGCCCTTAGAAATATTGCTCCGTTTATCGTAAATACCGAAGTTATTTACACCGGCGGTAATATAAGCAATACAGATATTAAGATCACTTCGGCTTTCGGTGATGCTGTTGTAAAATTCGGCGGAAAAATATTAAGCAATATCAATAATCTTGAAGTAAGCCTGGAATACCCGCTGAATAAAATGTTAAACATGGATGTTTCTAACAACCTGATGATACAGATATCCAGAACATACGAAAATCTTTTTATAGAAGACCAGGGCTTTGATACCCGGGCCGGCTTAACATATAAAATAAAATATTAAAATTGGGCAAACAAAAGCTTCCCGAAATAAAGCAGCAGGTTTTAAATCTATTTAAGAGGTCTCCTTCACTCTCTGTGAAGTTCAATGCACTGTTCGTGATGCTGCGTTTAAATAAATCCCTGAAAGCAGAGCTTAGGAATTTACTGCGTGAGCTTGTTGAAGCAGGTGAGCTGCAGAAAAACGGCAAATATTATGAATCAAACAGCAATTCCTCGTTTTATGAAGCAGTAATAATCCTTGATTCAAAAAATGAGTATGCAGCTGAAGTTCATACTGATAGCGGCACAAGAATACTGCCCGTTAAAAAACGCAATTTGCTTACTGCATTGCCGGGTGACAGGGCAGAAGTTACTATTATAGAATACGCCTACAGCAATGAAAAAGAAGCAATTGTTGAAAAAATCATTAAAAGGGCAAAGCACAGCATAGTCGGCAAGCTTCAGTTCAGCAGCAAAGGTGAAGATTATGCGTTTGTTATTCCTGATGACAGAAAGTTCCGTAAAGATATTTTTATCCCTAAAAACAGCTTAAAAGGCGCCGTAAACGGCGATAAGGTAATTTGTGAGATCGTTAACTGGGAGTACCAGGACCTTTCACCCGAAGGCAAAATTACCCGCATTTTAGGAAAAGCCGGCGATGTTAAAACCGAATTCAAAGCCCTGATAAAAAAATACGGGCTTACAAAAACATTTCCCAAAGATGTTAAAGATGAAGTTTCTGAAATGGAATCAGCCGGAAAATTTGAAATTTCTGAAGAAGAAATTGCAAAAAGGGTTGATCTTAGAGATGAGATGATTTTTACTATTGACCCCGTTGATGCTAAGGATTTTGATGATGCAATTTCGCTCAACCGGCTTAAGAACGGGAATTTTTACCTTGGGGTTCATATTGCTGATGTAAGCCATTACGTTACCGAAGGTTCAGCTCTGGATGAAGAAGCGCTGAAGCGCGGAACAAGCGTTTATTTAATGAATGATGTTGTTCCTATGCTCCCTGAAAAGCTTTCAAATGATATCTGCTCGCTTAAAGAAAAAGTAAACCGCCTGGTATTTTCATGCTTTATGGAAATTGATACTAAAGGCAATGTTATAAAATACAATATTCATAAATCCGTTATCAACAGCAAAAAACGCTTTACATATGAAGAAGTTCAGAACATACTTGATGACGGTAAAGGGCTTTATTATGATAAGCTGAATGAAATGAATGAGCTTCATCATATACTTTTTAAAAAACGTATGGATGAAGGCAGCCTTGATTTTGAATCTACCGAAGTTAAAGCAGAAATTGAAAACGGGCTGATAAAAAGCATTAAGCCTAAAGAACGGCTGGAATCGATGCGGCTGATTGAAGATTTTATGCTGATCGCAAATAAATGTGTAACACTTTTTATCGAAAGACAGAAAAAAAAGCCGCCGTTTGTTTACAGGGTGCACGACCTTCCGGATAAAAAACGCATAGCAGAGCTCTCGCAGTTCGTTAGGCAGTTCGGTATCAAGCTTGATCCCGATAACAAACGTTCAATTCAGAAAATGCTGCTTGAAATTGAAGGCAGGCCGGAGGCATTCCTAATAAATGATATAACCATCAGGGCTATGTCTAAAGCTGTTTATTCAGAAGAAAATATAGGGCATTACGGGCTTGGATTTGATTTTTATACGCATTTTACTTCTCCCATCCGCCGTTACCCTGATCTGATTGTTCACAGGATACTTTTCGAAGTATTAAATGGTCTGAACGCAAAACGCGCTCAGCATTATCACAAACAGCTGCCGGATATATGCAAACAGTCAACCGAAACAGAAATTAATGCTACACAGGCAGAACGGGAAGCTATAAAGATCCTTCAGTGCCAGTATATGGAGTCAAGCGTTGGAAAAGTATTAAGCGGAATAGTATCCGGAATAAGTGAATACGGTATATATGTTGAAATGACGGATACTATGATCGAGGGAATGGTACGCCTGCGCGACCTGAATGATGATTATTATATATTAGACCAGCAGAACTACCGCATTGTAGGAAGAAGGCGCAGAAAAATGTACAGGATAGGCGATAAAGTTAAGGTTAGAGTACTTAAAGTTGATACAGAACACAGGTGGATTGACCTGGTTATAGTTTAATATTTAATAAAAACTCAGCGGGTCAACATCTATATCAACCCTTTCTGTAGATTTAAGCTTCAGATTTCCGGTAAATTCAAGCAGGTCTTTCATCAAAGCTTCGCTTTGGTGAATATTTTCACCCGATGATTTCATTACCTTCAGAATTATATGCATCCTGAAAATATTTTTGATCTTATAGATCAGTGCCGGGGCAGGCTTAAGCAATTCAATATGAATTTCACTTCCCCAATGTATAAGTTTCCCGTTCAGATGATGGAATATTTTCCATGCATGATTATTCACTTCAACCTGTAATGGAGAGGATACTTCTATAAGTATCATTTTCGAAAACGGGGGATAGCGGTGCAGCTGCCTGTGCTTAATTTCTTTTTCAAAAAATGCTCTATAATCATGATTTTCAACCAGCGGGTAAATATAGTTATCCGGATTCATAGTCTGTATCACAACCTTGCCGTTATCGCTTATCCTGCCGGACCTGCCTGATACCTGCATCAATAACTGGAATGTTTTTTCCGAAGCACGGAAATCAGGAATAAATAACCCGATATCTGCTGATATAACCCCCACAAGATACACATTCGGAAAGTCTAAACCTTTTGATATCATTTGCGTACCAATAAGTATATCAAACTCTCCTTCATGAAATGCCTTTAAAATTTTTCGGTGTGCGTCTTTACCTTTTACAGTATCGGCGTCCATTCGCATGGTTTTTGCTGCTGGAAAAAGCCTGTGTATCTCTTCTTCGATTTTTTCAGTGCCAACACCTACAAGCTTAAGGTTCGGGCTTTGGCATATTTCGCAGTTATTCAGAAGGCTTTCAGCTGCTCCGCAGTAGTGGCAGCGCAGGTTATTCTTATGTTTGTGATATATCATTGTAATATCACAGTTGCGGCACATTTTTACTGTTCCGCAGTCAAGGCACTGCTGGTAAGCGGAGTAACCCCTTCGGTTCTGCATAAGAATTACATTCTGCTTATGCTTTAAAGCGGAATCAATATATGCAATCAGCCTTGAAGAGAGCACTCGCTGCTCTGCTGTTTCGTATTTTTTATACTTGCTTGGGTTCCGCAGCTCATCCAGCATATTTACAATTTCTACTTTCGGCTGTTTGGTTTTTAAGGCGCGGTGGGGAAGCTCCAGCAGTGAATATTTACCTGCTTTATAGTTATAGTAGCTTTCCATTGAAGGTGTTGCTGAACCAAGCACAACAACTGCGTTGTTGAGCTTAGCTCTCATAATTGCAGCATCCCTGGCATTATATTTCGGATTTTTGTCCGTCTGCTTGTATGAGTGATCGTGTTCTTCATCGGCAATTATTATCCCTAAATTTTCCAAAGGTGCAAACAGGGCAGAACGTGCTCCTATCACAATTTTTATTTCCCCGCTGCGTATTCTTCTGTATACATCATACCTCTGCCCGTCACTCAGCCTGCTGTGAATAACTCCTGCGGAATCATCAAAGTAATTTTTAAAACGGTGTATCAGCTGGGGTGTAAGCGAAATTTCAGGAACAAGAACAATCGCAGTTTTATCTTCATCAAGCATTTTCTTAATTGCCTCTATATATACCTGAGTTTTCCCGCTGCCGGTTACACCATGCAGCAAAAATGTTTTAAAGCTTCCGGCTGCACCGTTAATTTCTTTTAAAACTGATTTCTGGTCAGGGTTCAGCTCTTTTATTTCTGTATCCGGGCTGAATTCATGCTCACCTGCGCGGTTTGCTTCCTTCTGAAACAGTGTTAAAAATTCACGTTTTTCCAGTGACTTTAATACTGAAAGTGCTGATTTTGTATTTTTAAGTATATCAGAAGCTTTGGCTTCTGAAATTTGATTTTCTATAAGATATTTTAGTACTTTAGGCTGGCAGGAGGAGCGGAATTTATTTTCCTTAAAGAATATTTCAAGCGAATCTTTTGTATAATCACTGAACTCATCCAGCAGGTCAAATTTCACATACCTTTCAAATTTAGCTTTTGAGCTTTCGCTTTCAAGGATCTCTTCCTGAAGCAGAACCCCTTTTGCCGCCAGACTTTGAACAGCGCTTCTTACGCTGGGTGATTTTAATCTGACCGAAATTTGTTTTATGGTAAGTGGTTTTTGGCTGAGAAGTGAAATAATATTTTTCTGCAGGGTTGTATATGGCGCTGCCGGAATTTTAGCTGCAGCCCTGAACAGTACTTTTGATTCAACTGTAATGCCTTTGGGTACTGCAGCAAATATTACTTCGCCCAAAGGGCATATATAATATGCAGAGATCCATTTGCAGAACTCAAGCATTTCACCGTTCAGAATTGGTTCGCTATCCAGCACTTTTTTTACAGGCTTAACTGAATCAAGCTCAGTTTTCCCGGAAAGTGAAATTACAATTCCTGTAATATCCTTTTTGCCGAACTGGGCAAGTACCCTCATTCCCGGTTTTAAAAAATCTGCAAATTCCGGCGGAACAGAATAGGTAAACAGCTTTTCCAGCGGTATATTAAAAGCAATATTTGCGAATTTATCAGCCATAAAAAAGGGATAGAATTGAATTCTATCCCCGCAAAATAAATAAAATTAATTAAATTAACCGTGAAGTGATTCCAGGTATCTTTCTACATCTATAGCAGCCATACATCCTGAGCCTGCTGCTGTGATAGCCTGGCGGTAAGTATGATCCTGCGCATCTCCGCAGGCAAAAACTCCTTCTATATTGGTTCTTGTATCTGCCTTGCTGGTTTTTATATAACCGGTATCTTCAAGCTCTATTTGCCCCTTAAAAATATCGGTATTTGGTTTATGCCCTATGCCAAGGAAGATACCTTCAACTTCATGGTCCTTTACTTCCCCGGTTTTAACATTTTTAAGCCTAGCATGAGTAACCCGTTTTTTACCGCCTTCATTAACACCAATAACTTCTTCAAGTACTGTATCGGTTACAAGCTTAATCTTGGGATTCTTTTTAGCTCTTTCAAGCATTATTTTCGAAGCGCGGAACTCTTCGCGCCTGTGTACTATCATTACTTCTTTTCCGAACTTGGTGAGGTAATTAGCTTCTTCCATCGCTGTATCGCCGCCGCCGATAACAATTATACGCTGGTCTTTAAAGAAAAATCCGTCGCAGGTTGCGCATGCTGATACACCGAAGCCCATGTATTCAGATTCGCTTGGCAGGCCAAGCAGCTTTGCTGATGCCCCTGTTGCTATTATTACAGCATTTGCAAGATGTTCAGCTCCGTTTACATACATTTTAAAAGGACGTGATGAAAAATCGACTTTATCTACATATTTAAACTGGCAGTCAGCCCCGAATCTCTGTGCCTGTTTGCGCATTATATCCATCAGCTCGGGACCCATAATACCGTGCTCGAACCCTGGATAGTTTTCTACTTCTGTTGTAATTGTAAGCTGTCCGCCCGGCTGCATACCTTCAAATACAACCGGATTAAGATTTGCCCTTGCTGTATATAATGCTGCTGTTAAACCTGCGGGACCTGAACCTATTATAATAACATTGTGTACAATTTGTTCGCTCATTTTATAGTAATATTAATATTGTAAATAATGAAAATTTGTATATTGTATTATTTGTATTTATTTACTTTCTGCCTGATCGTATCGTTTTCAGGATTTAGCTGAAGAGCTTCATTCCATGCCTTAAGAGCTTTAATTATTTCTCCCTGCGCTTCATAAACATCACCTAAATGATCGAGCAGGGTCTCGTTCTTGCTTATCTTTACTGCTTTTTCAATATATACAGCTGCATTTTTATAATCTTTCAGCTTAAATAATATCCAGCCGTACGTATCAAGATATGAAGCATTATCAGGCTCTTTTTCAATTGTCTTTTTTGACATTTCCTTTGCTTCCTGCAGCTTTTCGCCGATCTCTGAAAGGTGATAAGCATAATTATTCAGAAGCTGTATATTATCAGGGTAATATTTGAATGCATGTTCATAAAGCTCCGCGCACTCTCTGTTCATCTTCAGGTCATCATATACCAGGCCAAGAGTACTTAGAGTATTTAAGTCATTGGGACTAAGCTTCATTGCTTCCTGCAGGTAAGGCAGGGCTGACCTGTTATCACCAATTCTGTAATATGAATTTCCGGTTAGATAGTGGAGCCTGAAATCATCCGGGAATTTTTCCGAACCTTTGCTGAAAATATTTATTGCGGATTTAAAATTGTTGTTTTCATAGTAATAAAATCCAACCTGTACATAAAGCTCTGCAGAAGTATCATTTCTTGCAAGCAGGCTTGTGAATTTTTCTTCAGCAGCCTGGGGATTTTCTTTGGCATCAATATATATAAGGTAAAATTCCGGCATCCACTCGCCCGGGTAAGCGCTCTGCAGGTTTTGCAGGATATTCTTTGAAACACCCATGGCTTCTTTATCTTCTGCCGCTGCCTGCATGAATGCTATTGCCACATCCATCTTTGTTATAAAATCAATACTGTCTTTATTAATAAGCTTGCTGTACTTTTCAAATGCTTCAGTGTTTCTGTGCTGCCTGAAGTAAAGCTTTATAACTTCAGTCTGCACATCCCTGTTGTTAGGATTTGTACCTAATATTTCCTCATAAATGCTTATAGCCCTGTCATAATCAGGTATTTTAACATACATGGCTGCAGCTGAATATTTCAGATTAATATCTGTTGGATTCAGTACAAGCAGCTTTTCCACAACAGCTGCAGTATTGGCATAATCATTGAATGATTCATATATATCTGCCATTCTCAGCAGAACAGTTTCATCATACTGGTAATTTTCTGTAATATTTTCATAATATTTCAGAGCTTCTGACGGCATTTTTAATGCCTCATACATTCTGCCGATATTGTATATCAGGTTAATATCATCCGGACGTTTTTTGTAAATATCCTGCATATATTTAAGGGCGTTATTGTAGTCACCTAAAATTATGTAAGTATCTGAAACATGCTCTTTGTAATCTGCGTTTTCGGGATTCAGCTTTACTGCTTCAAGGCCGTACTCTAAAGATTTCTGGTGCTGTGTTACATTGGAATAAAGCCTGGCAAGCGCAAAATAAATTCCTGCAGCTTTTTCAAGCTTCAAAGCCTGGTTGTATTTTTCTATAGCAGCTAGATAGTTATCCTTAAGCTCAAATGTTTTAGCTTCGATGAAAAGCTCAACTGCTTTTGGATTTTTAGGCTCATCCTGCGACCAGGAAACAGCTAAAAAAGCCTGAAAAACCAGTAAAATTGTAAAAATTCTTGTCATTTGTGAACTGTAAATATAGTCTTACGGGATTTTAATAACAAAGTAAAAATGCGGTTTATATCCGGTTATATCAATATTTATACTGTATAAAATATGTAAATAAGCTAAATTAGCTTACATTATAATGAACATATTATTTAAAAATAAATTCCATTTAAAATTAACTGTAATATAAATAATGAATAATTACTGCAAAATACTTATAGTATTAATCATGTTTTTTGCGGCATTAACCGCAGAACAATATTCTCAATTTCTGAAACCAGATTTGAATAAACCGGTTATACCGGATGTAATGGGCTATATAAATGTTCTTGAAACGGACGGCAAAAATAATTACAATACTGTATATAATATAGATTCATTTCCGTTGTTCTCAGGTTTTCCAAAAACAACCAGCGGCGCAACATACGAAGGCGGAATTATATGCAATATGGATAGTGATAATGATTTGGAAATCGTCAGGAACATGGGCTATACTGTTCAGGCATGGAATTTTGACGGCTCAAATGTTCCGGGCTGGCCGCAGACGGTTCCTACTTACCAGCTTGAATGCTCGCCTGCGTTCGGGGATATCGACGGTGACGGGCAGGAAGAAATAGTTGTTACCAATCACGGGCTTACTTCCGGCGGATTTATTTATGCTTTCAGAAAGAACGGTACACCGGTTCCGGGCTTTCCTATTAATCATGGCTACAGCTCAAGAACTCCCGTGCTTGCAAATATTAACAACAGCGGGGGACTTGAAATTATTGTGAACAAAAGACTTTCCGGCTCCGGTGAAGTTTGGGTTTACAGCGGAAACGGTGTTGTTTATCCCGGTTGGCCAAAGACAATAAATCACGTTCCGGCATCGAGCTCTGCTGTTGGTGATATCACAGGTGACGGTATTCCTGAAATTGTATCTGAATCTTATTCATCGCTTTATGCCTGGGATAAAGACGGAAACCCGTTAAGCGGATTTCCATACACAATGCCAAATGGTGATGTGAATTCGTATTCATCTCCGGTACTTGCAGATATAGACGGTGATAACATACGCGAAATAATTTTCGGCACTCATGTACTTGGCAGCGGAGGTTATGTTTATGTCCTGAAAAATAACGGAACATTATTAACCGGCTGGCCCCAGCCGACTGTTTACTGGATATACGGTCCGCCCGCAGTTGGATACATTGACGGCGATAATATAATTGATATTGCCGTTGGCGACCAGGTTTTAAGCGGAACTCCATCGGATCAATTGTATGTATGGAATAAGAACGGTGTTTATCTTTCAGGCTTTCCCGTACCGCTGCTTAACGCTATCAATAACCAGGTTTCTATAGCTGATATTGATAACGATAATAATATGGAATTAATTGTTGATGATAATACAACTTCCGGCGGAAGGGGAAAATACCTGGCCTTTAACCATAATGGTACACCCGTGGCAGGATGGGATGTAAATGTTGACGGTACCACTATGTTCAGTACACCTATGCTGGGTGACCTTAACCGCGACGGTATACTTGATATCTCAGGTTCAGGCGGGGTTTTCTCAAATCCGGCATACACTTATGTTTATTTATGGAATACTGGAGTAACATTTACTGCAAATCGTATAATTATTCCCATGTTTCAGTACAACAGCAGGCATAATGGGGTATATGGTGATAATCCGCTGGTTGGAATTGAACCGGTATCCGGTTTTATGCCGAAAGATTTCAGCTTAAGCCAGAACTATCCAAATCCGTTTAATCCGTCTACAAAAATTAAGTTCTCAATACCCGGAGCCAAAACAGGCTTTAACCCTGTTTTAACAAAACTTTTTGTGTATGATATAAGCGGTAAAACTGTAAAACAACTTATTAGCAGTGAACTGCGGGCAGGGGAGTATGAAATTGAATTCAATGCTTCCGGGCTGGCAAGCGGGGTATATTTTTATGAGCTGAATGCCGGCGGGATGAAGCTTGTGAATAAAATGGTATTGGTGAAGTAAAACAATTATACTCATCCGATGACTGCAGTCATCGGATGAGTTGAATGCTTAAGACTCTAATTTTATACCAGTATTAAATTTAAGGTTTAGAGCCCGTGTTCCTTGAAGTTAGAATTATAAATTATATAAATTTTTTTATCAGTTAGCAGAAAAGTATGCAATTGCAGCCGGAATTATCAGCCACAGTAATCCTTTCACCAGAAAGAATAAAAAACCCCAGAAACCAAGCTTTTTTATCCATTTAGCTGTTTTTTCAAAAGTCATTTTTAAATTACATTATAGGTTTTAAAGTTTGAGTGCATTGGCGGCTCTTCACCTTTTTCATTGGCTATTTTAATATCTTCAAACCCGCGTTTGTGTCCTTCAATAAACTCAGGTGATTTTGTCCAGCTTTTAAATGTTTCTTCACTATCCCGGTGGCTTACAATTAAATAATTATCACTGTTATCAATAGGTTTTAATACTTCCATAAATTTAAAACCGGGCATACGGTCAATTGCACCTGCCCTGGTTGCAAATAAATGTTCAAATCGTTCACGGTAATGCTCTTTACATTTTATATAGTTTATAGCAACAAAATTTTTTTTCCATATGCTTATAATTGATTGTAAAATTTTTTAAACATAGTGCTTAATATCGGACTAATCAAGTCCAATATAATTATATAAATCCTACCATTATATACATTGATTTTTGCTTATAAATTTTGACCTAAAAAACTATATTTGCCGGTAATGAAGAAGAAAAAAACTGCCGAACTTAACTCAAAACCCGGAAAATTGTCTGTTCTTTTAAAAGATTATTTTTTACCCGGTTTAATGCTGATATTTATTGTTCTGCTTACTACCTTTAAAATTTCAGGTGATGATGATATTTTCTGGCATTTACAGACCGGTAAATATATTACTGAAAACAAAACCATTCCTTCTGAAGATGTTTTCGGTTTTGTTACAGAAGGGCAGAAATGGATACCTTTTGAATGGGGATTTGATGTACTGATCTATAACATTTATTCTGTTTCAGGTTATCCCGGAATTTCTCTTTTCCGAACACTGATTTTTCTGTTAATGTTCTTATTGCTTATAAAAGTTTCACAAAAGCTGAAGCTGAATATATTTATTTCCTATATTATTTTTATTCTTCTTGCTGCCGGATTGTTTGAAAGAATGCTGATAAAGCCCCAGATTATTTCATACCTGTTTTCTGTACTATTATTATACCTGCTTATCAGCTTTCAGTACAATAATGAAAATAAAAAATTAATTTACTTTATTCCTGTTCTTTTCCTTTTATGGGCAAATATGCATATGGGTGTGCTTTCAGGATTTGTAATTCTTACAATTTATATTATTACAGAAATTATAAGGCTGAAAAAAAATAAAAGTACTATTCCTGCTGAAACCCGGAAACCAATAATAAAAAAACTTACTTTAATTTACATGCTTTCTGCTGCAGCTCTGCTGGTAAATCCTCATGGCTTTAATACCTATTTATATGTTTACATGCATATGCAGATGAAAATGTTAAGCGAAGTTTTTGAATGGTATTCACCCTTCAGCAGTTTATTTGGCGGTACAATATTTATTTATGTTTATTATTCTTTTCTTGCTCTTTCAGCTTTTTCATTTTTCTTTTTATTCAGGCAAAAGCAATGGTTCCTTTTTTCAGTTTTACTGGTATTTTTGCTCCTTTCATTCCGTAATTCACGCTTTGCAGTTGATTATATGGCGGTATCAGCCGGTATTATTGTAATAGCTGCCGGTAATTTAATCAGCAGAAGTGATAAGCTTTCAGTTAAGAATAATCCTGTATATACTTATATCCCTGCATTAATATTATTAGCCGGAATAATTCTGCTTCCGGGAAATAACCTGTATAAATTGTTAAATTTTGAAAGAGAATCAGGTTTCGGGATCTATAAAAGTGATTACCCGCAAAGTGCGGTGGAATTTATCAGGAAAAATAATATTATTTCTGCCGGAAACCGTGTGTTCAATTCATTCGGCTGCGGCGGTTTTCTTATCTGGGAAGTACCTTCTGCAAAGAATTTTATTGACAGCCGGAATCTGAATGATGAGATTTATTACAGCTATAAAAAAATAAACAATAAGCAGCCGGGATTTGAGGATGAGTTTGGCAAGTATAATTTCAATTATATTCTTTGGTTCTTTCCTAAACTTCCATATTTCACTAATGAAATGAAAACATCTGTAATATCATACCTGTTTGCAAATTCAGATGCATGGAAGCTTGTTTTCTGGGATGATAATTCATTTGTATTTGTAAGGAATATGCCTGAGTATAAGGATATAATTGAAAAATTTGAGTATAAATATGCCAATCCATACTATTATACAATAGATAAAGAACCGCTTAAAATTGCGCTTAAAAATGATCCGGCAGGAGTTACATCAGAAATTCAGAGAAAACTTAAAGAAGACAGTGAAAGTGTATTTATTAAAGCAATGTCAAAAAGTTTTAAAGTAAATTAATATTTTTAAAACGGGTTCCCGCAGTGCTCACTTTAGTGAACACTGCGGTGTACACCGCTGTTCAATACCCGAAAATTTCTTCAAGTGTAAGATATTTTATAGTACCATATTTTTCCAGTGTTTTTGTATCAAGCTTGTTTTTATCACCAAGTACCAAAATAGTATAATTTGATCCTTTAATATTCCTGCCCTGAAAATCCTTAATATCATTTATTGTCATATTTCCTGCCTTTTCATAAATATCTTTCCTGATATCTTCTTTTAATCCCATCTTTTCGGCAGATAAATAGGAGTTAAGTATTCCTGCTTTGGTTATTCTTTCAGTATTAATTTTCTGGATCATATTGTTCCTTGCAGAGCTGAACGTTATTTCAGAGACCGGCATTTCTGTTAACAGGTCAGTCAGGCCTTTTAATGCTTCGGGCAGCTTATCTGACTGTGTTCCGATATATGCTATGTTATAATGTGACCTGTCAATCCTGTTGGGAATTGTATAGGATGAAAAAGTGCTGTATGCCAGAGCCTTTGATTCCCTTAATTCCTGGAATACAATTCCTGACATTCCTCCGCCAAAATATTCATTATACAATGAAATATACGGAACCAGTTCTTTATTGTACTTCTCTTTTTTAGAAAGCATTAATATTTCTGCCTGCACCATATCGGGGTAATTAACAACATATATCGTATTGCCATCAGTTGAAGCTTCTTCAAATTTTACCGGCTCAGGAGGATTATTGAGCCCTGTTCCGGCAGTAATATATTCTTTGTTAAGTTTTTCTTTTACAGTCTCTATGCTTTCCGGACCGTAATAAAGTATCTTTTGTTTTATACCCGGGAGTATTTTTAAAATATTAATAAGCTCATCTGGTTTGATATTTTTAAGCTCGTTTTCGGATAATATATCTGTGAACGGTGAACGTGAACCGTACTTGCCGTAAGAAAACATTGCATTCCACAGGATTTTTTCCTTGCTCAGTTTATCATCAGCACGCACTTTTATAATATCAGAAACCAGGTTTTCCAGAACTCCCTCTTCCGGTTTCAGGTCATTAATAACTGATACAACCAGCAGCAATGCTTTATCAAAATTCTCATTAAGCCCGCTAATTGAAAGCGCTGACTGCTCTTCGCCTGCTGAAAGGCTGTAAGAACATCCAAGTTTGTAAAATTCCTCCTTTAACTGAGTTGGAGTGTATTTAGATGTACCCAGGTAAGAAAAATACGAAACTGCTATAGGCAGCAATTTAATATTATATGAGCCTGCTTCAAAAATAATACTTAATGAAAACAAATCATTTTCTATGTTCTGTTTATATAGCACTGGTATGTCATTTTTAGCATTTGAAATGCTCAGGTCTCTGCTGTAATCCAGGAATACAGGTTTAATATCTTCGGTTTGCATACCTGCCACATTTTTAAGGAATTCACTCTGCTCCTGCCTGTTCACTTCAACCGGTGTAATTTGCGGCTTTTCAACTTTCTGTACATTTTTATCTTCACCGGTACGTTTATATACAATCACATAGTTATCACTGTAGTTCTTGGAAGCAAAATCAATTATATCCTGTTTGGTAATTTTTGAAAGCCTCTCTATACGGTTCACTTCATCCTGCCATGGAATATCCTTAACGAATGCTTCAACAATATTGCCTGCTCTTGACCTGTTCGATTCCTGCGATTTAATTGATGACAGCTTAAAATCGTTTATAATTGCACCCGGAAGCCAGTCAGGAAATTCTCCTTTTTTTACTTTTTCGATCTGTTCCAAAAGCAGGTCTTTTACATCCTCAAGCTTTTGGCCGTCCCGGGCATTTCCGTATAAAATATGGGATGAATAATCTTTATCGGTATTTACAAAAGAGCCTGATGAAAGAACCTTCTGGCTCTGATTGAGATTTATATCAAGCAGCCCTGCTGCGCTGTTTGCCAGTATCATATCAACCATAGTAACAAGGTCGTTTTCCTTTGTATTTGCACCCTTAAACCTGTAACCCATCATTAAGTATTCAGCTTCAGGGCCAATTACTTCTTTTACAACAGGTTTAGTTATCGGTCTTTCCTGTGCAGGTATAAATTCAGGCACCTCTTTTGAAGGCTTGGAACCCCAGTATTTATCTATCAGCTCTATTGCTTCAGCGGGATTAAAATCACCTGAAAGTATAATTGCCATGTTGTTTGGCACATAGTATGTATTGTAATACTCGATAACTTTTTTAATGGAGGGATTTTTTAGATGTTCGATTGTTCCGATAGTTGTCTGAGTTCCGTACTGGTGAGTAGGGAAGAGGTTAAGAAACATTGTTTCCCATACTTTATCATTATCGCTGTCAAGACTAATATTTTTTTCTTCATAAACTGCTTCAAGCTCAGTATGGAAAAGCCTCATCACCGGATTCCTGAACCTTTCAGCTTCTATCATTAGCCATTTTTCCAGCGCATTGGAAGGTATGTCATTTGTATAAACAGTCTGCTCAACAGATGTATATGCATTTGTACCGGTTGCACCGATAACGCTCATCATTTTATCATATTCATTTGCAATGGCATATTGCGCAGCAAGCGCGGATACACTGTCTATCTGCCTGTATATCTGTTTTCTCTTTTTTTCATCCTTTGTATTCCTGTGTTTTTCATACAGGCTTATAATTTCATCAACATAAATTTTTTCCTTTGAAAAATCCAGGGACCCGTATTTATCAGTGCCTTTAAACAGCATATGCTCCAGGTAATGTGCCAGCCCGGTTGCATCTGCCGGATCCATTTTGCTGCCTGTTTTAACCGGGATATATGTCTGTATCCTGGGAGCATTCTTATACACTGTCAGATATACGGTAAGCCCGTTATCAAGCTTATACATCCTGGTCTGTGTAGGATCATTTTCTACTACCTGGTAAGAATATTTTCCTTCAGTAATAGTTTTAACCTGCGTATATGAGGAGTTAACGACTATTGCAAAAACTGCAATAAATAGGATTAATTTCCTGAAAATTGGTAATTTAAACATAAATTAAAATTTAATTGATTTTGAAATCCCGGGGGCTTTTGAAACAATGTTTAACTGCAAAAATAATCATATTTTTGCAGTTATTCTATGTTTTAATTATAATTTTATTGATCAAAAAATTGATTTACTGGAATCTGCCCATGAAAGCATGTTAATATTATTCACTCCTATACCGTTTTCAATATTTACAATTCCCGCACCGGTTAATGCGCAGTTAGAAAATAATACCCGCGCGGTATCGCAGCCATAAACTGATTTATAAATCTGTTCATTACCTATAGTCCTTGTCTGAGCTGTTACAGTTACATGATAGCTGCCGTTAAAAATGTTATGGACTAAATAATCTGCGTAATAACCATTGCTGCCGTATTTAATATTCAGAGTATCTGCATAATCTGCTGTATTATTTAAGGGGGGCCATTTTATTGTTTTGAATACTTCAACAATATACCTGTATGGCGGTTCAATGAAATTCGTATCTGCAAAAGTTACTCTGCCTGAAATAGAGCTCGGCTGATTTCCTTCTGCTGTCCTGAAAGTAAAAACCGGTGACCATCCGCTTGTGCTTGCCCCGTTTGAGTTTGATGCATTTACACGCCAGAAATAATTAGTACCTGTATTAAAAATAAAATACGGGCTTTGAAGTGCAGTGTTTACTATATT
>LLZO01000141.1 GCA_001567545.1 Candidatus Tepidiaquacellales bacterium OLB5
TTAAATGGGAAATTGTGCAGTATGATTCGCTGGTATGAATACGAAGTCATACCCGCGCAGGCGGGTATCCAGACGATTATTTATCGAAAAGACCGGGAATGTAAGAAAAGCAAAAAGCAGCAATGACAAGCTGATCATTCCAGCCCGACTATAATATAATCAGGTTCGTTTTTTATAACTTTATAATTATTCAGCAGGAAATCAATTTTACCTGCAGAGCTGTTCTGTATGAATACATTTTTTTCGCCAGCAATTAGTTTTGCACCTTCTTTAACCCTTGAAGCGATAAATAAACTGTCAATCTGCTGCGGCATTGCTGTCCACCCGAAGCGGTGAGAGTGGTACAGGTATACAGGGTTACCATCGCCTATAGTTATTATTTTATCTCCGGGTTTTGTAACTGATTGTACTTCGGCTGCAATTTTAAATATGGGCTGTGATAAGCTTTCGCTGCTGTAAAACCTGGCTACCCTTAAATAGCTTAATACACCTGTAAGCAGAAAACAAATTACAGCAAATGAAGTGATAAGCTTATTGGCTTTATAGATCTCTTTAAATTTCCGGCTGAAAAGAGGAAGGTATTTTGCCAGGAATTTTCCTGTAAATACTGAAGCAGGAATTGTGAAGGGGAGAGTATAGTACTCCTGTGCCCTGTGAGCCTGCGCAGCAATAAATATGAATATCAGCACTGCAATCAGCCATACATCAAAAAGTTTTTCATTTGTAAAAGTGCGTTTAATAAATAATCCCCAAACAAATAATATAAATGCAGGATATGTTAAATGCCTTTCAGCAATACTTTTAAAAAAAATATCATTATACCAGGCGGGATCTGTTAACAGGGAAAACATGCCCCATTTATCCTGCCCGTACGTCCAAATACCGAATGAAGAACCGCCATTCAGGAATAGCTGGTGCGCATGGTAATACCATAAAGCAACCGGAGCAATGATAAGTATAGCAAGGATGTATAATCTTAAATCAGTAAATAATTTCCAGCCTGATTTCTGATAGACCAGATAAATTAAAGGAAGACCAAGGTATAATGCCGGCAATTTTATTAATGCTGCTAGAGAAATAAATAATCCGCTTAAAATAAAATATTTTATACTTTCATTTTCAGTCCATCTGTAAAAAAAGTATATCCCGTAAACCGAACACATCAGCATAGCAGAATCCGGCATAAATGCCCTGCCGTAAAAAATATTTAACGGCAGTATTGCATAAATTACAGCTGACCATATTGCTGTTTCTTCATTAATTATTTTTCTGACAAGCAGGTATAAGCCAAAAATTGTGAATACAGAACAAACTAATGATACCACTCTGCCCCAGGTATCATTAATCCCGAACACCGAATAAAGAATTGATACTAAAAATGGAAAAATCTGAAATTCTGATTCAACAAAACCTGTACGGCTGCCGCCCCAGTTTATCTGCGGGTACAGAATATTAAACCCATTCTCATAAAAATTTCTTGCAATACTGCCAGTATCAGCTTGCCTCCATGAATGCCATCCGGAAACAGGTGAAAAAATATTTATCATCCTTAAAATAACTGCACCGGAGAGAATTATGGCGATTTTTTTCATATTATCCCAAAATTACAGTATAAAACCACAAATTCCATATACATTATTTTCTAAATTGAAAAAAATCACAAAAAAGCGTATTTTTGCTTTTTGGTTATCCAAAAAATGTGTGAAAAAATGACCAGGCTTAGTAAGGAAGCGGGCACAGATCATTTGATCACTCTTCAGGTTATTGGATCAAATTAAAACTAATGTTGAGGAAAAATGACAAACAATCAAAAGCTTAAAGATTGGGTCAGTAAGATGGCGGAACTCTGCCAGCCTGATTCAGTCCACTGGTGTGACGGCTCTGACGAAGAAAACAAAATGCTTATCAGCCAGTGTGTTAAAAGCGGTCAGTTTAAACCCCTTAAAAAAAGAGAGAACAGCTACTGGGTTACTTCGGATCCCGGTGATGTTGCAAGAGTAGAAGATAAAACCTTTATATGTTCCCAAAAGAAAGAAGATGCAGGTCCCACAAATAACTGGATGGATCCAAATGAAATGAAATCCATTCTTAACGGTTTATTCAAGGGATGTATGAAAGGAAGAACGATGTATGTTATTCCTTTCAGTATGGGTCCGCTTGGCTCAAAAATTGCTCACATTGGTATCGAAATTACTGACTCTCCCTACGTTGTAATTAACATGAGAATAATGACACGTATCGGGCAGAAAGTACTGGACGTACTTGGCGAAAACGGTGAGTTTGTACCTGCAATTCATTCAGTGGGTTACCCGCTTGAAGGCGGCAAAGCAGATATTCCGTGGCCATGCAATTCTACAAAATATATTGTTCACTTTCCTGAAGAAAAAGCAATATGGTCATACGGCAGCGGTTACGGAGGTAATGCACTGCTTGGTAAAAAATGTTTTGCATTAAGGATAGCTTCTGTGCTTGCCCGTGAACAGGGCTGGCTTGCTGAACATATGCTTATACTTGGTGTAACGCCTCCCGGCGGAGAAAAGAAATACATTGCAGCAGCTTTCCCAAGTGCGTGCGGAAAGACAAATCTTGCAATGTTAACACCTTCACTTCCCGGATGGAAAGTTGAAACAGTTGGCGATGATATTGCCTGGATGAAGTTCGGTGAGGACGGAAGGCTTTATGCAATTAATCCCGAATACGGATTTTTCGGCGTTGCTCCCGGCACATCAATGAAAACAAATGCCAATGCAATGCTTTCAATGACCAAAAATACTATTTTTACTAATGTAGCATATACTGATGACGGAGATGTTTGGTGGGAAGGAATGACAGATGAAAAACCTGCTCATTTAATTGACTGGCATAAAAAAGACTGGACTCCTGAGAGCAAGGAACTTTCTTCACATCCCAATTCGCGCTTTACAGCGCCAGCATCGCAATGCCCGGTAATTGATCCGGCATGGGAAGACCCCAAGGGAGTGCCTATTTCAGCATTTTTATTCGGCGGAAGAAGGGCAACTTTTGTTCCGTTAATTACAGAGGCATATGACTGGAATCACGGTGTATTTATGGGCTCATCATGCTCTAGCGAAATGACAGCAGCTGCAGCCGGTACTATAGGCAAGCTTCGCCATGACCCGTTTGCAATGCTGCCGTTTTGCGGCTATAACATGGCTGATTATTTCGGTCACTGGATAAATACAGGCAAGACCCATGATGCTTCCAAATTGCCGAAAATATTTTATGTTAACTGGTTCCGAAAGGATGAAAACGGCAAATTTATGTGGCCCGGCTACGGCGAAAATATCCGTGCAATTAAGTGGGCAATAGAGCGTGTAAACGGAACGGCTAAAGCCGTTGATACGCCTATCGGAAGGCTTCCTCACACTGAGGATTTTGATATTACCGGACTGGATATATCAAAGGAAACTCTTGAAAAGCTTTTCAGGGTAGATAACGAAAAAGGAATAGAAGAGATGAACGAGATGCGAGAATATTACAAAATGTTCGGAGATAAGCTTCCGGCAGAGCTATCTGCAGAAGTTGATAAAGCTGAAGCAAGATTTAAAGCATAGCATAATAATGAATTGATCTATTAATAATGTGAAATGTACGGTTTAATAATAAATATTCTTTTATAATTCAAAAATTCCCGCTTTATGGCGGGAATTTTTTTTATTAAATTTTTTCATGATTACTCGAATAATAATAATATCGCTTTTTTGTCTCGTGATCATTGCTATTGGTATTTTAGGGATGCGTAAGACAAAGACCTTTAATGATTATTTTCTGGGCGGCGGAAAAATAGGCGCATGGATGACAGCATTTACTTACGGTACGGCATATTTTTCCGCTGTGCTGTTTATCGGGTTTGCAGGGCAGGTTGGGTGGAATTTCGGAATTTCAGGTTTATGGATTGCGCTGTTTAATTCACTGATAGGAGTATTGGGTGTGTGGTGGATACTTGGCCACAGGATAAAACAAATGTCTGTTGAATACAAAGTCTCTACCCTGCCGGAATTCTTTGAAAAAAGATATAATAGCAGGGGATTGAAGCTGTATTCATCAATTGCAATATTTTTTCTTTTTATACCATATTCTGCTGCAGTATTTATCGGGCTTTCATATTTATTTAAAGTTACGTTTAATATAGATTATACAGTTGCTCTGATATTTATGGGTAGTTTTACAGGATTATACCTTGTGCTTGGCGGGTATAATTCAATGACAATGATAGATGTAATTTTTGGAATAATAATGATAATTGGCTGTATAGTCCTTTCAGTAACAACTGTCACTGCTGCAGGCGGAATTACCGCGCTATCAGATAAACTTACACAATTTGACCCGAAGCTTGTATCTGTGATAGGTCCTGCGGGATTCTGGAATTTATTTTTCCTGGTTTTTCTAACCTCAGTTGCGCCGTTTGCAATGCCGCAGCTAATACAGAAATTTTATGCCATTCGTGATAAAAAAGCCGTCAGGTTTGGTATGATAGCATCAACACTGTTTTCAGTTCTGATAGCCTCTACTGCATATTTTGTTGGCTCAACATCACGGGTGTTCTTAAATCCGGAAAGTGCGCCAAATGCATTCAGCAACGGCAAACCGGTGTTTGATTCATTAATGCCGGAACTGCTTAGTAAGGTTATTCCCGAATACCTCTTTGTTCTTATGCTGCTGCTTATTCTATCTGCATCTATGTCAACACTTGCGGCAATAATACTTATTTCAAGTTCTTCGGTGGTAAAGGATTTTTATGCGGGGTTTATCAACCCAAATGCCACTGATAAAACACTAACAAGCTTAATGAGATTATTTGCGTTAATATTTATAATAATATCAGTTGTACTGGCATACTTTAAGCCTTCAACAATTGTGATTATTCTGGGAATTTCATGGGGCGCAATAGGAGCCGCATTTTTGGGTCCTTTTATATGGGGCTTGTTATGGAAAAGAACAACACTTGCCGGTGCATTTTCTTCTTCAGTTATTGGACTTGGGGTCTGCCTGTATTTGTATTTTACAGGTTCACCTTCGCCGCAGGCAGGAACAATTGGCATGCTGATCTCGTTTGCTCTATGTCCGCTGGTTAGTCTTGTAACTAAGCCTAAAGGTAATTCCTGAATTAATTTTAATTTATTTTTTAATAATAAAAAAAGCACAGAAATATATTCTGTGCTTTAATTTTTTACTTTTGCTTTTTTACTTGTGACTTAAATTACTTTTTACTTAAAATATCCCTGATCTCGGTTAAAAGCCGTTCTTCCCCGGTAGGTTCAGGAACATTGATTTTTTTATCTTCTTCTTTTCTCTTCATTGAATTAAATGCTTTCACGAACAGGAAAATTGCTGCCGCAATTATCAGGAAATCAATCCCTGTCTGTATAAAATTTCCGTAGTTAATTGATACAGCTTCGGTAATTTTTCCCGCAGGATCGGTTGAACCTTCCTTCAGCACTAATTTAAGAGATGAAAAATTCATACCACCCAGCAGTACACCTATGGGAGGCATAATAATATCATCGACAATTGATGATACTATTTTCCCGAAGGCAGCTCCGATAATTACACCAACAGCAAGATCAACAACATTTCCCCTGGAAATAAATTGTTTGAATTCATTTATAAGTCCCATATAAACTCCTCCGATTATGTTATTTTATATATAAAAATAACAATATTTTATGAATAAAATCAATCTCTTATATAGCTATAGAATTTAATTAAAAATAATATTAATATGCATAAGGTATGAAAAAATCAGCTCTTAAAAATGCTGTTTCTGCTGAAGAAGAAATAGCTGCTTTAAAAAAAGCGGGTGACTGAGCTTGAAAAACAGCTTGAGTCATATGATTTTTCTCTTTTCAGCTACCCTAAAGTAGTAGAAAATGCCCCGATAGCCTTTACACGCGTTCTGCAGGATACACAGGGGTATGCCCTGGCTAACAAAGAATTCACAAGACAATCAGGCTACAGCAGGCAGGAGTTCAATTCATTAAAAGATGAAGAGATACTTGGCAGTATACATAAAGATGACCTGAACGGTTTTCTGAAAGCCCATGAAGAATGGTGTAATAATAATTTCAGGGATACTTTCCGTTACATGTACAGGATAATTAACAGGGAAGGAAAAACCCTATGGCTGGATGTTTATTATTATGCGGAGCTGGATGAAGAAGGCAAACCATATGCAATTGACCAGATTTATGTAGATATAACTGACAGGATAAATTACGAGAACCTGTTAAGGGAAAGCGAAGATAAATACCGCCGGCTTACTGAATCAGTGCCTGCGGCAATTTTTATTTATTCTGATAACAGGTTTATTTACGGTAACGAGTATTCGGTTAAAATAACAGGATACAGTGTGGAGGAAATGATAGGTAAACATTTCTGGGAGCTTGTTCACCCTGATTTCAGGGATGATGTGATCAAAAAAGGCTCTGAACGTTTGAAAGGTAACGAAGTTCAATCCAGGTATGATGTAAAAATCATCGATAAATACGGGAATGAAAAATGGCTGGATTATTCCGGCACGCTGATAAACTACCTGGGTAAACCGGCTGTTCTTGGCATAGCATATGATATAACAGAACATAAAAAAACACAGCAGGCTTTAATTGAAAGTGAGCTTAAGTACAGAACCCTTGTTGAAAATATGAGCGAAGTAATTCTGTATGTTGATAATAATGACAGGATTTTATTTGCAAACGATAATGTAACTGAAATGTTTGGTTATGATAAAACGGAATTGACAGGGCATTTTGCAGGAGAGCTGCTTGTTGATGAAGATTACAGGGAAGCTATGAGTGACAGGATTAAACTGAGAAGGCATGGTTTTACAGACAGGTTTGAAATTAAAATGAGGAAAAAATCAGGTGAAAGCCTGTGGGTGGAAATATCCAGCGCTCCGTTAAGGGATAACAGCGGAAATCTGATAGGCTCTATTGGTATATACAGCGATATCAGCGAAAGGAAAACTTATGAAAATACCATTGAAAGCTCTTTGCAGCAGAAAGACCTGCTGCTGAAAGAAATTCACCACCGGGTTAAAAATAACCTTCAGATCATTTCCAGCCTGATAAAGCTTCAGTCTTCGCATGTAAAAGATAAAGAGATTCACAGCCTGTTTGCCGAAAGCCAGAACAGGATAAAAACAATGGCTCTGATTCATGAAAAACTCTACAGGTCAAAAGATATAAGCGTAATTGAATTTTATGATTACATCAAAAACCTTGTGGATAGTTTGTATGCTTCTTACGGAATAAGTCCTGATCGTGTTAAAGCAAAAATTGAATTCCGAAGTATTTACCTGGATATTGATACTGCAATTCCCTGCGGACTTATCATTAATGAACTGGTAAGCAACTGTTTAAAATATGCATTTCCAAACCTCATGAAAGGCAATATTTTTATTGATCTTACTGAGCAGAATGATATCGAGTATAAAATGATAATTAAAGATAACGGGGCGGGAATACCTGAAACTATCGATTTTAATAATTCTGCATCACTGGGGCTTAAGCTTGTAAAGATACTTTCTGAACAGCTTGGCGGCAATGTTGAATTGATCAGGGAAAACGGGACTGAATTCAGAATTTTATTTAAAAAAGCAAATTATTTAAGGAAGTAAATAATTAATTTGCGGAAATTTAAGTAATAACCAATTAACAATGTAATTTCAGTATCATTGCAAATATTTGAATTAAAGCGTAAATTTTAGCGAATTGAAACTAAATTTTAACATAAATTGTTGAAATTTGTAAATAAATCAGGAAATATATATGGATAGTAACTTTTCAAACAGGGTACAGGATGTGATCAGGTTAAGCAGGGAAGAAGCAATAAGGCTTGGACACGATTACATTGGTACAGAACATCTCCTACTGGGAATTATCCGTGAAGGAGAAGGCATTGCAATTAAGATCTTCCGGAATCTTGGCAAAGATATCGGAAAGATAAAAAAGACCATAGAAGAAACAGTCAGGCAGTCCGGCGCAACGCTTACTGTAGGTAATATACCGCTGACCAAACAGGCTGAAAAGGTTCTTAAAATTACTTACCTTGAAGCCAAAATATTCAAATCTGATGTAATAGGCACAGAGCATCTTCTGCTTTCAATTTTAAGGGAAGATGATAACCTTGCATCGCAGATACTTCAGCAGTTCGGCATAACATATGAAGTGGTTAAGGAAGAGCTTTCAGCGATATTAAGCGGAAAGTCGACCCCTCAGCAGCAGCAGAAATCTGCAACAACAGAAAAGAAACCCGAAAGAACAAAAACACCCGTTCTGGATAATTTTGGCCGTGACTTAACGAAGCTGGCAATTGAAGAAAAGCTTGACCCGATAGTTGGCAGGGAAAAGGAAATAGAACGTGTTGCACAGGTATTAAGCCGCAGGAAAAAGAATAATCCTGTATTAATTGGCGAGCCCGGTGTTGGCAAAACAGCTATAGCTGAAGGACTTGCTATAAGGATCGTTCAGAAAAAAGTATCGCGTGTGCTTCATGATAAACGGGTTGTTACGCTTGATCTTGCTTCACTGGTTGCAGGTACAAAATACCGCGGGCAGTTCGAAGAACGTATGAAAGCAGTAATGAACGAGCTTGAAAAAGCAAAGGATGTTATCCTGTTTATCGATGAGCTTCATACAATTGTAGGGGCAGGCGGAGCGTCAGGGTCGCTGGATGCATCGAATATTTTTAAACCTGCGCTTGCAAGGGGAGACCTGCAGTGCATCGGTGCTACCACTCTGGATGAATACAGGCAGTATATCGAAAAAGACGGCGCTTTAGACCGCCGTTTCCAGAAGATAATTGTTGACCCTACTACAGAAGAAGAAACTATGCAGATACTTAATAATATCAAGCATAAATACGAAGAACATCACAATGTAAAATATACCGATAAGGCAATTGAATCTGCAGTTAAGCTGAGCTCAAGATATATCACAGACCGTTACCTGCCAGATAAGGCAATAGACGTAATGGATGAAGCAGGTTCAAGAGTGCATCTTGCAAATATTGTTGTTCCGGAAAATATTGTAGCGCTTGAAAATGATATTGCGAATATAAAGACAAAAAAGAACCAGGTAGTTAAGAACCAGAACTTTGAAGAAGCAGCAAAGCTGCGTGATGAAGAAAAACGCCTGCTGAACGAGCTTGAACAGGCTAAGCTTGACTGGGAGGTTAAGTCCCAGAGCATAGTTCACGAAGTTTCAGAGGAAAATGTTGCTGATGTGGTTTCAATGATGACCGGTATCCCGGTTAACCGCGTGGCGCAGTCAGAAAGCGATAAGCTGGTTAAAATGGAAGATGAGCTTAAAAAGTTCATTATCGGACAGGATGAAGCTATTGTTAAATTATCCAAGGCAATACGCAGAACAAGAGCCGGTTTAAAAGACCCCAACAGGCCTATCGGTTCATTTATTTTTACAGGACCCACGGGTGTCGGTAAAACTGAAATGGCAAAAGTTCTTGCAAG
This sequence comes from Candidatus Tepidiaquacellales bacterium OLB5, assembly GCA_001567545.1. Taxonomy (GTDB): domain Bacteria; phylum Bacteroidota; class Ignavibacteria; order Tepidaquicellales; family OLB5; genus OLB5. The sequence continues at coordinate 9,488 of LLZO01000141.1, forward strand.
ATTCCTTTTTGACAGCGAAGAGAACCTGATAAGAATTGATATGAGTGAATATATGGAAAAATTCAATGTATCAAGGCTTGTGGGAGCTCCCCCGGGATATGTTGGATATGAAGAAGGCGGACAGCTGACAGAAAAAGTACGCCGCAAACCGTATTCAGTTGTTCTGCTTGATGAAATTGAAAAAGCACACCCGGATATTTTTAATATCCTGCTCCAGGTGCTTGATGAAGGTGTGCTGACTGACAGCCTTGGCAGAAAAGTGGATTTTAAGAATACTATAATGATCATGACATCCAATATTGGTACCAGGGATATTAAATCCATTGGTTCCATGGGATTCGGAGACCCGAACCAGACTGATAAACACGATAAGATGAAGTCACAGATCGAAGAATCAGTCCGCAAGGTATTCAGCCCTGAATTTATCAACAGGATCGATGATCTGATAACATTTAAACAGCTTTCCAAGGAGGATATATTCAAAATTATCGATATATCCACAAAGCAGCTGCTTAAGAGAATTCACTCTCTTGGAATTACCTTTGAATTTGACGATGCAGCAAAAAGCTTCCTTTCAGAAAAAGGGTATGATCCCAAATACGGCGCAAGGCCGCTGAGAAGGGCAATTCAGAAATATGTTGAAGATCCCGTAAGCGAAGAAGTACTGAAGGGTTCGTTTAAAGAAGGCTCGCATGTGATGGTATCATATAAAGACGGCGCAGAGGAGCTGATCTTTGTGGATATATCACAAAGCAAGCTTCCGGAAAAGATTGAACCGGAATCTATTTCAGAAAACTAAGTAATAAAAATGCTTTTGTCAGGTCCTCTCCATAGGAATCATTCGGACAGACCTGGCTGATATTTTAAAGTGGTGTCAGGTAAACCTGGCACCACTTTTTTTATTATTCTGGAGCGCATCAAAAGTGTTGATACAAATTAATTAAACAGCACTGACGCAGTCAATGCACTCTAAAAATAAAATTCAGAAAAGGGTCGTCACAATTTCATCACAAACAGCATAGCCTTTACGGGTAAGCTTCAGCTTTTCAGTATCACTTTCAGCCCAGTTATTTTCAAGCAGGGTATTTACTGCCTTGGCATATTTTTCAGGAAAATCGATATTGTGCTTTGATTTAAAATCATCAAAATAAATACCCCTGCTTCGCAGCCCGAGCATTATATGCTCGGTAACGGAGGTTTGTTCATCGATTGTTTCAATGAAATCATATGCAGGCTTGCCTGATTCAATAAGCTCAATATACCTGCCGATATTCTTTGAATTGGTCCACCTTTGTCCTTCAATATATGACGAAGCCGAAGGACCGAAAGCAATATATTCCTCCAGGGTCCAGTATTTTAAATTATGCCGGCATTCGTAACCGGGTTCAGCATAATTTGAAATTTCATACTGCATATAACCGTTATCTTCCAGGAACTGCATTGTATATTCATACATCTGCTGTTCCAGCTCAATATCAGCATTCTTTACTTCACCTTTATTCCTCATGGTATAAAGAACTGTGCCTTTTTCAAAGATCAATGAGTAAGCAGAAATATGTTTTGTGCCAAGCTTCAATGCTTCATCCAGGTTGTACTTCCAGTTATCCATTGATTGACCGGGAAGGGCAAATATCAGGTCAAGATTAATATTATCAAATCCTGCATTTTGAGCTTCGGAAATTGAATCCCTTGCCGTTTGTGCGTTATGAATTCTAGTGAGGAATTGAAGTTCCATATCGATAAATGACTGCACTCCAAAGCTCAGCCTGTTTACAGGCAGACTGCGGAATTCCTTTAATTTATCTTTATCAAGTGTTCCCGGATTAGCTTCCATTGTAATTTCTGAAGAACCGGAAATATTATAATTCTTATAAAGTATTTCAAATAAGCTGTTAAGCTCAGCATAGCTTAACAATGAAGGAGTACCTCCTCCGAGGAAAATTGTATCGAACTTTCTGTCTTTAAGCTGAATTGAGCGTGAAACTATCTCTTTTTTTATTGCAGACAGGAATTCATCTTTCCGGGAATGATTGGTGATAGAATAAAAATCGCAGTAAATGCATTTGGTGTCACAAAAGGGGATATGCAGATAAATTCCTGGCATGTTATGGAAATATTAAGAACAAGGGCTACCTCCAAATGAGTGCCTTAGGCAAGCCACTTGTCCGAAAAATAAATTATTCAATCGGCATCCCTATCCTGTCCCACCTTATAGAGCCAAGCAGTGCAACCGGGTCGCTGAAAGGAATTGCAGAATTCCATGAGAAATAAGTGAACCATGCTTTGCCAACAACAGCTTTCCGGCTTACAAATCCCCAGAAGCGGCTATCGAGCGAATTATGACGGTTATCACCCATCATAAAATAATAATTGTTCTCAATTGTATATTTTGCAGTTTCATTGCCGTCTATAAAAACTTTATCTCCTCTAAGCTCAATTTTGTGTCCTTCACGTTTAATAAATGTATCCCATTGTATAAAGTTATCCTTGGAAATATTTATCACATCACCTTTTGCAGGGACTCTTAACGGACCGTAATTATCTTTGTTCCACCTGGAGCCTTTAGGAAAAATACCGGGTTCCTGGTTAGAGGGCGTTTCGGAATTAACTACCAGTTTTTTAATGAACGGCTGGCTGCGGAATGCTTCAACATTTTTGAATGCAAGCGGAACAATTGCATGCAATCCTGCAGTATCCCTGAAAAAACCCTGAACATTCATTAAGTCGGTAATTTCATACTGTTTCAGATAGTCTTCTGATTTAAGCAAATTCAAAAAATTCTGGGTTTTAATTTTGTTTGTATCAAGGTACGCTTTATATGTAAACTGCTGGTCGGGTGATTCGGGGAATTTTACACCATTAACATACAGCACAGTTTCTTTTATCATGATTGTATCACCGGGCTCGCCGACGCATCTTTTAAGATACTGCACTTTCATTGAAGCATCAACCTCTTCGCGGTTTCCGGGGAACTCGAAATTAATTATATCTCCCCGTTTAGGGTCGCGTATTGCGGGAAGCTGCCAGTAAGGGAGCCTTATTTCCGTGAACGGAATATTCCTGGGCGTTGAACCGCCGTACAGGAACTGGTTGAAGAACATTTTATCCCCGATAAGAATAGTATTAAGCATTGAGCCAGTTGGTGTACTGTATCCCTGAATAAAAAATGACTGGATGAAGAGAACAATTACCAGTGTCCCGAGCAGCGAAAGGAAACTTTTGAATTTATCGTGCGCTGAACCCGGTTTTTTCTTTTGAGCTGTTTTTTTACCTAAATTATTTGCCATAAAAATTTATTCTATCATTTTTCCGATTCGATCCCAGCGTATCGAATTTAATCTTTTTGAAAAATCTTTTAAAGGAATATTGCTATCCCACGAAAAATAGATCATTGTTAATTTTGATTTTATATCATTTTCATTAATAAATCCAAAGTATCTGCTATCAAGGGAATTATACCAGTTATCGCCTATCATAAAATAATAATTATACTTAAATGTATAACTGTACTTCTCAACATCATTGATAAATATCCTGTCATTTCTTATTTCAAGTTTATTTCCTTCATCTCTGATAATTTTTTTCCACATATTGATATTAGATGTGTCTAAACTTACTGTTTCACCATGTTTTGGTACTGTAACCGGTCCGTAATTATCTGCATTCCATTTAAAACCACGGGGAAACATCACCGGGTCAGAAAATTCCGGTTTTATTGTGAAATTATATTCATAATACAGATGTGAACTGTATTTAAATGTTTCATTATTTAGATATATTAGCCGGTTTTTTATTACAAAAGAATCACCCGGGCAGGCTAGGATTCTTTTGAAAAAATGAACAGGATTTTTTGGTGATTCTTCCGGAAATCCGTAGAATTTAAATTTAACAATATCACCTGATCTAGGATTCTTATATTGTATAAGATATTTTCCGGTTATTGGATTTCTGAACCCATAATATAAGTCATTTTCAAAAAACTTATCGCCGGGAATAACAGTATTTATCATACTGCCCGTTGGGGTAGAAAAACTTTCTGGTTTGAAAATATTTTCTATAGGTGTAACGTAAAATATTGCAGTAACAATTATAGCAATATAATATTTAGAGTTATTAAAGAACTGTAAAGTATAATTACTTTTTTTTAAAGAAATTATAATTGATTCGATCAGAATATATAAGCCTAACGGAATACAGCTTGATACAGCAAAAATAATAATTATATAACCGGGATAAAATTTTATTAATGCCTCAAGTATAACTGTAAAACCGGTAAATAAGATGTAGAAAACAAAACCCCGCTTAATTTCTCCGCAGTAAAAATGTCCTAAACCTGGAACCAATACTGTAAATAAAGCTGCAGCTATCGGCGAACGTTTTTTTAATTTGTATCCCGGTTCCATGTTTGTTATTTTCCGGGGTTGTAATCTCTGTATTCATTTTTCAGGACTAATGAATAAACATTAATTAATGAATTATTTTAGCTATCCTGTTCCACCTGATTGAGCTGAATAATCTGCCAATATCGCCAAACGGTATATCCGGATTCCACGACCAGTATATAATCATTGCTTCGCCAATGATATTATCTTCAGGCAGAAAACCCCATACACGGCTATCGCTGCTGTTATTGCGGTTATCTCCCATCATAAAGTAATAATTATTCTTAACTGTGTATGATGAATTTTCTGTTTCGTCAATGAATATTTTATTATCCGCTGATAACCTGATACTGTGGCCTTCTCTTTTAACGAAAGTTTTCCAGTCATCTATATTTTCAGGAGTAATTTTAATTACATCTCCTTTTCTGGGAACAGTTACCGGGCCGTAATTATCATCGTTCCACTGCCTGCCGCGGGGGAAAATATCAGTATTAGTACCCCTTGAAATGCTTTCGCTGAACTTTGCATCAGGCGGATCCTGCAATACCTGAGAATTTATATAAAGCACTTTATCAATAATCTGCACTGTATCACCCGGCAGGGCAACAAGCCGTTTTATATAATTCATCACTTCCGGTGAAGAAACTTCATTATAACTTCCGGGAAAATCAAACACAACAACATCGCCTCTTGCAGGATCTTTAAGCGCCGGAAGCCTGAAGTTTGGTATCCTTACCTGGGTGAACGGGATATTCCTGGGTGTTGCTGCGCCGTAAATAAATTTATTCACAAGCAGAAAATCACCAACAAGCAGTGTATTTTCCATAGAGCTTGAAGGTATTCTGTAAGCTTCAACAAAAAATAGTTTCAGAACCAGTGCAACAACGGCTGCAAAAAGCAGGGCTTCTATGAATTCCTTTAACCTGTTATGTTTATTTACAGGTGCGGTAACATGAATTACCGTATCTTCAGCAGATGTTTTGTCTGCCGGTTTATCACCGGCTGTTAACGTTGGCGCATTTTTATTTGCGCTGTTTTCTGAAATTACTTTTTCAGGGTCTTTTTCATTCCCTGTAACTTTACCTTCGTTTTCCTGCTTTATATTTTCCGGTTTATCTGTTTCCTTCACCTGGTTTCCTGTTATTCATCAATTGAAAGCACTGCTAAAAATGCTTCCTGCGGAAGCTGTACTGAGCCTACCTGTTTCATCCGTTTCTTGCCTTCTTTCTGCTTTTCAAGCAGCTTGCGCTTACGGGAAATATCGCCGCCGTAACATTTTGCTATAACATTTTTCCTCATAGCTTTAACAGTTTCGCGTGAAATGATTTTAGCGCCTATTGCTCCCTGTATAACAATCTCGAACATCTGCCTCGGGATAAGCTCCTTAAGCTTTGAACAAAGCTTCCTGCCGTATTCATAGCTTTTTGAGCGGTGGACAATTGATGATAAAGCATCAACCGGTTCATTATTCAGAAGTATATCCAGCTTAACCAGGTCGCTTTCCCTGTACTCAATAAATTCATAATCAAGCGAAGCATAACCTTTTGAAATGGATTTCAGCTTGTCATGGAAATCGAATATTATTTCAGAAAGGGGGAATTCAAATATCAGGTCAACTTTTGTTGTAGTCAGGTAGTTTGTGGAAACAAAAACCCCGCGCCTGTCATTTGCCAGCTTCATAATATTACCCATATAATCGCTTGGAGTTATTATCTGTGCTTTTATATACGGTTCTTTTACGTGATCAATATTTCCAACAGGCGGCATTTGCGATGGATTATCAACCAGGATCATTTCACCGTCTGTTTTAAATACCTGGTATTCAACATTAGGTACAGTCGTTATGATCGTCTGGTTATATTCGCGGTCAAGGCGTTCCTGTGTAATTTCCATATGCAGCAGACCGAGGAAGCCGCAGCGGAAACCGAATCCAAGCGCAGATGATGTTTCCGGCTCAAATATCAGCGAAGCATCATTAGTCTTAAGCTTTATGAGTGATTCTCTCAGGTCTTCAAAATCATCACTGGAAGATGGATATATTCCTGAAAAAACCATCGGTTTAATTTTTTTGTAACCGCCAAGCGGTTCTGCTGCAGGTTTTGAAACATTAATGATAGTATCGCCAACAAGCAGCTCTGCTGCTGTTTTTATTCCGGTGACCATATAACCAACATCGCCGGAGCGCAGGATGCCGGATTCAACCCTGCTCATTTTAAGCGTGCCAACTTCTTCGGCATCACTTGGAATATCAGTTGCAAAAAACCTGACTTTATCACCTTTTTTAAGTATCCCGTCAACTACTCTTAAATAAACTATAATTCCCCTGTATGCATCAAAAGTAGAATCGAATACCAATGCTCTTAAAGGGGCATCTTCATTTATTTCCGGCGCGGGAATCCGATTTACAATTGCTTCGAGTATATCTTCGGTCCCAATATTTGCTTTAGCGCTTGCCAGGATAATTTCGTCTTCGCTGCATCCAAGAAGCTCGATTATCTGTTTTTTTACACCATCAATATTAGCGCTGGGCAGGTCAACTTTGTTAATAACGGGAATGATCGTAAGATTGGCATCAATTGCAAGGTAAAGGTTTGAAACTGTCTGCGCTTCGATGCCCTGTGAAGCATCAACCACAAGCAAAGCGCCTTCACAGGCAGCAAGTGAGCGTGATACTTCGTATGAAAAATCAACATGACCCGGGGTATCAATCAGGTTCAGTGTATAAAGGTCGTTATCTTTAGCCTTATATTTTAGCTGAATAGCGTGAAGCTTGATGGTAATTCCGCGTTCCTGTTCAAGATCCATATCATCCAGGACCTGCTTTATCATGTCACGCTTGGCAATTGTATGAGTTTCTTCAATTAACCTGTCGGCAAGGGTAGATTTGCCGTGATCAATATGCGCAATTATACAAAAATTTCTGATTTTAGAATTCATCCGGTCAGGTAATTAACAAATATGATTACAAATATATAAATATAATATTAATGGAATTAATTCCATTTTAATTCTGTATAAATAAAATAAGTAGCAATTTAACCCGAAAGCTAACAACCTCCGTTTAAACCGCTACTTAAAAAATCTTAATAAATCCAGTCTTTACTTTACAGCCAGCAGAACAGAATACCTGAATAACTGAGTAATCAGGAAGCAGGTGCTGATGATTTTCTTTCCTGCCTGATTGTCTGGATCTCATTCCTCATTTCCTGGCATTTTTTCCTTACTTCATTCAATGATTTTCTTAACCTGGTTCCGGCTGAGTTCTGTCCTTTTGAATAAAACTTTTCAAGATCCTTGCCCATATCATCCAGCATTGCTTTGATTTCGTTGATTTTTTCCATTTGTTTTCTCCTTTTTGATTGAAAAAAGTTTATTTAATGGTACTGCTATTTTACAAGAAGCCCGCTTGAAGTTTGAACATAGGGAATATCAAGAATCGTTTTTATTCCCCAAAGTGTGAATGCCAAACCTAAAATTATCAGTATACTTATAATTGTAATTGTCTGCCAGGATTTCAGCTTATAATCCCTGAATATTCCCCATACACCGTTAAGGCCGTGATACATACCCAGAACAATAAAAGTAAGATCCAGGACCCTGTACCAGTTGCTCTGCATTCTGGCCAGAACTGCATCGTAAGTATGGCCTGATTCAGGAGTATAATGCATCAGGATATAATGTCCTATCATTATTACAACCAGAATTAAACCGGTTATCCTTTGAAATACCCAGCTGAATGAACCTGAACCCTGTGAATTTCGGTGTTTATACAATTATTTTAACTGAATAATTTGTGAATTTCGTGTGAAAACATAACATAACCCATTGCCAGAAACATAAGCACACCAATAACAATTGAATACCTGTACAAAGCTTTATGATATCTTGCTCCGTCAGCCCAGTCAACCAAAACAATCCTCACTCCGTTTAAAGAATGAAATAAAACAAATGCAAATAAAAACCACTCCATAACCATAAAAAATGGTGTGGAGTATGTTTTCATAAAATTATTAAATGCTTCTCTTCCCTGTGATAAAGGTGAAAGGGAATAAATATGCATAAACAGATAAGTAATTAAAGCAATTCCGGTTATTCTGTGCAATATCCAAGCCCAGCTTCCGGAATCTTTTCTGTAGCTTAAATTGGTTTTAACCCAATTTTTTTGGTCAAATTTTTTAAATTCTGACATTTCTATACAAAAGTAGTTAAAAATGTAAGAAAATGCAATATCTGAAAAAAATATTTGTTTTTATTAATTTTTTTAAAGGGTGTTAGAAATAAACGGAAATTATGCAAATTTTAAGAATCTGCGAATGGATATTGCACTGCCTAAAGTACCTAGCAATGTACCGAATATGACAAGTAAAATCAGGAATTTAGTATCAATTATTGAAAAATTAAAATCATTATTGGTATAAGTTGCATAAAAATAACCTAAAAATATCTGTAATATGATAACAGCTATCAGACTTCCCGTAAATCCCTGGAAAAACCCTTCCATAATAAACGGAGTTCGAATAGTTTCCTTCGTTGCCCCGATTAATTTCATTATTTCAATTGTATCTTTTTTCGCAATTATCATTAACCTGATCGTATTACCAATAAGAAAAATTGATGAAAATGTAATAATAACCAGCAGGCTTAAATTAAGGAAAACCAATGATTGGGAATTTCTTTCGATAATTTCAAGGTTTTTCTGTGCATAAACTATATCAGTAACCTCTTTGTTTTTAACTAATTCTGCTTTTATTTTTTCAATTCGGTCAATAGTTTTATATTCATCGTAAAGATTGATTTTTAATGATGGAGGCAGGGGATTGTGATCAAAAACTTCAAGGATATCCTGTCCGAATTCTTCTGCGAACAGTTTAGCTGCTTCTTCTTTGGAAATGAAATTTACGTTTTTGATACCGCCTATTGATTTTATTGAAGTTATCAGCTTGCCGGCTTCTGAAGGCTGAATGTTATCTACAAGGTAGGCATCAAGCTCAACTTTATCACGGATAAGCTTAAGTAATTTTACGGAATTAATGGAAATTGTTAAATATATACCAAGCAGCAATACTGCCAGTGCTATAACAATGGTAGAGCTGATAACAGCAGATTTTGCTGTTTTCAGGTACCGCATAAATTCTGTAAAATAGTATGATGGATTCAATTAAATCAATTTACAATTAACAATGAGTAATTTGCAATAATAATGGTTATAGTGATAAAATATTAGTCAATTTGAAGGTTTGGTAAATATAACATGTGGCATGAACTTTGATTCAATTGGGAATAAATCAAAATCCATACATGTGCGACCCCTCCAGGGTCGTGTTTTTGATCCGAATTTATTATAAATGTGTGACTCCTTCGGAGTCAAGAAAATAATGCCTAAAAGCCATAAATATTTGACTTCTTTTGAGTCAGGAATATAGAACTACAGATCTATTTGGGATACATTATATTAGATTATGACTTTAATGATTTTGATGCCGGAGGCATCACACATTTATAAATGCGAATTCAAGATGATTTAACGACCCCGTAGGGTCGCACTTGAAATCCATTAATCAATCTTCAATCCATTCAAACAAATATTTCTCATCGTATTCAATTTCATATTTTTTCAATAATTCTATATATTCTTCCTTAAATGTCCTTTTCCTGTGATGCTCTTTTTGATTTATGATGTAATTTATAACTTTATCCAATTGTGAGTGACTCACAGAAAATGCTCCAAAACCTGTTTGCCAGTTGAAATTGAACTTGGTTAGCTTTTCTTCTTTGATATAACTTGATGATGATTTTTTAACTTCTCTGACTAAATCAGATATAGCGATGTCCGGTTTCATTCCTATCAAAAAATGAATATGTTCCGGCATGCCATTTATGCGGAGCATCTTTTGTCCCATTTTCTGTACAGTTCCTGTGATATATTTGTAAAGTTTATCTTCCCAGGTTTGATTGATAAGAGCATTCCTGTTTTTTACGGCGAAAACTATGTGGATGTATATTTGCGTGAATGTATTGGGCATTTTTTAGGTTTAAATGTTCGACCCCTCTGGGGTCGGATTATTTATTGAATGTTAGCTATAAATGTGTGACGCCTCCGGCGCCAAGATTACGTTGAAACCAAAAGCTATAAATGAGTGAACCCTACGGGGCCAAGATTTTTGTGTACTTAATAGCTATAAATGTTCGACCCCGCTGGGGTCGGGTTAATTATTGCGTGTTTAGCTATAAATGTGTGATGCCTCTGGCATCAAAATGCAATCAAATCAGAAGCAATAAATGTATGACATCATTGGCGTTAATGAAGTTGAAAAGACAAAGAAAAAATGATATAAAACTAATTCTTAGGCAAAATTCTGAAATGCAAAGGTGTTCCAATAATTTTTCCGCTATTCTTATCTTGTAAAAAGTGATCAACAAAATTAATCGTGTAATACCCCACAGGCAAATTTACCAGACAGTTTACATTGTAAGTGTAATATGCTTCATTAGTAGTATATTGACAATTTAAATTTGTCTTAATTAGTTTGATCTCATTAGATTTTATTGAATCTTTATTACGAAAGGCCATATCAATAAAACCAGAACGTGAGACAAAATACCACAAATTTCTGTATTCAAGACCATTCGAATCAGTTAAGGTTATTCCAAAGAGCATTTCAAGTTCATTGTAAAGTAATGTTTTTTGAAAATCATTAAATTGCTGAAATTTGATATTTAAAATTATTTCTTCACCTTGAGTAAATTCGTTTCTATCCAAAAAGAACTCTAAACTGTATGTATCTACAGTATCGGATAAAATATTCGAAGTTATTAGTGTTGCAATTAAAGAATACAGTAAAAATTTGATTAGAGACATTATTTTACATATTAAGAAATATTAAAAATGAAAAAACCGAAAAATTCATGAAATCTCACTTTACTTCTTCTTCACAACTTCATCCCATCCAAGGTAATTAACATGTTTTAAAATAATCCACCCTGCAATTGTGCCAAGTACCAGATAAATAATTCCAGCGCCGAAATTACCCAATATTATTTTCCCTATACCGAAGAGGTACATATAAACCAGTGTTATTCCCAGAACCCAGTCAATGAAAAGTACAGCATAACCGCGGTCAGCTTTTATGTGCGGGTGTTTTGCAGCATATTTTTTCCAGCCAAATCCGCCCGGATGAACACGCATATAAAAAATTGAAAGCTTATCATCAGTTACCGGTTTGGTAATGAAAACTGTTACTAACCAGGATATGGTTGTTACAGGTACTATTATAAATAATGTTTCGGGGAACTTAATGCCGAAATCGCCGAAGTACAGAATTGCATAAACAATAAATGGTGTAATTGTTGCCACTATTTCTGATACTGCATTTATACGCCACCAGTACCATCTTAAGATCAGGATCAATCCAAGCCCCGCGCCGCACTCGATAACAAATGCCCATACGCCTGAAATTGTAGTCATGAACATTGTAACAAAAACAGAAATTACCATAAATATGATAGTGGCAATTCTGGATACTGTTACATAACTTTTTTCTGATTTGCCTTTTGATATGAACCTTTTGTAAAAATCATTTACAAAATAAGAGGTACCCCAGTTAAGATGGGTTGCAATTGTTGACATATATGCAGCAAGAAAAGCTGCAAGAAGCAATCCTTTTAACCCGGCAGGCAGGAAGTCATTCATAGCTTTTACATAACCTAATCCTTTATCTGCCATAGATAGCTCTGGGTACAGAACAATTGCGGAAAGTCCGACAAGGATCCATGGCCACGGCCTTATACAATAGTGGGCTACTTGAAAGAATAACGTTGCAAGTAGTGAGTTTTTCTCGTCTTTGGCGGACATTATCCTTTGCGCTATATAACCACCGCCACCCGGTTCCGCGCCTGGATACCAGCTAGCCCACCATTGAATACCAATAAAAGCCAGGAATGTTGATACTGTCATCATTAAAATGCCTCCGGTGCCGGTTGAAGTTCCCGTTTCACCTCCTATTTGCGGAGTAAATCTTAAAGCCCAGTCAGGGAGTTTTTCCTGCAAACCTGTTATTCCGCCTATCTGCGGTGAATTTACTACTATAATTGCAAGTATAATACAACCTGTCATTGCCAGTATGAACTGGAAAGCATCGGTAACAGCAACCCCCCATAAACCTGAAATTGCGGAGTATACTGCAGTGATGAACATACAGCCCGCAAGGAAATAAATCACATTCCCGTTATTTACATATTCCGGGAACATACCTAAAAGTATTTTTCCCATTGCCAGGTTAACCCAGCCCATAATTATGCAGTTCATAAAAATACCCAGGTATATTGCTTTAAATCCCCTGAGAAAAGAAGCAGATGTGCCTGAATATCTGAGTTCAATGAATTCAACATCGGTTAATATTCCTGCCCTGCGCCAAAGTTTGGCAAAGAAAAATACTGTAAGCATTCCGCCGATCAGCATATTCCACCAGAGCCAGTTGCCTGCAATTCCGTTTTGTCCTACAAGCTCTGCAACAGCAAGCGGAGTATCTGCTGCAAAAGTAGTAGCAACCATGCTCAAACCGGCAAGCCACCATGGCAGTTTTCTGCCGCTCAGGAAAAAATCTTCCGTATTCCCGCTTGCTTTGCGGTAATAATACAAACCTATTAAAAGGCTGATGACAAAATATAATGCAATGATGATCCAGTCAATTATTTGCATGGCCCGTAATTAAAATTTTATGATTAACAAAAATAACTGAAATGCTTAAAAATTGCAATTTTTAAATGGTGTGCAAATAAATTAAGAATAATTACTTACATTATTAGTTATATTTGAGTAACCCAAAAAGGAGTATTAAAATGAAAGCAATAATGCTTTTTATATTTTTACTTCCATCCATCCTTTGTACACAGTCAACCTGGATACCTCAAACAGTTTATCCAAATCTGGAATTTAATGCGATAAAGTTTTTTGATAACAGTACCGGAATTGTTTCTTCTTCCGGCGGTATTATATTAAAAACTACTGATTCCGGTTTAAGCTGGTACACAATAAAAACCTCTTCAGATTTAACAGTCCGGTCATTCTTTTTTATTTCAGAAACAAATGGTTTTGCCTGCGGAGACAGCGGCCTGATTTTATTTACTACGAACAGGGGAGAAAGCTGGATAAGAAGGAATTCCGGAACAACTAACCGGATAAACTCGATGTCTCAGTTGTCATTCAACTACTTTTTTGCCTGCGCAGCAGGCGGTGAACTGCTTAGAACAACTAATGGCGGCTTAAGCTGGTCAAAGCAGGTTATTGCCGGATTTGACCTGAACAGGATTCAGTTTATTGATGCAAATAACTGGTTTGTTTGCGGAGACAGTGTTGTGATTTTAAAAACCACCAATTCCGGTTCGTTATGGAACAGGTATAAATATTTTGATAATGGTTATAATTTTTATGCAAAGGATATTCATTTTACTAGTCTTTCAGAGGGAAACGCAGTAATTGAACCATGGATATACCGTACTACAAACGGGGGAGTTAACTGGTTTTTTAGCTCCGGGATACAGGGGCAGGGAAAGCGGATAAAATTTATAAACAGCACTACAGGTTATGTGCTTACTTACGGCGGTCCGGTTTATAAAACCATGAACGGCGGTGTTAACTGGAACTATCCGGGACCGGAAAATGTATACCAGTCTCCATGGAATGATTTTGACAATATTGATACCAATAAATTCTTTATATGCGGAAAGAACGGGCATATACTAAGAACCGATAATTCTTTTTCAACTGTTAAACATATCGGCGGTTTGGAAATGAATTTCAGTAAATTTTGGTTTTACAGTTTAGCAGGCGGGGTTTCTGTGAACAGTAATTTTGTTCTTACTACATCAAACTGCGGTAATAAATGGAAGATACATTCCCTTGGTTCAAACAACTGGTTTGAGCCGACTTTCACTTCGTTCAGGAAAGTTAAATTCAGCAGCTATTCAAACGGTGCAGTTATTGCAGATAACAGCGGTCCTTTTACTTTTTCACAACTGGTCTACAGGTCAAGTGACGGCGGTAATTCATTTTACGGGTTGATCGGCGGCGGTACTTATCAAACTGCAATCGATATTGAAGCTGTAGAAAATACAGTTTATGCACTCGGAAGATTTAACTCAACCAGTCCCCAGATCTACCGCGCTGATGCCGGCAGCAACTGGATTACCCAATATACATTTAATGTAAGCCAGTTCGTATCAAATATTGCATTTGCCAATGTTAATACCGGAATAGCTGCAGGTTATGTTAACGGTACATACCAGAATTTTTATGCAAGAACAACTAACGGCGGGACAAACTGGACTGAACATCCGCTTGGTTTAACTAAACGTATCAGACAGGCTGTTATGCTTGGCGATGGAAACGGTTTTATTCTGAGAGATTCAGGTTTAATAAGTAAAACCACTGATTATGGAAATTCATGGGAAACAGTTCTCGACCAGGGTATAAGTACTTTTAAGTCAATATTCTTTTTTGATATATATCATGGCTATGCCGTTACAAATGATAACAGGCTTGCATTCAGCTCTAACGGGGGTTCAGTTTGGTCGCTCCATGATGTTTCTGACCCTGTCAGAAATATCAATACTGTTCAGTTCATCGATCCGTTAAACGGATTTATAGGTGGTGATAGTGTACTGTTCAGAACAACCGACGGCGGGCTGACATTTGTAAATATTACCGGAAGCAATTTACCTGTGAAATATTCACTCTCTCAAAACTATCCAAATCCGTTCAACCCGGTTACGAATATTAAATTTAGTATTCCCCTCTCGAGAGGGGTGTCCGGCTCTGCCGGACGGGGTGTGTTTGTTAAGCTTATTATTTACGACCTGCTTGGTAAAGAAATCACAACCCTCATTAACCAGCAAATGCAGCCGGGAAGTTACAGTGTGGATTGGGATGCATCAAACTACCCAAGCGGGGTGTATTTTTATAAACTGATATCAGAAGAATTTACAGAATCTAAGAAAATGGTTTTGGTAAAATAAAATATTTGTACAGTTTAATAATAGGTATCTTAATCTATAAAAATATTAATATTAGTATTATGAAATATATTATTACTTTGTTATTTTTTTCAATGTCATTATTGTATTCACAAAGTAGCTGGCATGTCCAGGAATCAAATACTTTAATTGATTTATACGGAGTATCGTTTATTAATGAAAATACGGGAATAATTGTCGGTACTAATAATGTTGTTTTAAAAACGTATAATGGAGGGATAAACTGGATAAAGCTGGACAGTTTGCCATATATTTGGTTGAATTGCATTAAATATATTGATGTTAACAATGCTATTGCATGTTCCAGGCAGGGTGGGGTTTACAAATCTACAAATGGTGGACTAAATTGGCACATAATATTTGAAATAGAAAATTTTACAAATAGAATATCATATGTTTCAGGTATTATATTTATTTTATCTGCTAATGATGGCACTTTATATAAGTCTACTGATTTAGGGGTAACATTTTCAGTTTTAAATTCAAATGTACATATGCAATGTGCTTTTTTTGTTGATCAGAATATTGGATATATGGCAGGTAGCTGGATTACTGGAATTGGCCATTATCAAGGTCAAGTGAAAAGAACTACAAATAGTGGTTTGAACTGGACTATTGTTTATGATTCTCCAGTTTTTATTGATGTTGTTTTTAATAGTTCTATGTATTTTATTAATCAATCTACCGGCTTTTTAAGCGGTTATGTGGGGATTTACAAGACCACTAATAATGGAAATAATTTGAACGGTGTTTCAGGTGGAATGATATTGAATTTAGAATTTATAGGGAATGAGATTGGTTTTGCAACTGGATATCCAACTATAATAAAAACTGACAATGGTGGTGTCAATTGGGTTACATCTTATAATTCTGGAAATAAAACAATAAACAGTTCATGTTTTGTTAATACTCAAACTGGTTGGGCTGTTGGATCACAGGGTTTAATTTTAAAAACAACAAACGGCGGATTGACTTTTATAAATAGTACAGGAGGTAATATTCCCGATAATTATTCACTTTCCCAAAACTATCCAAATCCGTTTAATCCGGTTACGAATATTAAGTTTGATATTCCAAAATCCGGTTTAGTGAAAATTACAGTTTATGATTTGCTCGGAAGAGAAGTAACTTCTCTGGTAAATCAGCAAATGCAGCCGGGAAGTTATAGTGTTGACTGGGATGCATCAAACTATCCGAGCGGCGTGTATTTTTACAGGATTGAAACAGAAACATTCACTGATTCTAAAAAAATGATCTTACTTAAATAAAATGAGTTTATTTGCGCTTAGATGAAATATCAGTTTAAATATTAATAATTAATAAGGATAAATCTTATGAATAACTTGATTCTGATATGTCTCTTTCTTCCATCCGTTTTTTTCGCGCAGAATTCTGATTGGCTTTACCGTAATCCATATCCTCAAACGGATTTCTACGCAATACAATTTTTCAACCAAAATACAGGTTATGTTATTGGTTCTGAGGGAATTTTCCTGAAGAATATTTCAGGTTCAGGTAACTGGATTAATATTCCGACTAACACAACAAACGATCTATTTGCAATGCATTTTTTTGATGTTAATACAGGTTATTTAGCCGGAGATGGCGGAATAATATTATTTACTTCAACCGGTGGAGCATCGTGGACTTCAGTAGCAACTAATAATGGTTATGCATTAAGATCAATTACGTTTATCAATCAAAATACTGGATTTGCAGTTGGAGATCACGGTGAATTATATAAAACTACTTCAGGTATAACAGGATGGCTGTCTTCACCTGTTACTGAGGCAAACCTGAGAAGAGTATATTTTTATGATTCATTGAAAGGATTTATCTGCGGGGATAGCGGAAAGCTGCTTAAGACTACCAACTGCGGTGTTAACTGGACCATGCAGACTGCAGGAACGGCTAATCTGCTCAGTGCAGCATTTATCAATTCACTTACCGGATATATTACTGCAATGCCATCAACAGTGCTTAAAACTACTGATGGAGGAAACTCATGGAATAGTGTTAATTTATTTATCCAGGGTAATGATAATTGTTTAAAATTTATTAACTCAAATACAGGTTATATATTTGGTAAAAACGGGCCTGTTTCCAGAACCACAAACGGAGGATTGAACTGGAATACCTGGTGCTCTAACCAGCTTTTCAGTGGTAATACTTATTTTGATATAAGTCATGTTGATTCAATTACAGCATATGTTTGTGGTGCAAAAGGCTGGATTTTCAGATGTAATGATGTACTGCCAAATACAAATACAAAATATCTCGGAGGTTCTAAAGCAAATTTAAAACATATATCATTTACCGACCCTTTAAACGGCGGTATGATATCAGCAGAATCATCGCTGCTGTTTACTACCAGTAATGGCGGAAATAATTGGAACATTCAGTTCTGTGGCAACAATAGCTGGTTCGAAGGTTCAAGCGGGCTTACAAAATTATGGATTTTTTCTAACACAAGCTGGTACAGAGAAATTTTTAGTCCTGGGATTGGTGGCTTTTCTTCTTATTCCGTACAAAAATCAACAGATCAAGGGTTAACGTGGGGTGGGTATTTCTTTTCAATTGGTTTTGGTGTTGGTGACGTATTTGAAACCGGAGGTGTTACTTACTTAACTTATAATTTGCAGGTACAAAAAAATTCCGGTACAGGATGGACTACATTGTATACAGGAACATCAACAGGGAAAATTTATTTCACGGATGCCAATACAGGATTTGTAGCTTTAGGGGGAAGCGGTACTAAAGGAGTGTTATATACTTCAAACGGGGGGACAAACTGGATTAATTATTCAACCGGTTCGACTAAGTATATCGAATCGGTATATCTCAGATCATCCGGACTTGGATTTATCGGATGCGATTCTTCACTTCTCCTCAGAACTACTAACTTTGGTTTAAACTGGTCTCAAGTTACCCTGCCAAATAACCTGCGGGTTCAGAATATCAGATTTGCAAATGAAAGTTTGGGCTGGTTTATGGGTACCGACCGTAACTCGCCTTATACAGGCAGGTTATTTGTTACAAACAACGGCGGTACATCGTTTCAGCAAATGATGTCTTTAATGAATTTTGACGTGAAGGGATTTTCATTTGCAGATGCAATGAACGGTTTTATTTGCGGTGATTCAGGTAAGGTACTAAAAACTACAAACGGGGGATTGACATTTATCTCTCAAAACACCGGGATTAATCCGGAGAAATTCAGCTTATCCCAAAATTATCCAAACCCGTTCAACCCTGTTACAACAATAAGGTTTAGCATTCCGCATCATAATCTCCCCCTGAAAGGGGGAGACAAAGAGGGGGTCATATTAAAAATATATGACCTGCTTGGAAAAGAAATCACAACCCTTGTAAACGAGCAAATGCAGCCGGGTAGTTATTCAGTTGATTGGGATGCATCAAACTTCCCAAGCGGAGTGTATTTTTACAGGATTGAAGCTGATGATTTTGTTGAATCCAGAAAAATGGTGCTGCTTAAATAGCTGTATTTTTTAAAATAACATTTGGGCTTTAAGTCAATAATTTTAATGATATATATCATATAAAATCCTTAATTACTGTTTTATATTTGAGTAACTGCTTTGATTAATTTTGCCGCATTCGTCCATCCCGCGTTATTAATTAATTTTATATATATTTTTCCAATGAAGAAAATTATTACAATATTTGTAAGTTTAATACTTACCTGTTCATTCCTGTATTCACAGGTTGGCTACAGCCCCAGAATAGAT
The DNA here is from genome assembly GCA_001567545.1 of Candidatus Tepidiaquacellales bacterium OLB5. Taxonomy (GTDB): domain Bacteria; phylum Bacteroidota; class Ignavibacteria; order Tepidaquicellales; family OLB5; genus OLB5. The sequence continues at coordinate 28,650 of LLZO01000141.1, forward strand.
TCTATTTCAAACCTGGTAACAACTCAATCTCTTTCATTGCTTAACAGAGAGCTAAGCGGCGATGTTGCCACTGTTATTGGAGGCGTGCCTTACACAATTCTTTCGCGGCATTCAAATTCCGTGCATAACCCTAAAGCAGCGCAGTTTATTTTTGAAAGATTCCAGAGCTACGGGCTTACTGCCAGGTACATGAATTACAGAACAAACGGACAGAATGTTATTGCAACCAAGATCGGGACAAAATATCCCAATCAGTATTATATTATCTGCGGACATTATGACAATATGCCTTCAGGTTCTTTAGCTCCGGGAGCAGATGATAATGCTTCAGGTACCTGCGCTGTAATGGAAGCAGCTCGGCTTCTTGCTCCTTTCAGCTTTGATTACTCTATAATATTTGTTGCATTCGATGAAGAGGAACAGGGATTGATTGGCAGCAGGGCTTATGCAGACTCCAGCTATAACCGGGGAGATTCAATTAAAGGCGTTCTTAATTTTGATATGATAGCCTGGGACAGCAACAATGATTTTAAAATGAACATGTATTCAAATTCTGCATCATATAATTTTTCAATGCTTGCCCATTACAGCTTTAATGTTTACCAGCCTGTAATGCAGATAACATTTTCTGTAGGAAATATGTCAAGCAGCGATCATTATTATTTCTGGCAGCGCGGATATAATGCATTCTGCGGAATTGAGCTTATGACCGATTTCCATCCGTATTACCATACAATTAACGATAATTTTGCAAATATCAAAATGCCCTATTTTCTTAAATTTACGCAGGCATCGCTTGCAGCATTAATGACATTTGCCTGGAATTATACAATAAGCTTTAATCATACCCCTATTACAGCTTCAAGTGATACCGGACCAAGAACAGCAAGCGTAGTAATAACTTCACCGTATAAGCTTAAAAAACTAACATACGGTCCGCGATTATATTACCGTGTTAACAGCGGAAGCTTTAATGCTTTGAATTTTAATTATAATAATCTTGATACGTTCAGATTTACGATCCCCGGACAGGCACAGGGTTCATTGGTTGAGTATTATTTTGCTGCACAGGATTCACTTGCAAATTTTGTCGGTACATACCCGCTGGGAGGCAGGGGATTGAATCCGCCGGGAACTACAGCTCCTTCATCATACCTGCAATACCAGGTATTAACAGGTGTACAAACCAACAATCAGCCGGCAGAGTTCAGCTTAAGCCAGAACTATCCAAACCCGTTTAACCCGATGACAAACATCGAGTTTTATCTGCCAAAGTATGCAAACGTAAAAATTATTGTAAATGATCTGCTTGGAAGGGAAGTTGTAGAGCTTGCAAACCTGAATTAT
>LLZO01000142.1 GCA_001567545.1 Candidatus Tepidiaquacellales bacterium OLB5
GGATCAAAATCACGCGGTTTATATACAAACCCGTATATTTTCTGGCCGTCTTCATCATTATTGAAAGTGATCAATTCCGGCAATACCCAGTCTGTATTTAAAAATTCAGGAGAAGAAGTATTTGTAAGCTGTTTAACCTGATAAGTTTCAAGGTTCATCACAAATAATTCTGAAGGTCTGGTTATATAAGAGTTTTCATAAAATAAGTTCCTGCCGTCAGGCGATAATTTTAAATTATCAGGTTCGCCGTCAGTATCGGTAAGCTGTGATACTTTGCCGCCAGTAAGCTCAACAGAAAATAAATTATAAGTATAGGGCTTATCCGGATTTGCAGTAAAATAAACTGTTTTATTGCTGCTATTGTATACTGAATACTGGATTAAATAATCGCCGCCTGCAATTTTTGTAAATTCTGTGCCATCGGTATTTAAAGTATATAAATTATTATATCCAGATATTTCAGATTCAAAAATTAATTTTGAAGTATCAGCAAATACAGTATAATTATTATGTCTTTCAAACCAGCCGTCGTATGTTTCGGAATAAATTTCATTAATATTTCCGCTGGCCGCAGTATATATGAAAATTCTGCGTTCATTTCTTGTCATGTTTTCAGCATCAATTACAAGCTCTTTGCCGTTTGGTGAATAACCCGCATATGAAACAGAGTATCTTTCATTCACCGGAAGCTGAATTTCTTTAATCACCGAATAAAGTGAATCTTTTCCGGCAGAGCGGATAATATATTCAAAATGCTGAACATTCGATAAACCACGCTTTTGAGTTTCTGCCTTTACAAACTTATCGTTGTAATCAGGGAAAACTAGTTTTTTCTTGGAGTTATTATTATACTTAATAATAAATAATCTCAGTTCAATGCCTGGTTCATATTTGTAATTACCTGTCTTATCGACTATCTGGTATGAAACGGAATCAGATTCATCACCTGTTATCCTGAATTCTTTTCCTTTAACCCCCAGGCTGTCAAATTTACGAAGGTAATAATTACCTTTCCTTCTGTAAAAAATATAATTGCCCCTAATTTCGGGTGAATATTCATATTCATCGGTTTCAGTTATCCTGATATCCCTGCTGTTTGTCCTGGTTGATGTGAAGTTTTTGGAAATATATACATCACCGCTTATAACATTCAAAGCATCTCCGTTTTCAAGGATTCTGAACTCTGATGCAGCTTCGCCTGTATCGGAATATTTAAAGACATCGCCTGTTTCATAATTCATATCAAACAGGCTAAGCGAGCCGTTATAATCCTCATCGGCGTAATAATAGATTTTTTGCGATAAAGGACTGATGAATTTTAATGAAGGGCGAGGATTAACAATGTTGGTATCCCTGAATATATATTCCAAGGTAATATCCTGAGTGTATATTGCTGACGGAATAACTGCAAACAGAAATATTCTGAAAATAATAGCTGCGAAAGAATTCAATTTGTTCTCTTTATATTTTCCTTCGCCTGATCTCATTTAGCTAAGGATTTAATTAATAATGTAATTCTTCAACTTTTTCTCTTTCACGGATAAGATAATACTTATCCCCGTCAACAAGCACTTCAGCAGGTCTAAGCCTTGCATTATAGTTGGATGAAAGCGAGTAACCATATGCGCCAGTAGTCATTACTGCAAACCTGTCGCCTCGCTCCATTTTCTGTATGCTTCGTTTAGCTGCCAGAAAATCTGATGTTTCGCAAACAGGGCCTACAATATCAACAGTTTCAAACCCTGTATCTTTTAAATTTAGCGGTACCACCTGGTGGTATGCCTGGTACAGGCATGGCCTCATCAGGTCATTCATGCCGGTATCGGTAATAATGAATTTTTTTAGCTCTCCCTGCTTAGTATATAATACTTTTCCGGCTAGTATTCCTGCATTGGCAACCAGCGATCTGCCGGGTTCGATTATCAGTTTTTTATTGTAGCCTGAAAGCAGTTTTATCACAGATTCAACATGCTCGCCTAAAGGTGAATACCGGTCAGTTTCATCAGGCTCTGTTGGAATATACCTGTGAGTTAAAATATTTTTGTACTGAACTCCGAAACCTCCGCCGAAGTTAAGGTAACGGATGTTTATTCCAAGCTTTTCTACAGATGTTATCAGATCACCGAGATATTTTACTGCTTCGATATACGGATTTACCTCTGTTATCTGTGAGCCGATATGCGAATGTAGCCCTATTACATCAATATTGGGAAGGCTGTTGGCAGTTTTAAATACATCCAAAATATCTTTGCTGTCTATACCAAACTTATTTTCTTTCATTCCCGTGGTTATATAGGGGTGAGTTTTAGCATCAATATCCGGATTAACCCTGATGGATATTCTGGCAATAACACCAAGCTTGTGTGCAATTTCAGAAATTACCTTAATTTCCTGAAGTGATTCAACTGTAAAGTTGAAAATATTTTCACGAAGTGCATATTCTATTTCTTCATCGGTCTTGCCAACACCGGTAAAAGTTATTTTATTTCTCAGGTAACCGAATTTTAATGCAAGGTAAAGCTCGCCTCCGGAAGCTATTTCAGCCCCTGCGCCTTCTTCTGCCAGAAGCTTAAGTATTTCCGGATTGGAATTTGCCTTAATTGCATAACAATTTATGAAATCCAGCTTGCTGTTTACAAGCGGCTGGTTAATTTCCCTGTAATTCCTTAATATCTGGTTCTTGCTGTAAATATACAACGGTGTTCCGAATTCCTTTGCAAGATCTTCTACCAGGAAATTTTCTGCATACAGACGGTTATCTTTGATATAAAAATGATTCATATATTTAATTTAGTTTGCAATTGACTGCAAAAATAAACTAATGTTATGATTAATGAAATGGATTAAATAATGAATTCCGGATTTTATTAAAAAAAGAAAGGCTGCTTAATATAGCAGCCTTTTTTGCCGTACTGATAAATTTTTTGTTAACACTTGCTCATCATTGCGTAATCATTCAAAAGCTCTTCTTTTGCTTTGCTTAATATACATAATGCAAGCTTCATAGCTGAATATTGTTTATCTTCATCAACGTTCTTGTATATATTCTTCCAGATCGATTCTTCGAATATATTTAAAGCAATTTCTACTTCTTCAATTTGAAAACCTTTTGCAAACCTTTCGTTCAGAATAAGATCCATGTAGCTTATCATTTCATCTGCCGAATTGTTTTCGATACATTTTGTGAATGCGAGCAAGAGGTTGGAAAAGTTCTTTTCAATATCTTCTTTTCTGAATTTGTTGTAGTGAGGTAAGTTGACCCTCATAAGGTTGCTTGTTGAATCATTGATTATCAGTTCCGGCTTATTGTAGATCAATTCAAGAAGATTCATATTAATCCTGCTTTCATAAATGAATTGTTATATATTATTCGAAACACTGCAAAATAGCTTTATTTCAGCGTTATTAAAATACAAATTTCAGTGACAGAGAAAAATCATAAAAAAATATGAGATTTATATTTTTATATTCTTGAATTAAAGATAAAAAAAAGCTGCTTAAAAAAATTAAGCAGCTTTAAATACTTTAAACCGTGTTTTTAAAAATCCATTCCGTCATCAGCATCATTGTTGTTATCATTATTTCTTTTCTTTCCTTTATCCATTCCTTTTTTTTCAGGCTGCCCGAACCTGTAACTTAAATTCAGGAAAAAATTACGCTGATCATGAGTTCTTTCGAAAGTTTCACTGAATCCGGTACCGGTAATATTAGCTTTAAATTTTGCTGTTTCAAATACATCACTTACCCTGAAGGTTAGGCTTAATCTTTTATCAAAGAAATCTTTTTTTAATGCAGCATCAAACATAGAAAACGGGTCAAATGAACCCTGTGCAGTTACATTTTTACCTCTGTGAAAATATGAAAGCTGAAGGCTGAGATCAGCCGGTAATGTAAATGTAGAGCTTGCTCTTGTTGACCATACATAACTGCTGTTTATAAGCCCGCTTCCGATATTTGTAGCATCAACTTCGGTTTTATAATAACTGAATGTTCCGTTAAGGGTCCAGAATTTTACAGGCTGAGTATTTAAAATAAGCTCACCGCCGTATGATTTTGACTTATTATAGTTTACAAATGTGGTTAATGTAGTTATACTGTCAATCAATGATCTTGTCCTTGCAATTTCGTCTGTAGTTTGCCTGAAAAATAAAACCGGCGTTACAGTTGCAAACGGAAAATAATGTATATAACTTAATTCAAATGAATTTGTAAATTCAGGATTAAGTTCAGGATTACCCTGCATTAAATTGTTTGTTCCACCCATCATAGAAATCGATGCAAACGGGTTAAGCTGTCTGAACCTGGGTCTGTTTACTCTTCTGGAATAACTTAGCTGTAGTTCGCTGGTTTTACTAAGCTTTTGTGAAACGCTTACACTTGGAAACAAATCTATGTAGCTTTTCTCAAAGGTTTGGTTGTTGTTTCTAAGCTCGCCATTAATAATTGTCTGCTCTACCCTTGTACCAAGAGAAAAACCGAAATCACCAATTTTATTGGTATAAATTGCATAAAGTGCATGTATCTGTTCTTTGTAAATGAAATTATTTGAAGTATTATTATCTATTATATAACTATTTGCTGTATAATCAAAAAGTTCAGAAATAAAATCAATATCTCGTTTTTTATAACTTCCCCTGTAGCCTGTTTCAAGTTTTGCATCTTTGCTGAAAGGATGTGTATAGTTAAGCTCACCTATCAACGCTTTATCATTTTCTTTTGTTGTTTCATTCCTGTTTTCAGGTTCAGGTACTATTGGGGTTATGTATGTTTCAAATGTATTTGTGAAATCATCATCTATATCTGATGAATATGAAATATCTGCTGTAAATACCTGCTGCGGGGTCTTAAATTTCAGCATATAATTCAGCGCCAGATCAATGTTATTTCCTTTATCATCAGAAAATGTTGTATTATAGAACTGTGACGTTATAGCACCATCCTGCCCGTAAACCAGGTCATTGGCAATATCATTCCTGCTTCTTTTTGAATTCCTGTAGTTAACCGAAAATCCCAAAGTATTCATCTGGTCAAGATATAAATCAAGTCCAAGCTTCAGCATATGCCCCTGCATTCTTCTTTTTCCTGAGCTGGTTTCTTTAGTAAAATATGATTCTGAATTGATGTAATTATACCTTTCGTTCAAACCGCCTGATTTCATCTGGTTAGAGTTGTACCCATAACTTCCGAAAAGATTGAATTTTTTATTCTTCAGTGTAAAGCTCATCTGCCCGTTATATTTATCACCTGTTCCAAAATTTAAACCAAGTGTTCCGTTATAACCCAGTCCTGTATTTTCAGTCTTCTTTAAAACTATATTGATAATACCGGATGAACCTTCTGCTTCATATTTAGCCGAAGGATTTGTTATAAGCTCAATGCTTTCAACCTGTGTTGCAGGAATCTGTGCAAGCATATCACCCCGGTTTGAACCGTCAAGACCGGAAGGCCTGCCGTCTAACATTATTTTTACCCCTTCAGAACCCCGGAGACTGATATTATTATCCTGGTCCACAGTTACTGAAGGTATTTCTTTTAACAGGTCAATTACGCTGCTTCCCTGTGTTGTAATATTTTTCCCGATATTGAAAACTTTTTTATCAGGTCTGAATTCTATCTGGCTTTTTTCACTTTCTACAATAATTTCATCAGTTGTAGTATTCCCGGTTGAAAGATTTATTGGATCCAGGTTAACTGTTAAGATGTTTGGGTTAATATTTACACCGCTTATTACTGAGGTATTGTAACCAACTAAATTAGCCTTAATATAATATCTGCCGAAAGGGACATCTTTAAGTATAAATTTTCCGGAAGCATCAGTTTGAGTTCCTTTAACTAATGATGAATCTTTAATCCTGTTTAATGTAATATCTGCACCTTCTACCGGGGCACCGCTTGATTTATCAGTAACAGATCCATAAATGTTACCGGTGTTATCCTGTGCCTGAAGTATTCCGGATAATGCACCAAGTAACAGAAAAATCACAATTATAAGGTAAATTCTTAATGCAGTATATTTTAAAAATTTCATATTAATTAATTTATTTTACCCATTTTATCTTTTTACTTTAACACAAATATATCCTTTAATGATTCAAATAACTGTAAAATTATGTAAAATTAAGTATAAAAGGGTAAATATTGTTATTTACTGTTATATTTTACAATATAACAGCCGGCAAATAGTGCCAGTTCATTTAACTTATTTAAGTATATATTTCTGAAATCTTTATTAGTCTTAACCCCTGTTTCCCAGAATTCATTTATCACAGTAAGCTCGCCGGTTTTCCTGTCTGCCCTGGTATCAATTTTTCCGGCGATCTTATCACCGTACAAAACCGGCAAACAGAAATAACCAAATTTCCTTTTATGAGCAGGCAAATAACATTCAATCACATAATCATACCCGAATATTTTTTTCAGCCTTCCCCGCTGAATTACAAGGTTATCGAAAGGAGATAATATATATACATCATTGCTGAATTTAAAGGCGTTATTTAATTTATTTAGAATTTTTGTGGTTGAGTAATATATAGTTTTTTCATCATTGCTGATCTTTACAGGGATTATTTTACTATTTTCTGTTAAATCAATCAGTACTTTTTTTGTTATGTTCCGGTTATGATACCTCAGGTAGGTAAATTCATTTTCTGCTGTAATTCCGCCTGAAGTAATTGATTTCATTATCAAATGTTCTGCAAGTTCTTCGTATGAGGGCATTTCTGTATTAACAGCGGCGGTCAGAAATCTTTCAGGCAGGTCATATACTTTCTGAAAATTTTTTCTTGCTCTGGCTATTAACCTGCCGGTATGAAAAAGGAATTCAAGCCCCTCCTTTGCAGGTTTCCAGTCCCACCACAACCCGCGCTTTTTGGGATCATCAAAATCCCTTGATTGCAGCGGTCCTTCAGCACTAATTCGTTCAAGAATATATTTCAGCAGTTTTTTGTTCTTTTTTTCCCATGTTTTATATTTTTCAGCATACATTTTTTTCCTTGGTAAAGAAAACCTGTAAAACTTCATAGGCAAATAGGCGGCAGCGTGGTCCCAGAACTCAAATACTTTTTTATCTTTATCAATAAGCTCATCAAGCATATCATTTCTGTACCCCGGAAATCTTGTCCATAATATATGTTTGTGAGCCCGTTCAATAATAGAGATCGTGTCTATCTGAACATAACCAAGCTTTGTAATAATATTAAGCAGATCTTTTTTTGTTTTGTGCTGCCTGTAATTATCAAGTCCCTGGTTTATTAAAGCAAGATACCTAGCTTCATCAGGTGATATTATCAAAGTCTTCATTGCTGCAAAAATAATGCTTATTGTTTAATTTGTAATGAAATAAAAATGCCGCAATAATTGCGGCATTAAAAAACTTTTGAAAATATTTATTTAAGCTTAATGCTGTTTAAAAACCAAATCCGTCATTGCCCTGGTTTTCGCGGTTGCTGTCTCTTCTTCTTCTTTGCTGGTTTTTATCTGCTTCACCGAATTTATAAGAAAGTCCGAATGTAATGACCCGGGTATCTCTTTTTCTTTCAAACTGTTCCCTGTATGACACATCATTGTTGATATTAACTTTGAATTTAAGAGTATTGAAAACATCGCTTACTCTTAATGTTGTGGTAAGCCTTCCGCCAAACAGCTCTTTTTTAAGAGATGCATCAAACGAGCTGAAAGGCTCAACAGTAGCCTGCGCTGCGAGTATATCACCGGAATAAAAATAATTTAACTGTAGGCTGAACTGCAGAGGAAGATATAATGATGAAGAAATCCTGCCGCTCCAGGTGCTGCCTTCGTTTACGTAAGCAGAGGAAATATTTGAAGCATCAATTTCTGTTTTGTAATAACTTATACTGCCGTTCAGGTTCCAGAAAGATACAGGCTGAGAATTGAATATAAGTTCAGCCCCGTATGATTTTGATGTATTGTAGTTTGCAAAAGATGTTAATGTTGTGTTGCTGTCAATATAAACCCTGGTCCTGGAAATCAGATCTTTTGTATGCCGGTAGAAAAGTGAAGGAGTTAAGCTTGTGCCCGGTAAAAACTGGATAAGGCTTAATTCGTATGAATCAGTATATTCAGGCTTTAAACCCGGGTTTCCGGAAAAATAATTGTTAGGATCAGATGCATTAACAAAAGGATTCAATTCCCACATTCCCGGCCTTCTAATCCTCCTGCTGTAGCTTACCTGCATTTCAGTTGATTTGCTGAGCTTTGCAGATATATTTGCAGAAGGGAACAGGTCAACATAGCTTTTTTTTGTCTCGGAATTATTCATTACAAGCAGGCTTTTGGTGCCGGTATGTTCAACCCTTGTGCCTGCAGTGTAACTGAATATTCCTTCTGTGCTTGAAAACTGGAGGTATGCTGCGCTAACTATATCCCTGTATTCAAAGTTATTGGTCAGGTTTGAATTTGTTTCATACTGGTTAGTTGTATAGTCAAAGTACCGGTTTGAATAATCGTTTTTCTTATCCCTCATCCTTATTTTATAGCCTGCTTCAACTTTTGTATTTTCTGTGAATGGATGGATATAATCTGATTGTAAAGAAAAGTCTTTATCCTTTATTCTGCTGTATTCCATTATTTGTCCCGGGTTTTGTCCGGTAGGTGATAAATAATTTTCCCGGGTAAACCCGTTATCTTCATTATTATTCTGTGAATAAATTGCATCGGTTGTAAGTGTTTGCTTCGGATTTTTAAATTTGAAAATATGATTTACCGCAAGATCAAATGTATTGTTTTTTGCAGATAAATTATAGTCTATCAGGGTGGATGAAGTCAGCAAATTATTAATATCAAATGAACGGGAATCCGTAATTTCGCCCCGGCTTCTTTCAGAATTCTGATATGTTACCGAAAATCCCAGGGTATTCTGCTGGTTTATAAAATAATCCAGCCCGCCTTTGACAAAATGTGATTTTATCCTTGAATTTCCGTCATATATCTGCGTGAAGAGGTTTTCTGTTGTACTTTGATTATTTGTGCGGTTAGTACCGCCTGTTAAAATAAAATTGTTTAAACTGTAACTGTAATTTGTAAAGAATTGTGTGTTGTTATTTTTCAGGTTTAGGTTTAATGAACCGTTATATTTATCCCTGGAGCCTGCATTCAGTGACAGGTTCCCGTTATACCCGAATACTTTTGTTTTTTTTGTAACAATATTAATTATGCCGGATACTCCTTCAGCTTCATATTTAGATGACGGATTTGTAACCAGCTCAACACTTTCTATCTGGTTTGCAGGGATCTGTTCAAGAAGCTGAGAGCGGTTCTGCCCGTCAAGACCGAATGGTCTGCCGTCAACAGTTATTTTTACATTTGTATTTCCCCTAAGGCTTACATTACCGTCCGCATCAACTGAAACAGAGGGAATATTTTTAAGCAGCTCAATCAATGAACCGCTTTGGTTCATAGGATTTTGGGAAACATTAAATACTTTTTTATCACCTTCAAACTGGATTGCACTTTTTTCTGTTTCAACTACAATTTCTTCGGTAGTTACAGAGCCTGAACTTAACTTTACAGGATCTAAAACAATTTTATTGTTTGCAGAATTTAATATAATTCCTTTAACATTTACAGTGCTGTAGCCAACAAAGTTTGAACGCAGTGAATACTTTCCGTAAGGAATTTCCTGAAATTTAAATTTACCGTCTTTGCCGGTAGTTGAGCCTTTATATACGGAAGAATCAGCTGCATTCAGAAGAGTAACATCTGCAGATTCAATAGGTGTGCCATTATTTTTATCCAGAACAATCCCTTCAATTGTTCCTGTGGTATTTTGTGTAAATAAATCAGATGAAAAAATGAGAATTGAGAGGACTGAAATAAAGAATATTTTATATTTCATGGAATTGGTAAATGTAACTTTAAATTACAAAAATGGATGAATGCAAATATATAGTTAATTTAGATACAAATGTAAGGGTAAAGGTTTCAGTTTTGCTTCTTAATAATTGCAAAAAAACGGAATATCAATTTTAAAATCTATATTAACAGCTATTTAGAATTTTCAATTTTTAGCTTACTTATCAGCTCATCAGATATTTCATCGCTGTAAATACCGTATGCATTTACAAGTGTTCCTTTGATCCCGTTATTTGATGTAATTGCATAAACAATCTCCGAATCATCGGGATTTGACTCTCCTTCAAATCTGTAATATTCAGAAATTACAAAATCATCGGGATTCAGCTTCAGTTCAATATTTTTGCATATAATACAATCACGCTCAATATTAAAATTGTGTGTATAACCTCTGTTCACTAGGTCGTTAAGTGCTTCTGAAAGTGTATTATAAGAATACATAGATCTATCCTTTAAATCCTGCTTTTAAATGAGAACCATCGCAGAACGGTTTATTATTAGAATTGCCGCACCGGCAGAAAACAGTTACATTTTTCCGGTCTTCTTCCGAACCGTCAGGTTTTTTGATTAAAATATTTCCATAAACAAAAAGCGGTCCGTTTGGTTTTGCTTCAATAACTGTTTCAGTTTCAGAGTCTCCGGAAAACTGATTTTCACCTTCGGAATTCTTAAAAAAACTTAAAGCTTTAGAGGGACATTGTTCGACCTGGCTGATTATTTTTTTTGTTTCGGCACCTGATGCATTGATCCAGGGGCGTTTTGCAGGATCAAATACCTCAGGCAGCCCTGTAAAACATTTTTGGGAATGAATGCAAAGATAAGGTTTCCATACTATGGTAATTTCGCCGTTAGAATATTTTTTTGTTATCCTGCTTTTATCTGCCATTATTATTTTTTTCTGCTGTTATTAATGTTTTTTTTAGAATAATAATTGAACAGGAACTCATTCAGTCCCGTTTCTTCATAAAAACTATCTTCGCCGGGGTATCTTAAAATATTATCAAATTTTCCTGTTTCTTTTGCCAGTGCCCATACCAGGCTTTCGCCTGCAGGCAGGATATCAGGCTGACTGCTGAAAATTTCATCACTGAATGCATCATCAGCATTTATAATTTCCCATCCTTTTGATATGAAATGCACAATAAGGTCATCGAGGAACATAGCATTTAACACATTATAATGAAGCAGTAATGTATGGTTGATTTTTCTGCCTGTTAACTGAAATGCAAGTGAATCATAAAATAATGCCCTGCTATAAATATGTTCGATGTAATATTGCTTAAATGGGGTGATATCAAAATCTTTGTTAATGTTTAAAGTATCACACATTCTGGAGCTAACATACCAATCAGAAGCATCAATTGTTACAGACCCGTTCCGGTAACCAGTGTTAAATAAAAATTGCCTGAATTCATCACGTTTTTCTTTTGTATCACCTTCTTTTAAATATGGAAACCGGAATAATTTTGTATATCCTGAGTATTTTTTTATAATTGAATCACATTTCAGAAAATCATTTTTAAAAATTTCAGCATTAATTTTTTTTGAATGAAAGTAGCTGTGTGAATACGAATGATTGCAGATCATATGTCCGCTGTTATTCCATTCATCAAGCAGCTTAAAACCATCTATACTGTTAATTCTTTTTCCGCATACAAACAAAGCCGCCTTAATATTATATTTTTGCAGCGTTTTCAGCAATTTCCCGTTTTTCTGATGCCAGCTTAACACATCAGCAGAATCTGCTGTCGGATCATCTATAGTAATTGATATCCGGGGTATTTGATGCTGTGGGTAAATTAAACCGGTATTTAATACTAATATAAATATTAATAATGTTTTAATTCTAAAAGAATTTATCCCAAAATTTTTAACCGGGTGATAGATATATTTACCTTTCATAATTAATCAGATCCAGCAATAAAATTTTATGAAGTTTTTTCTGAGATAAAAATATACTAATCCTGTGAAAAATAAAACACTCAAAACCTATACCTAGAAAAAAATATCTTTTATAATATTTCTTTTGAATTTGTATTTTTAAAATACATTTTCAATTGCTGTCATTAACTGATTGTTTACTCAATTTCATTTATTATGATAATTGGTTATGTTTGAAAATATTTTATATTTATAATAGTATATTATCAGATACTTTTGTATCAATAATCACGAAATGTCAACCAATCATATAAAACCGGTTAAAAGTTTAAGGAATTTTACTGCCGGTATAATCGATTATGCCGGACTTTTTCCGCCTGCAAGTTTAGAGCTAGCCCAGGCATTTCATAACCATATTTTTTATATGCAGGGTGAATATAAATGGATGCTCGGTAAATTTATCATTCCTGCAAAAAAGCTATTTTCTCTCGGGGAACTTCTTGAAAATATGACTATAGATGACAAAGTCCCTCTTTCTGTGCTTGGTTCCGGCGGAAACAGCATTGCAGAATTAAGAAAAAATTTTGAAGAAGACCTTGAGCTTGCCGGTAATTTCTTCTCATCTTTCGGGAATTCTGTATCTTTTGATGCATTTGAAGTGAGGCTGCCTTCAGAAATTTTCAGAAATGAAAATAATGATGAACTGCTTGATCTTATGCTTTTGATATCCGTTAAAATTGAAGCCGTAATGGGTAAAGAAATTCCGGTATTCTTTGAAGTTAACCTGACAGAAAATTATGAACAGGAAATTATCAGGACAGTGGAAACTATAGCCAGTATTAAAAAAAGCTGCGGTTATAAGCTTAGAACAGGCGGTATCGAACCTTCTGCATTTCCCAAACCGGAGGTAATAGCTTTTGCTATTATGACCTGCTGCGAATTTAATGTACCGATGAAATGTACTGCAGGACTTCATCACCCAATCAGGCATTTTAATAATGAGGTAAATTCTGTTATGCACGGATTTATGAATGTATTTGCAGCAGGAATACTTGCTTATACAAGCGGACTTGATGAATCAGAAATTATCGAAGTACTTACTGATGAAGACCCGTATGAATTTATTTTTAATGAAAACGGTTTTATCTGGAATGATACAGAAATCACCAATTCTGAAATCATATCTGCCCGCGAAAAATTCATGCTTTCTTACGGGAGCTGCAGCTTTAATGAGCCGGTTGATGACCTGAAAACAATGGAGTTATTTTAATTTTAAATATCATCTTAAACTATAAATGAAATCTTTTATTGATGTTAAGCCTGATTCTGATTTTCCGATACAAAATCTGCCTTACGGTGTATTTAAGCTAAAAGTGGGCAGCCAGCCGGTCTGCGGAACGGCTATAGGCGATTATGTATTAGACCTGAGTGTGCTTGAAGAAAAAGGATACTTCAGGAAAACACAGCTGGGGGATAAAAAAAATTTTTTCATTGCCCAGCCTTAATTCATTTATGGCTCTTGGACGAGATGCCTGGAAACAGGTTAGAACTGTTCTGCAATCGGTGTTAAGTGAAGATAATCCGGTATTTCGTGATGATAAGGATCTTCAGAAAATATCCCTTATTCCTGTAAATGATGTTGTTATGTGCCTGCCTGCAGAAATAGGTGATTATACCGATTTTTACTCATCACGCGAACATGCAACCAATGTTGGTATAATGTTCCGCGGAAAAGATAATGCTCTCATGCCTAATTGGCTTCATATACCGATCGGTTATCATGGCAGGGCAAGCTCTATTATTGTAAGCGGAACAAATATAACCAGACCCAAAGGACAAACTAAACCGGCAAATTCTGATAATCCGGTATTTGGACCGACTAAACTGCTTGATTTTGAGCTGGAAACCGGCTTTTTTATAGGACCGGGAAATTCAC
>LLZO01000143.1 GCA_001567545.1 Candidatus Tepidiaquacellales bacterium OLB5
TATTTTTATACTTTAAGATCAGGAAATTTTATAGGATACCGGAAAATGATTCTGCTGAAGTAAATATGAACTGTTCAGAAAGTAGTTCGTTTATTCAGGTGACCGCCAAGATTATTTATATCGTCGGCGGTACCGTCCACTGCTTTGCGGTTTTCCATTTCATATGATTCTTTAAGTTCTTCAGCTTCATTTTTATCGTTTTTTTCTTCCAGTGTTTTATTTTCTGAAGTAATATCTTTTTTCAGAACATTCACTGTTTCAGTTTTGTTTTCGCCGGATTTGGATTCCTCTTCCTTAAATTCAGCTTCTTTCCTTTTTTCAAGCTTATTGGTCTTCATTTTTACATGATACCTTTTTTCTTCTGCTATCAGCTTTACATCCTGTTTGCTTATGTCAGTCCTTTGAACTGATGGTCTTAAAATAATTGTTGCACGGTTTGTGTTGTGTGATTTGGACATAATATACCCCCAGATATAATTACTAAAATTATATACAATTTCTATACCAAGTATTATTTACCTGATTTACAGTGATTTTGAAATAGAGTGAAATATATTGTTTCGGTCAGATTGTCATAAATGTCAGGAAGAAATACCTTTATTAAACAGTTGAGATATTGCTGGTAAAATATTATCGGGAGTGATTTCCATCATGCATTTAAAATGCCCTTTAGGGCATTTGGCTCTGCCGTAATGCGAGCATGGTCTGCATTTTAATTCGTTGTTTTCCAGAACAACAGCCTTTTCATTCTGCGGGTAAAAACCGAATTCCTTTACGCTTGAACCAGCTGCCATAAATACAGGAATATTAAATGCTTCGGCTATATGCATAGGTCCGGTATCCCCGCAAATTACAAGTGAACATCGTTTTATAAGAGAAATCAGATCGTCTATTTCAAGCCTGTCACACAGGTCATACACTTTCTTAACCGGTGTAAGCTCCTTAATTTTCCTGATATTTTCACTGTCATTACCTCTGCCTGTTAAAAAAAAGGCAGCATTTCCTTCGGGAAACCGGTTTATTATCTCAGCAAAATATTCTGCAGGGTAAGTTTTGGTAAAGTGACCGGATACTGCAGGAATGCAAACTAATTTGGTATCTTTTGAAAGATTAAGATTTAACAGCATTTTATCGATCGAACGCTCTGATACTGGATTTGTTAATAGTTCAGGCAATGACCTGTTATTAATATCAGCCTGTGATGCAAATCCGCTGATTATTGATTTATACCTTTCTATGATGGGTTTGGCATTTTTTAGCAAATTCAGTTTAAAATTTACTAAAAGGAATTTTTTTATTGAATGTTTATTCAGCTTAAGGACTTCTGCATCCTGCAAAAACCTTAAATATACAGAACGGAGATTGTTGTGAGCATCAATTATCATATTATAACTGCTCATTTTTATAAGCAATCTTAGTTCTTTTAATGAAGAGTACTCCAGATCATTATCTGCTTTTATAACTTTATGTATTTTGGGGTTGGATTTAACCAGGTAAGAGAATTTTTCTTTTGTGCAGAAATCGATTCGGGCAAGTGGAAATGTTTTAGCTGCAAGATCTATAAGGGGAGCTGTTAAAATAATATCTCCCATGGAAGAAAGCCTGATGATTAAAATTCTTCTTACCTGTTCGTTTTTCATTTTAAGGCTTACATTTCAATTACCTGGTGGTTAAAATTATTAACATCAGTTTCATGAAACAGCTTTTTTATGAATGAATCATCGTATTTGTTCAGGAAATATAATATGTTTATTACACGCTCCTGCAGGTTATGGTTTGGATAAATATTATTTGTTACTTTATCAATCTGGGTTGTAGTAGTTTCGCTTTTTTTTGCCTGCGCATTTATCAGTTTTCCCCTGAACTGCTCTAAGTTCTGTTTGGTCTTTTCTTTCATATTATCTACAATATTAAGCAATGCCTGGTCAACTTTTACAGTCATATTTTTCATATCATAAAATATCTTGTTAATTTCGTCTGTATATTTTCCTATTTCATCTTCAATTTTTACTTCTGAAAGCTTATCCACAACTTTGGATACAAGGAAACTGTGATGAAAAATATCTTCAAACTTAACATTAAAATTATTCAGGAATTTGGATATCTTGCTTTCAACAATACTGGCAGATACTCTTGGAAATATCACCGGCATCGTAATATCATAATGCCTATATGCAGGTTTAAGCTGTGCAAAATAAGAAATTTCTCCCGGACCACCGATATAAGCTGCAGTGGGAAGCAGGTAATCCTGGCAAACCGGCCTTAAAACAACATTCGGGCTGAACAGCTCCGGACTTTCTTCAAGTAAATTCATCAGCTCATCGTTTTCAAATCTTCTTTTCGAGTTTTTTAAGGCAAATTTTCCTCCGTCACGGGGCTCTATCAGCAGTCTATTGTTGTTGTGAAGGAAAAACATATTAATTACCTTAGGTTTTACCTGGAGATCGTAATGTTTTTCAAGCTCTGCACTTTGTGTAATTATACTTTCGCATAATTTAGGGGAGCTTGTAAGCTCCTTCTCGAAAACAGGTTTCAGAAGCCTTTTAATTTCAATATCAGAAGGATCTATAAATATTACACCGTAACCTTTGAATATTTCATTCATTAACCCTGCAAAAGCTGTCTTATAATCATTGCCTTCCCTGTAATGTTTGGTTACAAGGGTCATTATTTTATCCTTAAAATCGGTATCAATTAAAGAACTTCTCAGCTGTTCGTTGATACTGTTAATAACTTCCCCGAAAACAGTAGAGCCAACCGGAGGAGTGCTTCGTTTTATATTCTCTTCTGAATTATTTTCCTGCTGTTCAAATCCAATTCTTATCAGCTCATTTTGCCTGTCAATAATATACGTGTGGTCTGCTTCATCAATATCGTGATCTTCTGCTTCCAGCCAGAAAACAGGCACAAAATTAAACTGAGGAAATCTTTCATGCAGGTCCTTTGCCAGCTTTACTGCTGTAATAGTTTTCAGTATTGTATATAAAGGACCGGTATAAAGGCTGACCTGCTGGCCGGTTACAACAGCAAATGTATGTTCACCTGAAAGCTTTTCGATATTTGCTGCAGTATATTCATCACCGCCAAAAGTAACATTCTGATGTTTTAAAATATCAATAAGTATATTTTTATCAAAATACCTGTTAGTACTGTAGTTATGTACTTTATCATCAATTACTTTAAAGAACTCTTCGTTATCACGATACATGGAATTAAAGAAAGGTTTAAGCTTTTCCATTTCATCTCCGCCGCCGCTGATATAATCCAGGTAAAGATTGTTGAAGTTCGGAAGTTTGCTGAATTCTACTGTATACATTATTTATCTTTCTTTATAGAATCTTTTTTTTCTTTTTTCGAAGATGGTTCCTTAGCAGGTTTGATTTTTTCTGTTTTGGCAGAGCTTTCAGAAGAAGATGATTTTTTGTTTTTATAATCTGTGAGATAAAATCCGCTGCCTTTAAAAATAAGCCCCGCACCGGTTCCTATTAATCTTTTAAGGGTTTTTTTACCGCAAACCGGACATTTTTCCAGCGGCGGGTCACTCATTTTCTGCAGTTCTTCCAGTTTGTGTCCGCAGTTTGAACATTGGTATTCGTAAAACGGCATATTAAATTCCGGGTTTAGTTTTATTTTAAAAAGCTGAATTCATTAATAATTTCATAATTCGAACCTTCGGGAGTTAAAATACTTTTCATCAGAAAAAATGAAGCAAAAATGATCTTTTGATGCAGTAACTTATATTTAATGTCACTTCCGAGCTTATATCTTTTTTTTCTGCTGAACCTGCCGAATGTTATATGGGGAATAAATCTTTTTTCAGGCTTTACTCCGAAATTTATAATTATTTTATCTATGAATTCAACCAGCGTTTGTGAATGATTGTTTATTTCCTTTAATCCGGCAAAAATTACATTAGGATACTTTGTATCCGGAAAAAATCCTGTTTCGGTCGTTTCATATTCTATTTCAGTGAAGTCAAATTTCAGCCTGTCAAGTGTTGAACATAATCTTTCAATTTTATCTGATTCAATATCTCCCAGGAACCTGAGGGTTAAATGGAATTTTTCAGGATCTTCCCACCTGATGTTTGCATCCTTCAGCAATGATCTTACATTCTGCTGGTCTGCCTTCAAAAGCTCTTTTTCAGCTTCCGAAGGATTTAAAGATAAAAATACCCTGAATTTTTCCAATATCTGCAAAATTACCTATAATTCTTAACATATTCAAAGATACTATTTATTACAATTTTATGATCATTAACTACATTTATCATATAATCTTAAAATTGGATTTTTTATATTTGTGCCTTTAGAAACTCCTGAGGAGTAAATTTTTAAACAGATAATTAAATGGATATTTCAGCAGCAGAAAAAGTAAGCTCTTTAAACGGCAAAGAAGATTTTCTTCCTATAAAAAACTGGGACCATATAGAATTTTATGCCGGTAATGCAAAACAGTCAGCAATTTATTATCAGTATGCAATGGGTTTTAAACTCACCGGTTACAGCGGACTGGAAACCGGTAACAGGGAAAGAGCCTCATACCTGCTGGAGCAGGGTAAGATAAGGTTTGTTTTAACTACACCGTATCATCCGGATAGTTACATTGCTGAACATATCAAACAGCACGGTGATGGTGTAAGGGATATAGCTCTGGAAGTGGATGATGCAGAAAGCGCATTTAATGAAACAGTTAAACGAGGCGCTGTGCCTGCAATGGAACCGACCAAAATTGAAGATGAGAATGGTTTTATAATTCGTTCGGCAATTAAAACCTACGGTGATACACTGCATTCATTTATTCAGCGGAATAATTACAAAGGTTTATTTCTCCCCGGATTTGTTGATGCATCTGCAAAAGCTGTTCAGGGGATCAAAGATGCAGGTTTAAGGTCTGTTGATCATATGGTGGGTAATGTTGAGCTTGGTAAAATGAATTACTGGGTAAAATTCTATGCGGAAACTATGGGGTTCAGCCAGCTTCTTTCTTTCGATGATAAAGATATATCTACTGAATACACAGCATTAATGAGTAAGGTTATGCAGAACGGAACAGGCAAGATCAAGTTCCCTATAAACGAACCCGCTGCCGGCAAAAAGAAATCTCAGATAGATGAATACCTGGAGTTTTACCACGGCGCAGGCTGCCAGCATATTGCTATGAATACAACAAATATTGTTGAAACGGTCAGCGAGCTTAAAAGAAGAGGAGTAGAATTCCTTAGGGTTCCTACAACATATTACCAGGAGCTGGAAGCACGGGTCGGAAAGATCGATGAAGATGTTGATGAGCTTGCAAAACACGGGATACTTGTTGACCGTGATGATGACGGTTACCTTCTTCAGCTTTTCAGCAAACCAATAGAAGACAGGCCAACAGTATTTTTCGAAATCATACAGAGAAAAGGTGCTAAATCATTCGGCAAAGGGAATTTTAAAGCGCTTTTTGAAGCTATCGAAAGAGAACAGGCTGTAAGAGGAACACTTTAACAATAAATAATAAACAATCAGCAATTAACAATTAATAATAATAAGCATTTTTAAAATATAATTAATGGCATTTTATCATAAGCTGGGGAAAATACCTCAGAAAAGACATGTACAGTTCAGGCAGCCCGATGGCTCTTTATACCAGGAGCAGGTAATTGGAACAGAAGGATTTTCAGGAATTTCTTCAATTCTGTACCATATTAATCCGCCCACAAAAGTAAAAAAGATAACAACCGTAGAGGACATTGGCTTTAAAGAGTGGAGTGAAGGAAACCTGAGGCATTATCACATAAGAACTCTTGATGCGAAGCCGGAAGGAGACCCGGTTTCCGGCAGGAAAGTTATATTGTTCAACAATGATGTTTCCATGGCTATTTGCAATCCTGATAAACAAATGGATTATTTTTACAAGAACGGTGAAGGTGATGAAGTTATTTTTGTCCATTTTGGAAACGGTGCACTTGAATCACAGTATGGTACACTGAATTTTCATAATGGTGATTATATCGTAATCCCGCGGGGTGTGATTTACAGGATTGTTACAAAAAGTGAAAAGACAAAATTTTTGGTGATTGAATCTAAAAGCCCGGTATATACTCCCTCCCGGTACAAAAATTCATACGGGCAGTACCTGGAACACTCTCCGTTTTGTGAGCGTGATTTCCGTGTTCCTGAAACATTGGTTACAGTTGATGAAAAAGGTGAATTTTTAGTTAAGATCAAAAAATACAATAAGCTTCATCATTATATTTTTGATTATCATCCGTTTGATATTGTTGGCTGGGACGGTTATTTTTATCCGTGGATTTTCAATATCAATGATTTTATGCCCATTACCGGAAAGATACACCAGCCGCCGCCGGTTCACCAGACCTTTGAAGGCAGAAATTATGTAATTTGTTCATTCTGCCCCAGGCTGTTTGACTATCACCCTGAAGCAATTCCGGCGCCGTATAATCACAGTAATATAGATAGCGATGAAGTATTATATTATGTTGAAGGCAATTTTATGTCACGCAAGGGAGTTGATGTGGCTTCATTCACGCTGCATCCGGGCGGTATCCCTCACGGTCCACACCCGGGAACAATGGAAGCATCAATAGGTAAAAAGGAAACACTTGAGCTTGCTGTTATGCTGGATACCTTCCACCCGCTGAAGCTTACCGAGTATGCTAAGCAGTATGACCTTCCTAACTACCCATATACGTGGAATGAAGAAGGCCATGAAGCGGAAATAGAATAATTTAGTTGCAGGTTAAAAGTTGCAGGTTTCAGGTTCTAAGGCTGTTGCAAAACAGCCTTTTTGTTTTTATAATTTTCTGTTATTTTTGAATTAACTCAAATCCTGAAAGGAGTTAAAAATGAAACACATCAATATTTTCCTTTCTTTAATTATATTAATTGTTTTTTGCACAGTGGATGTTCATTTAAGTCTCTCACAATGGACTCAGTCGAATAATGGATTGGGCAATTCAATAGTTAACTCATTTGCGATAAAAGGAAATATTATCTTTGCTGGTGCTTATGGCTCAGGTGTATTTTTAACAACAAATTACGGTGAGAATTGGACCCAAACTACAAAAATAGAAAATGAACCTTTGGTTTCATCATTAGCTACAAACAGTAATAATATCTATGCCGGAACTTTGTGGTATGGTCTATATCTATCAACAGATAATGGTGCAAACTGGATACAAACATCATTTAGCAATGCTTCTGTTTATGCCTTAGCTGTAAATGAAAATTCTATTTTTGCTGCTAATAATTCTGTCTATGTATCAACAAATAATGGTGCAAATTGGACTCTTAGGGGTTTGACTACCTCGCAGGTGCTTTCATTGGCAGTAAATGGAAATTATATATTTGCAGGTACCCAGAATTCTGGCGTATTTGCATCTTCAAATAATGGAATGAATTGGTCGCAAACTTCTTTAGATAACGAAACCATATATTCAATAGCTATTAATGGAAGCAATATTTATGCCGCTGCGGGACCTCACTTGTATTTATCAACGAATAATGGAATAAACTGGTCTCAAACTTCTTTAAACTACCAGCATATTATTTCAATCGCTGTAAGCGGAACTAATTTATTTGCCGGATCAAACACTTTTGGTGTTTATGTTTCATCGAATAACGGAATAGATTGGACTCAAAGAAATGATGGATTGGGTAACCTTAATATAGAAGCCTTTTGTATAATTAACAACTACATATTTGCAGCAACAAATAGTCATAGTGTATACAGAAGACCCCTTAATGAACTGCTTGCCATTGTACCGTTAACCAATGTATTGCCTGTATCATATTCCTTATCCCAAAACTATCCAAACCCTTTTAATCCAGTTACTAAGATAAGGTTTGATATTGCAGGCAGTTCAGTAACACAGACATTCCTGACAGTTTATGATCTTCTCGGCCGCGAAGTTTCTGTTCTTGTTAATCAAAACCTTAAACCGGGAACATTTGAAGTTGATTTCAACGCCTCAAATTACCCAAGCGGTGTTTTTTATTACAGGTTAACGGCAGGTGATTATTCTGAAACAAAAAAGATGATTCTCGTAAAATGATCTGAACAACACATGAATAATTAGTGTAATTCGTGAAATTTGTGGTTAAGTTTTTTTAATATTTTTTAAAGGCTGTTGCAAAACAGCCTTTTTTGTTATTTCGCAATGATTTATTTTTGCAGTCAATGAAACTTTCAGAACAGACAAAAAATAATATCTATAAAGCACATTATGTTAATGGTATTGCGCCGGATAAATATCTGGTGAAGTACAGGAATATTTTTGAACTTCTGCAATACAGAACTAACCAGCACCCTGAAGAAATTTTCATCACATTTTATCTCGATAACGGAAATAAACAGGTATTAACTTACAGTAAATTCAAAGAATTAGTATTAAAGACTGCAAACCTGCTGAAAGTTAATAATATTAAACCCGGCATAAGAATAGCAACAATTTCGCATAACCATTTAAATACTGTTGTACAGTATTTTGCGTCCTGGTGTATTGGGGCAACTGTTGTTCCCATTAATGTGAGCGAAGAACCTGAAAGAATTGAGTATATTTTGCAAAGCTCTGATACTAAGCTGGCTTTTATCAATAACCAATATTATGAAAAGTTTTGTGATGTATTAAAAAAACTTAATATAAAACCCGTTATTTATTCTGATTCTGATTTTATTCTGCCGGATGGATGTATTGATTATATAAAAGAATTAAATTCCCAACCGGCTGATTTCACACCTGATGATTCAGTTACCCGTGAAACCGAAGCGCTGATTGTTTATACTTCAGGTACCACGGGACTGCCAAAAGGCGTGGTATTAACTCAGTATAATTTAATGATAGATGCCGATGGCATCAGCAGGTGGCATGGTATAGGGCATGGAACAGTTATGATGTGTGTTCTGCCAATTCACCACGTAAATGGTACAATTGTAACAATTGTTACCCCGATGTTTGCAGGGGGCAGCCTGGTTCTTAATCAGAAATTCCATACCCATACTTTTTTTAAAAGACTGGCACATGAAAAAGTAAATATTGTCAGCGTAGTGCCAACATTGCTGCAGTTTCTTTGCCACGATTTTGAATCAAACGAAAAATTTAAATTTGAACTTACTCCACTCCTTTCAGGTGGCGGGACAGGTGTGAATTCATTAATAAACTTCCGCCATATAATTTGCGGGGCAGGACCCTTGACCTGCGAGCTGGTTCAGAAATTCGAAAAAATTTTCGGTTTAAAAATTGTTCACGGATACGGCTTATCTGAAACTACCTGTTATTCCTGCTTTATTCCAACCGCGCTTAACAAAGCTGATCACGATAAATGGCTTTTAAAGTACGGTTTTCCCAGTATCGGAATAGCAATTGAACCGAATGAAATGGATATTCATAATGAATCAGGTGAATCTCTGCCTGAAAACACTCGGGGAGAAATTGTAATACGCGGTCACAATGTTATGAAATATTATGATGAAAATCCGGAAGCTAATGATAAAACTTTTGAGTTCGGATGGTTCCGAAGCGGCGATGAAGGTTTTTATATTTATGATGAGAGCGGAAGGAAATATTTTTTTATAACCGGCAGGCTTAAAGAGCTTATCATCCGCGGCGGGGTAAACATAGCGCCGCTTGAAATTGACGAGGTGCTGATGTCAATTCCGGAAGTAAAATCTGCCATAGCAGTTGGGTTTGATAATGACTGGTACGGTGAAGAAGTCGGTGCACTTGTTCTGCTTAAAGATAATTTCACGCCTTCTGATGATTTAAAGATAAAAATTATTTCATTCTGTAAAGAGAAGCTCCCGGCTTATAAAGCCCCGAAGGTTGTTGTGTTTTCTGATTCAATACCGGTAACATCTACCGGTAAATACCAGAGAAATAAAGTTAAACATATGTTTGATGAATTTAAATCCGGACAGTATAAATGAAGCTGATTTCGCAGCAGGGCAGGGAAGATCTTGCGATAGTTTACGTTGCCAGAAGTGAAGGCGGCAACCTGGTTGAGTTTGTTGAATCTCTTCACCCGCCAAAACCGCGTGAAGAAAAATGGATCTTGACAATTTCTACATTGTACGGTTGTCCGGTTAACTGCACAATTTGTGATGCCGGTCCATTTTACCTTGGCAGGATAAGCAAAGAAGGAATGTTCTGGCAGCTGGATAAAATGATAAGCGGAAAATATCCTGATGAACATATTCCGGTAAAACAGCTTAAAGTACACTTTACACGGATGGGAGAACCAACATTCAATATGGCTGTTCTTGATGTCATTAAGGAGTTTGATTGGTACTGGAAAGCACCGGGATTTATGCCGTCAATTTCAACTATTGCTCCCCGGGGAAGCGAAAAATTTCTTGATGAGCTTATCTCTTTAAAGAACGAAAAATTCATGAATGGCAGATTTCAGCTTCAATTTTCAATTCATACAACAGACAGTAAAAAAACGTGATTTAATGATGCCTGTTAAAAAATGGAGCTTTGAAAAAATTTCCGAATACGGGAAAAGGTTTTTTAATGAAGGTGACAGAAAAATTTCTTTAAGTTTTGCGCCATCTGTAGAAAATGAAATAAATATTGATAAGCTTAAGAATATTTTTGATCCTGAAATATTTATAATTAAACTTACACCACTCAATGAAACGGTCAATGTTCTTAAAAATGAAATTATACCCGTAATAAGCAATGAAAGCAATTATGCAGCAGAAGAAATTGCCAAAGCTTTTAAAAAAGCCGGTTACGAAACAGTTATCAGCTTAAACAGCTACGAAGAGATAAAAATAGGAAGTACCTGCGGGCAGAATGTTTTTTTTAATGAAAATTCCTGAAATTTGTTTAAATAAAAAAGCCATCCTGAATTTCAGGATGGCTTTTTTTGTTTTCAGCAGTTAAGCTGAAGCGTAAAATTTATTTTACAAGAAGCATTTTCTTTGTTGCAGTAAAATTACCTGTTTCTATTGTATAGAAATATATTCCGCTTGAAAGCTTTGAAGCATTAAATGTTGCTTCATAAGTTCCTGCGTTCATTGTTTCA
Organism: Candidatus Tepidiaquacellales bacterium OLB5; assembly: GCA_001567545.1. Classification (GTDB taxonomy): domain Bacteria; phylum Bacteroidota; class Ignavibacteria; order Tepidaquicellales; family OLB5; genus OLB5. Next base: position 11,034 of record LLZO01000143.1, read on the forward strand.
TTTACAAGTGATTCAACTTTTCTGCCCAATGCATCATAAACATTCATTTTTACCATTCCTGATGAAGGAATTGAAAAACGGATCTTTGTTGACGGATTGAAAGGATTTGGATAGTTCTGTTCAAGTGAATATTTATCTGGAACAGTGCTGCTTATAGGTTCAATTGCTGTAAGTGGTCCTACCAGCCTTACAAGATCTACGCCTACATAGTCACTGTTAACACCTGAAGGTCCGCCGTTGGCTACCCTGTAATTGATTGCAAATCTGCCTGTTGCACCGGCTGATGGAACTACAAATCTTCTTTCCTGCCATGTGCCCGTAATGGTATTTTTAAACTTACCCAGCTCTACCCATGAACCTGAACCAGGTACTGTATCTCCATTGGATGCCCAGTGAACTCTCATTGAGTCCGGAAATGTCGATCCCGTTGGACCTCTTTCATAAAATGTAATAGTATCGCCAGCTGCAGCGTTTACGGTTGGGGATATAAGCCATAGATCTATTGTATTTGAACCGGTTGTAGCGTTGAAATTAGATCCTACATAACCTGTTGTTGGTCCTTCGAAAGCAGGAAAAACGGTTGCGTTGCCCTGGAAGTAAAATGTAGAACCAATCGGTCCGTGCAGCGGTCCTCTTTTAGGTATCCAGTTTCTTGAACGCAGACCCGCTTCATCATTTACACCATTCATATCATCTGAATATTTTACTTCGTCAGAATATGAAACAGGCGGATTAACAGCGTCATTATCAGATAACGGTGTTCTGGAGCTATACGGGTCTAAAACTAACATGCCAGTTAAAATAATTGCTATAATCGGCAAGCTTAAAAATGGGAAGATTTTTTTAATCATATCATTTCCTTTTAATTTAATAATAGTATAATTTAATAACTTTACAATATGCTTTATTTTTTGATTAAATTCAACATGCTGGAATAGTGATTTATTGTAAAAAAAAGTAACTAATTTTTACTTTATAGGGTAATGAATTCCGGAAAATAAAAAAGGCATCTGCTTAAACAGATGCCTTAAGTTATTGTAAAATATATTATTATTTAACAAGTAACATTTTCTTTGTATCGGTGAAGTTACCTGATTCAATTCTGTAGAAGTATACACCGCTTGAAAGTGATGAAGCATCAAAATCAACTGTATAATTACCAGCTGTTCTTACTTCATTTACAAGTGTTGATACTTCTCTTCCGAGTATATCAAATACAACAAGCTTTACAAGACCTGTGTTAGGTAATGCAAATTTGATGTTTGTTACAGGGTTGAACGGATTCGGGTAATTCTGTGATAAACTGTACAGATTCGGGATCTGGTTGTTATTCTGTGTAATTCCAACTAATCCGCAGCCGCCAAGATCAGAATTCCACTGTGCAGCAACTTCTGCCGGTGTAAGTGCTCTTCTGATAAGCCTGAATTCATCCATTCTGCCTGAAAGGCCAAATCCGCTTGAGTAACCGCCAACATAAAATCCGGTTCCTGTAGGCATGTTAATTGCTCTTGGATTTGTGCTTATTAAAGCGCCATTACGGTAAATTATAACATTTGTTCCGTCATAAACCATATGAAATACCTGCGGACCTGCAGGACATGGGATAAGAATATCAGTCATTGGTCCCCTTAATAAAATATTATTTACGCCAGCTGCGCCGCCATAGAAGCATCTGAATGATGTTGAACCGGCATCACCGAATAAATAAGTTGGATTCATATCTACCAGGTTATTAACCCAGAAGCTGATTGTCCATGATCCGTTGGCTAAATTACAGTTCCATCCAGTTGCTATTCTTGCATTAGTTGTTCCGATACCAACAAGACAAGAATCAAACTGTCCGCCTGAGCCTAATGTATGCAATTGTACCGGTGCCGGGTTTGTTCCAGCCGGTGGAATTGCGCAGTTAGGTGTTAATAATGGAGCAGGGTTCTGCTCGAATTTATAGTATAAAACATCAGGAAGAATTGACGGTCCGGCTGCTGGTCCAAGTAACCTTATAAGGTCAAGTCCGATATAATCACTGTTTACACCTGATGGTCCGCCGTTTGCAACACGGTAGTTAATTGCAAATCTGCCTGTTGCACCTGCTGAAGGAAGAACAAATCTTCTTTCTGCCCAGGTACCGGTGGTAGTTGTCTTAAATTTGCCAAGCTCAACCCATGAACCTGATCCGGGAACTGTATCACCGTTTGATGCCCAGTGTACTCTAATTGAATCTGGGAATGTTGAACCGGTGGGGGAACGCTCATAAAATGAAATAGTATCGCCGGCAGCACCGTTAACTACTGGTGAAATTAACCATAAATCAATAGTATTTGAACCGGTTGTTGCATTAAAATTAGCTCCAACATAACCTGTTGTAGGTCCTTCGAATGCAGGAAATACTGTTGCGTTGCCCTGGAAGAAAAATGTTGAACCTATTGGTCCGTGTAAAGGTCCTCTTTTGGGTTTCCAGCCTCTGGTACGAAGTCCTGCTTCATCGTTAACAGCATTCATGCTGTCTGCAAATTTTACTACAGCATCTGTCTGAGGTACTACCGGGTTGATTGCATTATCATTGGACACATTTGTTCTTGACCCGAACGGATCAGACGAGATTAATCCAATGAAAAATAAACCAACAGCCAGTAAGCTTAAAATGGGAAATGCTTTTTTCATTTGTACTTTCCTCTTTTTGGTTAAGTTATTGAAAAATATTTTATTTGTACAATATAATGCGTGAATATCTGGTTTTATTGCTTCTAATAATCAAATTCTTTTATCAGCTTTGTAAAAAAATATTATTTTCCCGGTTAAAATTTCAAATAAAGGCAAATGGATTAAAGATATCAATCTTTAATAAATAATTTTGGGAAAATTTTATTGATTTCATCATAAATATGACATTTATTTTTGGAAAAATCAACTATAAAATAAAATCTTTGCATTTTTACAGTAGCATTTTTAGGGCTTTTTTAATGATTGTTATTTCCTTATATTTGAAATCTTTGTGGTTTTTTACATTCCAGACAAAAAAAAAATAAAATTTAATATATTTTAAGTAAAGGGGTTATATTCCTATGGCAGAGAAAATTGCTGCAGAAAAGAAATCAAAAGGAACTAATGGGGCTTCAAAAGTAAGTAATGGTTCTAATACTGTAAACAGTACAAAAGAAAGCAAATATTACGACTTTCATAAAGAAACTGTTCCAAATCATGGACTTACAAATGAAGAAATGATCCATGCCTATAAAGCAATGCTCCTTACAAGGTTTACTGATGACAGAATTGATATGCTTATTAAGCAGGGTAAAGCCACATTCCTTATATCCGGTTCAGGTCATGAAGCAATACAGGTAGCAATTGCTATGGCTATGAAAGGTGGTAAAGACTGGTTTTTTACATATTACAGGGATAACGGAATTGCAACTGCGCTGGGAATTACACCAAAAGATATTTTCAGGCATATCATGGGTAGAGCAACAGATGAGTTTTGCGGCGGCAGACAAATGCCTATGCATCTTGGAAGCAAAGAGCTTAGAATGCCGACAGCTTCCTCACCAACAGGCTCACAATACCTGCAGGCAGTTGGGGCTGCTTTGAGCTGTGTTTACCGAAATACTGATGAAGTTGCCTATGTTGGCGGCGGAGAAGGCTCTACAAGCGAAGGTGAATTTTTTGAAGCTATTAACTGGGCTGCCAGAGAGAGCCTGCCAGCAATTTTCTGTATACAGAATAACCGCTTTGCTATTTCTGTGCCTATCGAGCAGCAGACAGCCGGTGCTTCGGTTTATAAAGTTGTTCAGGGATTTGAAGGAATTCATAAATTCCATATTGATGGTACCGATTTCCTTGAAAGTTACGCAACTGCAAAAGAAGCCGTAAAGCTTGCAAGAAGCGGAGAAGGTCCTTCATTCATTTATGCCGATGTTGTAAGGCTACGCTCACACTCTGCATCAGATTCACAGGACAAATACAGGTCAAAGGAAGCTATAGCAAAAGATATGGAAAAAGATCCTATCTTAAAGCTGGAAAAGCTCCTTATCGAAAGAAGCATTATGTCTGAAGAAGAAATTGCAGCAACAAGGAAAGAAATTAATGAGCTTGTTGTAAAATCAGCTGAAGAAGCATATGCTGAACCTTCACCCGATCCTAAAACAGTCGAAGATCACTTGTTCTGTCCGGCTGAACTTCAGACTAAAATTGATTATGAATCATCAGTTCCAAACGGCGAACCGATAGTTATGGTTGATGCGATTAATCATGCATTGATGGAAGAAATGGAAAAAAATCCCAATATGCTGGTATATGGCGAAGATGTGCAGGATGGTAAAGGCGGCGTATTTACAGCTACAAAAGGACTCTCCACTAAATACGGTGTTAAACGCTGCTTCAATTCACCGCTTGCAGAAGCCTCAATATTGGGAACTGCAGTTGGTGCGGCTTTAACAGGTTTAAAACCTGTTGTTGAGATCCAGTTTGCTGATTATATTTTTCCGGCAATGATGCAGATCAGGGATGAGCTTGTAATGTACCGTTACCGTTCAAACGGAACATTTGAATGTCCGGTTACAATAAGGGTTGCAACTGGCGGATATATCGGCGGCGGACATTATCATTCACAGAATATTGAGGCAATTTTTGCAAAATGTCCGGGCTTATATATTGCATATCCTTCCAATGCTGCCGATGCAAAAGGTTTGTTAAAAACTGCATGCCAGCTAAAAGACCCGGTAATGTTTTTAGAGCATAAGTTCCTCTACAGGCAGGGTTATGCAAAATCACCCGAACCAAATGCTGATTATTACCTGCCCTTCGGAAAAGCTGCAGTAAAAAAAGAAGGAAATGATCTTACAATAGTTACTTATGGAGCAATGGTTGAAAAAGCGATGAAAACTTCAAGGGAAATGGAAAAGAAAGGCTACAGTGTTGAAGTAATTGATATCAGAACAATAGTTCCGCTTGATACTGATACAATTATCAATTCTGTTAAAAAGACAGGAAAGGTGATTGTATTCTACGAAGATACTAAGTTTATGGGCTTTGGTGCAGAAATTGCTTCGCAGATTGCTGAAGCAGCTTTCGAATATCTTGATGCTCCGATAAAACGTGTTGCCGGATTACATGTACATATTCCGTTTGCTCTTGAAAGTTATGCATTACCGCAGGATAGCTGGATACTTAAAGCTGCAGAAGATATGCTGGCTTATTAAAATGTTTAATTAGTTAATTTGTGAACAAATATATAGAAATAAGCGGGAAGATTTAATTCTTTCCGCTTTTTTAATGAATTTAACCTTTATCATTAAAAATGATTTTTAGAAACTATGAAAAAACCAATTATATCAATATCCGGAATCAGGGGAATTTTCGGTGAATCTTTGATCCCTGAAAACATTGTTAAATATTCGGCAGCATTTGCAAAATATAACAATAATAAAACCATAGTAATAGGAAGAGATGGAAGGGCTGGCGGTGATCTGATAGAAGATATAATAGAAAGCACTTTGCTTTTTTGCGGATGCAGGGTTATTAAAATAGGCATCGTACCAACTCCAACAGTATCGCTTGCTGTTAAAACATTAAGGGCTGCAGGCGGTATTTCTATAACTGCATCGCATAATCCGCAGGAATGGAACGGAATGAAATTCATTAACAGAAAAGGCATTTTCCTGGATGCTGATGAAAACAAAAAGCTTTGGGAGCTGTTTGAAAAAACTGGTGATAATTATATAACAGCTGATAAAATCATGCAGTCAGAATATTGCCCCGGTTTTGGTGATTACCACATTGATAAAGTTTTAGAAATTAAATCGCTTAATCTTAAAAAGATAAAACAAAGGAAATTTAAAGTTGTCGCAGACTGCGTTAATGCTTCCGGCTCAAAAATTATTCCCGCATTGCTTAAAAAGCTTGGATGCCGTGTGATTGAAATTGACTGTGAACAAAGCGGGATATTTACACGTAAACCCGAACCGCTGCCTGAAAATCTTAAGCGTACCTGCAAAGCTGTTATTAAGCATAAAGCAGATATCGGAATTGTTATTGACCCGGATGCTGACAGGCTGGTGATAATAACGGAAAAAGGAGAACCTTTCGGAGAAGAAAATACCATTACAGCGGCCGTAAATTTTGTTCTGAAAAATAGTACCTATGCAAAAAGGATTGCTGTAATAAACCTTTCTACCTCGCGTTCAGTTGATGATGTTGTTAAATCATGCGGAGGTAAACTGTATAAAGCTCCGGTTGGTGAAATTAACGTCATCAAAAAAATGATAGAAGTTAAGGCAGTAATAGGCGGTGAAGGCAGCGGGGGTGTGATACTTCCTGAAGTTCATTACGGCAGGGATTCACTTGTTGGTACAGCTTTAATTTTAAGTGAAATTACTCAATCCGGTTTAAAAGTTTCTGAGTATAAAAATTCTTTGCCTCAGTATTTTATCCGTAAATCAAAAATTTCTACAGAAGGAATTGATGCAGACTCTGTTCTTGAGTTTGTAAAAAGGAAATATAATGATTATGACCAGAATTTTGAAGACGGTTTACGGCTTGATTTTGAGCGTGGTTGGGTAAATTTCAGGAAATCGAATACTGAACCGATTATCAGGATTATCACAGAAGCTAAAACAGTGGAAGAATCCGAAGAAATGCAGAAGAAGTTCAATTCAGATATTTCAGAATTTTTAAATAACGGATAAATCCCTTTATTTTCTCAATTATTTTTAGCTAATTTGCCAATTAACAATTAATTTATATTTATGGCGAAGTTACTTGAAGTTAAGAACCTCAAAACATACTTTTATACCGATGACGGTATAGCTAAAGCTGTTGATGATGTTTCTTATGATCTGGATAGCGGAGAAACCCTTGGCCTGGTGGGAGAGTCAGGCTGCGGAAAAAGTGTATCTGCTCTTTCTATTATGAGGCTTATCCCCAATCCCCCGGGCAAAATTGTCGGCGGGGAGATCTTATTCAAAGGGCAGGACCTTACGAAATATGATGAAAAACAAATGCAGGAGATCCGCGGCAATGATATTGCCATGATTTTCCAGGAGCCTATGACTTCGCTGAATCCCGTATTCACCTGCGGCGACCAGATCGATGAAGCTGTTATGCTGCATCAGCAGGTATCCAAGGAAGAAGCTAAAAAACGTTCTATAGAAATGCTGAGGCTTGTCGGAATTCCTGCTCCGGAGCAAAGATATTCTGAATACCCGCACCAGCTTTCAGGCGGTTTAAGGCAAAGAGTAATGATAGCTATGGCTCTTTCCTGCAATCCTGAAATACTGATAGCAGATGAACCTACAACTGCGCTAGATGTAACTGTACAGGCGCAGATACTTGAGCTGATAAAAAAGCTGCAGGATGAACTTGGTATGGGCGTAATTATGATAACCCATGACCTTGGTGTAATTGCTGAAGTTTCAAAACGTGTGGCAGTTATGTATGCATCAAAGGTTGCCGAATATTCCGCAGCAGAAGAAATTTTTTATAATCCAAAACATCCGTACACTCTGGGGCTGTTGAATTCAATTCCGAAGCTGAACAAAGGGCATAACAGGCTGGCAACTATCGAAGGAAATGTACCTGCTGCAACAAATTATCCGGTTGGGTGCCATTTCTGCACCCGCTGCAAGTATGTAGATAGCAAGCTGTATACAACTGACAGTAAATGCTGGAATGTTGAGCCAGCTTTGGAACAGGTATCGGGTACTTCAAACATGCACGTTGTTGCATGCCATTACTGGAAAGAAATCGAGACCCGCAGAATAAAAGAAGGTGATATGATTCCTTCTGAAGTATCATAAATTTTAAACCCCGGAAACGGGGTTTTCTTTTAAATATTAAATTATGTTAAATATCCCTCAGCCCGGTAAAACAAAACAGCAGCTGCTGGAAAAGCTTGAAGTGCTTAAAAAAAGACCTTCTGAATAAAGCTGATGAAAATGAAGTTACACTTTCTGCAATAGATGACGGGTATAACCTGAAGGCTGAAAAGCAGGTTCTGTTCATGACCTTTTTCGTTGATGCAAAAATTATCGCTAAAGAGGGCGAATATGAAATTACATGGAAAACCAATGCTCCTGAAAGCAAAGTTGCTGAAGCGCTTGAAAAAGTGAAGCAGGCCCTGGAAAAATAATATTTATTGATACAATTATCATAATATTTTATGATTTTTATCTCTTACCCGAAAAACTAAGCTAAATCATTCTTTATTTTTATTGCCTTTGGTAATTTTGTATAACAGAATTATCTACTAAAAAGGCTATGACTACTAAAACCAAAAAGCTTGCCCTGCGAACCGGAAACCAGATGACTGCCGAAGGCGCTGTAAAAGCGGGCTGTAAATTTTTTGCAGGTTATCCCATTACTCCTGCATCCGGAGTTTATAAAGGACTTATCGACCTGCTGCCATTGAATAATGGAATAGCAATAAGCTCGCCTGATGAAATTTCAGCTCTTGCCTACTGCGTAGGCGCATCAATGCGGGGAGTTAAAGCAATGACATCTACCTCCGGTCCCGGATGGGCGTTAATGATTGAAACAGTGCAGTATGCTTTGATAACAGAAACACCGGTTGTTATCAGCGTTGTGCAAAGACTTGGTCCCTGCACGGGAGGAGCTACACAGGGAGCGCAGGGTGATATTCTTATAACGGAATTCGCAACAAGCGGCGGTTATACTATACCTGTTTTATATCCTTCAACAGCTAAGGAATGTTACGAGCTTACTGTCGAAGCATTCAACTGGGCAGAAAAATACAGAACACCCGTTGTATTGCTTACTGATAAGGAAATCGGCATGACAACAGAAAGTGTGGACTATAATAAGCTCAACCCGCCGCCAAATATCAGCCGGCATTTTATCACAGAAAATGATGCTGATTTTGAAAGCTGGAAAATGTACGGGTTCGACTCACCCGAAATGATAGCAAAATTTGCCCCGGTTGGCGGCAGGGTTAAAGTTACTGCAACAGGCTCTGCACATAACCCGCAGGGCAATCTCAAAAAAAATGACCCGGAAACACTTGCTGTGCTTCAACATCTTGAAGATAAAATACAGGTACACAGGGATGAAATGGTACTCGTAAAAGAAGATATAGAAGCCGGCTCTGATACTCTTATTATAAGCTTTGGAATTACTGCAAGAACTATGAATGATGCTGTTAAAATTTTGAGAAGAGAAGGCAGAAAAATATCAGCATTAACAATTTACAGTATGTTTCCCGTACCTGAAAAGAAAATACTTCAGGCAGCCGAAGGTGCGCAAATGTAGTTATTGCCGAAGAAAATTTCAGCGGGCAGTACAGGCAGATAATAACCCCGCTGCTTAAAAACCATAATGTTTACGGAGTGAACAAGCTTGGTACAATGATAACTCCGGGTGAGATAACAGAAAGGATTAAGAATCTATGAACACCGCTGAAACCTGTACTTATATGACACATGGCGCTGTAATGCCTTTTTGCAAAGGCTGCGGGCACAATAATATTTTAAAAAAGCTTAATGATGCTCTTGGTATGCTTAGGCTTGACCCTCACGATGTTTGCCTTGTTACCGATATAGGCTGCATAGGTCTTGCAGATGCATTGTTCGATAAAGTGCACACAGTTCATACAACTCACGGCAGGTCAACGGGATTTGCAACCGGGATTGCAGTTGCCGATAAAGTGCTTGCATCAGGCAAACTTAAAACAATTGTGCTTATTGGCGACGGCGGCTCTATGATTGGATTGCTGCACATTGTTAACGCAGCGCTTATTAATGCTGATGTTACTGTAATAGTTGCAAATAACTTTCTGTTCGGTATGACAGGCGGGCAGACATCATCACTAACCCCTGAGCATTTTAACACAATTACATCGCCGTTCGGCAGCATGAACCCAAGCCTTGATATCTGCAAGATTTCCGATGCATCCAAAGCCGGATATATCGCTCGGAAAACTGCCACTGATAAGGATCTTACAGATATTATAAGCGAAGCAATTGCATTCGACGGGTTTTCGATTGTTGAAGTTCTTGAGCTTTGCACAGAGCACGGAACAAAACGCAACGAGCTTAAGGGCAATATGCTGAGCAAAATGGCAGAAGCAGAAGGTCATGAGCTGGGCGTAATTAAAAACTCAGCAAAAAGACCCGAGTTCAGCAGAAAGTATGATATAGATGTAAACAGCCATAAAGGCGAAATAAAGCCGCTTAAGTTTATAACACCATCATATAAACATAACTTAAAAAAACCTGCAGAAATTATTTTAACAGGCAGCGCAGGAGAAAGGGTGCAGTCAACAGCGGCAATGCTGGCAGAAGCTGCACTAATGTGCGGACTTGAAGTTACACAGAAGAATGATAATCCTGTTACGCAGGGCTCGGGATTTTCACTGAGCGAGGTAATAATTAGTCCGGATGAAATATATTACACCGGGGTTTCCTCAGCAGATTATGTAATAATAGTTTCTGAAGACGGGCTGAAGGAAATTAAAAGCCAGGATGTTTTTAACAGGATAAACTATAAAACTGTTTTTATAATTGATGAATCGCTTGAACTGAATAAAGAAGGGCTGAATGTAATTTCATTGCCGCTTAGGAGGATCTGCGGCGGCGATAAGGCCGCCATCGGTGCAGTTGATTATATACTGAAACACTTCGAACCTTTCCCACAGGCAGCATTTAAATCACTCATGGAAAAAAGGTTCGGTGAGTACGGAAAGATATTTAAAGGGGAGTATTATAATATTTAAAAGACCTGGCCTTTATCCTTCATGAACAAGGGGCTGAAACTGTCTGTCTCAAAAGTACCTTGTCATTCCTGCGAAAGCAGGAATCTTGAAAAATTTTAACGAAAATTTTTTTATAAAAACTAGTTTTGAGACACACTCTGAAAGCCCCTTGTTTTGTTAATGTAATACATCTCCCCCTAAAAGGGGGAGAAAAAGAAGAGGTCATTTTATATAACGTAAACTTTGAACACCACCTTAATGTTATATTTCAGGTTAATAAGACTTCAAAAGTCTTTAAGACTTTTGAAGTCTAATCGCAAACCAGCTATCCTGTACAGACGTGCCGCTCCGAAGGAGTCCGTTGGACTGGCACGTCTTTGCTGTTTCGTTGATGGCTTTACCTATTATTTAAGCCCTTGCAGGGCTATGATACTCTGCTTTTATTTCGATGGGCTTCGCCCATCGCTGATTTATTCCGCCCCTGCGGGGCTTAAAAAAATATTTTTACATAAATTCTCGAAAACCCTTCTAAATAATTACAGCTTACAAAACAATTAATTGATACACGGAAAAAATTATATGATGCATGTCATAGTTTTGCTGAAAATATGTATTATATTTGTTATGAAACTATAATTACCTATAGCAATTTGTAAATAACC
>LLZO01000144.1 GCA_001567545.1 Candidatus Tepidiaquacellales bacterium OLB5
ACGTGTTGTTGTTATCTGATTATTTTCAAAAAAATTATCTAACAAAATTAGCAAAACTGCCGTATAAAACAAATGATATAAGTCATATTTTGAGTGGTTTACACTCAAATTTCCTGCTGAACACTGTTTAATTCCGAAAATCCGCATAAAAAATCACTTCAAAATCAGATTTTTTCCGGAAATTGATAATTTGTTTATGATACATAATTCTGAAATGCAGTTTTGAAAGTAATTTATTGTTATTAAATAATTTAAAACATATTTTTTGGATATTGTATTTTTATATATAATAACGGTAAGACTTCAAAAGTCTTTAAGACTTTTGAAGTCTTATAAACAAAAAGCCCGCCGGTTTACCGGCAGGCTAATTCACTATTTATATATTTCACTATCTCACTATTTAATAAGCACCATCTTCTTCACATCTTTATATCCATTAGCCTCTAATGAATAAAAATACATACCACTTGCCAAATTGCTTCCGTCAAACTTCACTTCGTAACTGCCTGCTGGTTTGTATTCTTTGTAGCTGAATACTTCTTTCCCAAGTATATCATATACCTTTATTGTAACATATGCACTTTGGGGAATGTCGTATCTTATGCTTGTAGTCGGATTAAACGGATTCGGGTAATTCTGATGCAGCCTGAACTGGCTTGGCTGATTGTTAATTGCTGAACTGGTATTCTTTAAGTCTTGCCCTGTTATTAAAGAAAGTATTCCAAGCTTATGCTCTGTGTAGTTTACCATATTGCTATTCGGAGCGTCACCTTGTGTCATCCTTTGCAGGCTTAGCTTGTTTAACAGTGCATGTAATCCCTTTGCGTTGTTCTGGTTGTTCTGGTATATGGTTTCGTAGTCATTTATAGCTTCTTCAATGTTAAACTGTTTTACCTTTGATTTTATCTTAAAATCCTCTGACAGCTCTCTTGTTGCATTCGGATAAGCTGAGTTATTCTGTATATTTGTGTAATATCCTTGTATTGCATAGAATTGAGATATACTTGCTCTTGATTTTTCCAGGCAGTTGAATATCCTTGCCAGCGCTACCGGTGCATATTCGCTTGTCTTATAACTGCTTACTACTTCTTTATAATGAGTTATGGCATCTGTGTAGTTATTTGACATTTCTTCCGTGTATGCCTGTGTGAACAGGTCTTCAGGGGTTGGATTATCTCCCATAGTTTTGGTAAATACCGAATCATATAAACCCCAGCCAATAGAGTTTAATTCAGAGCCGTCTGTAGCCGGAAGGTTTGTTCCGTCAAACGAATTGCTGTAATCTGCATAACCGCCTGATATATCGAATAACGATGAATTCGGCGGGTTATCATACCAGTAGTTTATTCTTGCAGGTACTTCTGTATAAAGGAATGTAAAGTTACCGTTCAGGTAATCTGAGCCGTTTACTACTATTTTGTTGTAACCTGAATCTATCAATGGATAGCAGTCCGCAAACCTGATACCGCTGTTTGTTGGATATCCGGTAATATTATTATTGCCTCCAAGCCATCTGAGTGTTGATGATGATATAACAGGCTTCATAACAGGCATAGAGCTGTTAACAAGGTCAATATTTGTTACATATGCATCAATTAATGTATTTTTAAGCAGGTATGGCGATGAATATGAGCCGTAAACTGATTTCTGGAAGTTATTTACTGTATTGTATTCAATTGTGCCGTTGGAGTTATCAAGATATATACCTGTTCCTGTATTACTATAGCCCGTAATTACATTGCGCGCAATGTATTCACTTGATTGCAGCAAAGATATGCCTGTATTAACATAATTAATGTTATTATCACAAATTACAATCCCGCCTGCTGGGCAGTATTCTGCTATAATACCTGCTGTAAATCCGGCACTGCCGGTTTTAACCGCATTACATCCTTTAACAAGCACATTATAGCTGTTATTTACATAAACATAGTTTAGAAGTTCTGTACTTGTTGAGTTTTTGAAAGTGCAGTTACTTATTTCAACAGCGCCGGGTGAGCCGAACGGATCATAATTATCGGTAATATTTATCCCATTTACTGCGTTCTGGAATGTGCAGTTCTTTAACGTATCGTATGCAATACCTGAAAGGTAAATTCCGTCCCATGTATCAGTTGAATCATAGCTTGTAAACTTGCAGCCGTTGGCAATTATTCTCGCTCCGTCTTCAAAGATAAGCTTTGATCCTTTACCTAATTTGATTTCGGAGTTTTCTTTGCAGATAAGCTTAGTTTCGCTTCCTTCAAATATATATGTTGAGCTATCAGGTATTTGTAGAGATGCATTCTCCTCAATAATTATTTTCACGCTGTCTTCCACTCTGTTAATTGACGGTTGGCAGTTATAATACGGACAGGTACAGTACATTACAGTTCCCTGAATTAAAAGCGTCCCCGAGTTCTGTATTACTGCGCCATTATTACAAAATATACTGCCGGGTTTACAAATTAGTGTACTATTTTGCCGTAACCTTATAAGAGATGCATATTTAAAATTTAATCTGCTTCCTGCTTCAACATTAAAATTACTATACTGTTCAAGCTCTAAAATACCGCCGCTCTCGACTGTAAAGCCAGCGTTGCAGTATTGATTATTTGATTGATCGCCAACACTAAATGTAGCTTTATTATTATTGCCTGTACCGAGTAATTTAAGAATATTACCGGATGCAACAGAAAAACGTTTTACCGCATTTTACTTTAGCATGATGATTGTAATCAACGTAAAGTGGACTGAATAAAGAACCCGGGTTATCGTGACGGGGAATGCGGTAATCTAAATCAGATAATTCTGTACCATCGATAGGGAATAATAACTCATCAGATTTGGTAATGCCATACGTATTAAAATTTGGAGTAACAGAACGAATGACCCATTGATTATTTACAAATCTATGATATTGATAATAACATTTGAAAATATTCCTGTCTTCGACTGGAATGCTATTCAAATTAATTTCGTCAGAGACTTGACCCTGATACCAACGATATGTAACTCCTCCGCTGTTTGTACTATTAATTAAAATATCTAAATCAACGCTTAAATTACTGCCATAACCATTTAAAGAACTGTAATTTAAATCTCTGTAGTCAAATATTATTGGCGAGTTATTTAATGGTGTGAAGAATTCACTGTCAAAAGTAAATAATTCCAGCTTATATATACCATAACCGATTAATACATCTGCTTTTTCTGAAGCAGAAGAATTATGATCAATATTTAAAACACTATATAAACCAGAACCAAAAGGTTTAATTTCAAAATATCCGGGTTGCGAACCTCTATTTTGCAAAGCAAAACCGTCTAAACCTACTAAGTATCCTAAGTCAGGATCACTAATTGGACCGATTCTGTCTACACTGACATGGGATTCAAGTGTAAATTTCGGTATTGAACTGGAATTCGGTTTACCCTGAAAAATTGAACTTATCGGATAGAACTTTGCGAAAATTGAAACATTTGTTTTGTTCCTTATAAATATTTCACAGAACGGTTCCGCATCATCTTGTGAAAATACAGGGAAGCATAATATAAAAACTAAGCAAACAGCTAATATGTAATTTTTTTTTAATCATTTTATTATTTGCAGTTTATTTGTTTTTGTGTAAATTAATTTACTTTTTTTGTAAACCAATAACTGATAAAAATAATTGCCGGATGATAAATTATGAGGTCTAAAATTAATTTCATAAGTGCCGGATTTTATAAATTGATCCAGCAAAGTTGTTAATTCCTTACCTAATAAATCATATATTCTTAATTTAACTTCACTTTCTTCTGGTATATCAAATTTTATTTTTGTAACCGGGTTAAAAGGATTGGGATAAT
>LLZO01000145.1 GCA_001567545.1 Candidatus Tepidiaquacellales bacterium OLB5
GCCGCCCTGCGGCGTGAATCAATAATTGTGCCTGATGTTGATAAATTCCCCGGACATATTGCCTGCAGCAGCCTCTCAAGAAGCGAAATTGTCATTCCATTGATAAATAACGGTAATGTATGGGGTGTGCTTGATGTTGATTCAGATGAGCTGAATATGTTTGATGAGACGGATAAAAAATATTTAGAGGAATTGTGCAGTTGGGTAAAAATATGAAAACCCCTCACCCCCCAGCCCCTCTCCCAAAGGGAGAGGGGGGCAAAGTATCTAATTTTAAGCACTCTTCTTCATAATTTGAGATATTACATAATAATATTAATTGCATTTGTTTCGTTTAAGCTATTTTCACAGGAAACGGGTGATTCGCTTCTTTATGTCCCTATCAATGATTCCTTAAAAAACGCAGTTGATTCAACCCGCAAAAGCGATATTGATGCAATCATAGAATATTCAGCAAGTGACTCAGCAATATTTGATATCTCAGGCGATAAGCTGATGCTTTATAATGATGCGCAGCTTAAATATAAGGAGTTCGACCTTAAAGCTGCACGGATTGTTTTATTCCGCGAAAGCTCAATTATGGAAGCAAACGGGATACCCGATACTGCACTTGCCGGCAAGTTTATGGGTACTCCAATCTTTATGGAAGGCGCAAAACGCTACGATGCTGTTAAGCTGCGGTATAATTTTTCAACCCGGCAGGGTGTAATCGATATGGGTTCAACCGAGCTTGAAGGCGGCTACTATTTGGGCGAAAAAATAAAGAAGGTTGATGAAAATATTTTCTTCATCAAAAACGGCAGGTATACAACCTGTGACAGGGCTGACCCTGATTATTATTTCGGAAGCCCGAAGCTAAAAATTATCCAGGGAGACAGGGTTATAGCCGAGCCTGTATATTTATTTATTGATGATGTGCCGATTTTTGCGCTGCCTTTCGGGATATTCCCGAATCATTCCGGCCGCTCAAGCGGGATAATTCCGCCTGCATACGGCGAAGACCCTACATACGGCAGGTATCTTTCCCACCTGGGATATTTCTGGGCTATCAATGATTATGTTGATCTTGCATTGCAGGGAAATTATTACACCAAGGGCAGAATTGACCTCAGCTCACGCTTCCGTTATGTTATGCGGTATAAGCTTTCAGGCAGTGTTGATATCGGCGGAAGCCGCATAAGGCTTGGTGAAGAAAACGATAACGATAAACAGTTCGGTGATGAGTGGCGCATAGGGGTTTATCATAACCAGACAATTGATCCTACAACAACACTTACCGCCAATGTAAATTTTCTGAGCAGCAAAAATTACTATAATACTTCAACAAACAATCTTGATGACCTGCTGAGGCAGAATGCTCTGTCAAACGTTACGCTTTCAAAATACTGGGAAGGAACGCCGAACTCAGCAAGTATAAATTATTCCCGTGACCAGAATTTAACAACCGGTGAAATTCTGCAAACGATTCCAAGTGTAACATTTTCCCGCACACAGAGCTTCCCCTTCCGGGGAAAAAACACTTCACTGCTAAATTTAAACTGGTATGAGCAGCTTTCTTATACATACAATTCAGCATTCAGGTACATAGATGAAAAACGGCTTGTGAACTCAGCAGTACTTGACGGGAATTTCAGAAGAAATACCCGTGGCGGTATAAGGCAGGCAGTTGTACTTAATGCGCCGCTTAAAATATCTGAATTTAATTTAACACCGTTCTTCAGTTATAATGAAATTTGGTACGATAAATCGGTTGAAAAAACTTTTAATTCCGCAGATAGTACCGTTATTACAAATGATGTAAAAGGATTTAAGGCATTCCGATATTTTAATACTGGAATTACTCTTTCAACCAGGCTTATTGGATTATTTAACACTAAAATATTCGGTGTTCGGGGTTTCAGGCATACTGTTACACCTTCTGTAACTTACGGCTACACGCCTGATTTCAGCGAGCCGCAGTGGAATGCATATAAAACATATGTAAACCAGTATGGACAGGAAGTAAAATATTCTATTTACGAGCGTGAAGTATTCGGCGGAGCGCCGATGGGCGAACAGCAGGCACTGAATTTTTCTGTTGGCAATGTGTTTGAAATGAAAGTTAAGGATACCGATTCAACTGATACAAAATTCCAGCTGCTGAATTTAACAGCCGGTTTAAATTATAATTTTGCTGCCGATAGCCTTCGTTTCAGTGAAATAGGCTTAAGCTACCGTACACAGATAGGCGATTTCCTGAATATCGGCGGGGGAGCAACGTTTAACCTGTATAAATATGTAGATGGTGTTGGCAGAATAAATAAATTCCTGTGGAACGAAGATAAAAAAATTGCACAGCTTACAAATTTTAATATATCGCTTTCCAGTACACTTGCCGGGGGCGAAATTGTAACCGAAGAAGATTCAACCCTGGCAGAAAAAGAGCTTGAGCAGACAAGTACTTATGAAAGCGAATATGTTGGTGTTTATGCTGATAAACCTGTTGATTTTTCAATACCATGGTCAGTTACATTAAGCTATAATTACAGTATTAACCGCGCAAATCCTTCGGTAATTACTAAATTTTCCAATGTTTCAGGTAACCTGAACTTTAACTTAACACGTAACTGGAAATTTACTTTTTCTGCCGGGTATGATATATTTTTAAAACAGTTTTCAACCCCGTATATTACAATATACCGTGACCTGCATTGCTGGGAAATGAGCTTTAACTGGGTACCGACAGGTATATACAGGGGATATAAATTTGAGCTGAGAATAAAAGCCCCGCAATTACAGGATGTAAAAGTTACAAAGCAGACAAATTACAGGGGAGTATTTTAAACATGAAATGTGAAATGTGAAACGTCAAACGTGAAATGAGAATTACAAAAGAATGAAGTACGAATTATACAGCGGGGCGGGGAATGATTTTGTGATGATAAATAATCTCACAGAAAAAATTCCGTTTGATAAACAGAAAGAGCTTACAATTAAGCTGTGCAGCGAAGATTTCCCCAATATAGACGGGGTGATATTTGCTGATGAACCGCAAAAACCAGGCTCAGCCGTGCGGATGAACTATTACAACCGCGACGGCAGCTTTGGGGCAATGTGCGGAAACGGTGCGCGCTGTATTGCAATGTTTGCATTTAAGAACGGCATCACCCAAAGCCACAATTTTTTACTTGAAGCTGTTGATGATGTTTACGGGGCTGAGATCAAAAGCGGTGAAATCGTAAAAATAAAATTTCCCGAACCAAAGGAAATAAAGACAGGAATAAAAATTACAGCGGAAACAGGCTCAGGCTTAAAGCAGGCAAATGTTAATTATGTAAATGTTGGAAGTGATCATATAGTTTTATATCTTGATGAAGATATTAACAGGCTTTTTTTAAACTGCGTAAAAATGGATGAACTGAGTGTTGATGAAACCGGCAGAAAGCTGCGCTTTCATAAGGAGTTTGAACCGCGCGGGGCAAATGTTAATTTTGCCGAGGTTAAGGAAAATAATATTATCAGGCTCAGAACTTATGAACGGGGTGTTGAACGCGAAACACTTGCCTGCGGTACAGGGATAATTTCAACCGGAATAATTGCAATGCTGAACAAGGGATTTGAATCTCCGGTAAACATAAAAGTGCAAAGCGGAGAGGTGCTGCAGGTGGAAGCAAAGTCTGCTGATGGTAAAATTTCAGAGTTAAGCTTAACCGGCAGCGCAAAAAAAATCGGCGAAGGTAATATAAACTGAAATTTATTTGCGAGACTGCTTTAGCAGTCGAAGCAATCTCAATTATTTACAGGATTGCTTCCACAACAGGGTAAACGTCGCTTCGCTCCTCGCAAAATATTATATAAAAATAATGATATTTTTTAAAAGAATACTGGCAAGAATTAACAGGATAATTAATCCGCCGAAGAATATTGAGGAAGAATTCCACGCAAAATACTATTACAGCAAGGTGTGGGCTGATACTTATTTTATGGGTAAGAACGTTTTTAAGTGTCCCAACGACCTGTGGATATACCAGGAAATTTTATGGGAAAACAAACCTGATGTAATTATTGAATGCGGTACGTTCCACGGCGGAAGTACATTATATTATGCTAAACTGTTTGATATGATGGGAATAGACGGTGAAATTATCACAATTGATGTTGACCCCATGCCAGATATGCCGCAGCACCCGCGTATCAAATACCTGCTGGGCTCAAGTATATCTGCTGAAATTGTATTACAGGTAAAGGAATTAATAAAAGATAAAAATCGCGTGATGGTTATACTTGATTCAGACCATAGCTGTGATCATGTATATAAAGAACTTGAGCTTTATCACAGTTTTGTAACACCGGGGCAGTACCTGGTGGTTGAAGATTCAAACATAAACGGGCATCCTGTTTATTCCGGATTCGGGCAGGGACCCGGACCAATGGAAGCGATGGAAAAATTTCTGCCAAACCACCCTGAATTTGAATCTGATAAATCGAAAGAAAAATTTTTAATGAGCTTTAACCCAAACGGGTATCTGAAACGAAAGTAAATAAAAACCCCGCTTTACAAGCGGGGTTTGTTATCCTTGGGGGG
This sequence comes from Candidatus Tepidiaquacellales bacterium OLB5, assembly GCA_001567545.1. Classification (GTDB taxonomy): domain Bacteria; phylum Bacteroidota; class Ignavibacteria; order Tepidaquicellales; family OLB5; genus OLB5. The sequence continues at coordinate 4,565 of LLZO01000145.1, forward strand.
ATGTTTTATGAATATTTGAAGCTATAATTATTTTTGTGAAATTAAATTCAGATGTTCCTTTACTAATCCAAAATCAGTATCATCTACATTATAGTTCCAGTCTATGTATGATATTTTTCCCTGTTTATCTATAATAAATATTGTCCTGTTATAAAATCCAAGCGGGTTATAGCTGCCGTACTGTGAGGATATTTTTCCGTTATAATCGCTTACAAGCTTAACATTTTTTACATTCATATCATCTTTCCATTTATTCAGTATCTCAAGCCCCGAATTGCTGACCATAAGTATTTCAACATCATCGTTTGAACCAAGCAGGCTGCCTGAAATATTCTGCAGAGTCTGATTTTCCGCATAAGCATCAAATGCAGTAAGCTCCATAGCGCAGCTCATACTGAATGGAGCCGGATAAAAAGCGATTATCACATTCTTTTTTCCGTAAAAATCTGAAAGCCTGGCTGTTTCTCCTGTGCCGATTTTGCCATTTTCCAAGCTTGAATAAATAAACTCAAAATCCGATGCATCATCACCGGGGAAAGGGATTTTTCCGTTAATACTTAAATTAATGTTCGGGTCTTTTATATCAAGCTGTGTAAAAATCTCTTTCTGTACGGCGCGTAATTTTTCACCCTCTCCTTTATAATCATAATTTGCATAAGTTACTTTATTGGTTTTATCAACAACATAAACAAATGCGCCGTCTCCGGAAGAATTCCATTTTGAAATTCCGAATGAATGCGCAAGGTCCATATTTATATCAGGCGCAATATCAATATCAAAATAATTACTGCCCAGGTATTCCCGAACAGCCGATTCATCATTGTTTGTAACCACCAGAATTTTTAAAGTGCCGCGGTAAAATTGCCAGTCATAAGCATCTCCGAAAGCAAGACCTTCAGCAAAATATGTGCTGAATGCAGAAAGCATTATTTCCGCATAATTGTTTTTATGGGTAATATCCGGCATAAAAGCTATCAGCAATGTTTTATTTTCCTTGTAATCATACATTCTTTCCGTACCGCGCAAACCATTGGCAGGATTATAAATATTTTCGAATAAAAATTCCGGATTAGGTATCTGCTCACCTATCTGCAGCCCATTGCCAGAAGCGGAAATATCAGGGTTGCTTAAAGCAAAAAATGCTGTAATTATTGCGAAAATGGCTGATTTCAAAGGAATTTTAAGCATATTTTTATCGGTTTAATTTATTTATAAGGGTTTTACTTAACGGAGTGTAAATTGTTCCTGTAGATTTAAAAATATGTAAACACTATATCAAGCATATGGTCACCCTGGTAGCGGTTCAAAAAAGGCAGCATAAACCCGTTGCGGATAACTACACGCGAAAGGTCAGATGATTTTTTCATAATTGCATTATAGTTCACATTGGGGAACATTGCAATAATTCTGCCGATAGGGTAGTACGGTTTTTTCAGGAATTTTTCGCGGTGCTGTTTAATTCTTTTTGAGACCGTTAAGGAATCGAATTTAACACTGTCATTTTGTGTTACAAATTCATATTTATGAATGTAAACACTGTCGCCGATATAAACAGGCAGCTCTGTTTTATTTAACTGGTCATAAACTGAAAGATGAACATCATACAGGCCGCTTTCAAACGGCGAAGATTTAAATTTAACAGAATAATTAAGCATTGCAAACGGTTTTATTATCAGGATATTCTTTATCTGCTCGGTATCAAAAAACTCTTCTACGTTCCTTTCAGAAAAAATATTGGCATAAGTATCAAATGCAGCAGTGTCGTTATCAACAGGAGTAAGCTCTAAATGTGTTTTATACCTGCCGAATTCTTCTTCTTCGGTATCAAGGCTGTCAAGAATCGAAGCATCAGCTATCTGCCAGTTCAAAGTGATTGTCTGCGGGTTCATTCCGAAATTGGAATTATCTATCCTGAATTCACTGAGGACAAGCTTTTTGGCAAATGATATTTCATCAGGCGCAAGCTCTTTGCTGCCGTTTGATATTTTAATGTTCCGGCCGGTAGAATCAATGCTGCCGGAACGCCTGTAATTAATTTTCCTGTCTGAAATATAGAACAGCCTGTAATCACCTATCTGCTCCCATTTATAGCTGAGCTTGTTCAGCTTATCTATAAGAAGGTCACTGCGTACAATGAACAGCTTGATCTTTTTCTGTTCAATAAATTTTCTTATCTCCAGGATATTCAGCTTAAGCTGTTCTTCTTCCCTTTTTTTCTTCGAAAGCTTTTTGGTAACAGGCGGGTCAACAGCAAAAAAAGTCGGTATTGTATCCGTATTAAACCTTGAGGGATCATTTGAAATTACCTGCAGCGGGTAAATATCATAGTATCCCGGCATCATTTCAAAATAGATCTGCTCGCCGGGTTCGATGTATTTAATTTCTATAAGCTGCCTTGTTAATGCAGCTACTTCATAGGTATCTTCCCTGTATGCCTGCTGGTAATAAAAGCTCCATACCATATTAACAACAATTATAATCGCAGCCCCGCCTGCCAGAATATATTTCCTGAACTCGGAAAGCTGCCATACCGCAAAGGGAAAAAAAAGAATGGAGTTAAGCACTATATACCTTGATATCATATTGGTACCGCCTGAACCGACAATTCCGCTGAACATCAGCAGCAGCAGCTCAACCAGGTTGAACAGCAGAAACACGCGAAGCAGCGAAAAATTACCCTTAAAGCCGTTGTGTTTTTTTCTTACTACACTTATTATCTTCCACAATCCAAGCAGGGTAGTAATTGGCGCAATATAAAAAATAAAGAACGGGTATTGTATGCTCCTTTGAACAAAACCTGCGCTTGAAAGCCCGGCATAAATTTTAGTGGTTTCCTTAATAAAAAAGAACATATCACCGTAATCGTGCCAGTTTTGCCATAGCCACCAGATAATTGAAATATATGAAATAAGCGACCAGCCGAGATTAATAAAAAGCTCTTTGCCAAGCCTGTACTTGCGGAAAGAAAGAAGAAGAACCATGATTACAAACGCTATCGAAAAGAACCATCCTTCATAGCGCAGCAAATTGCCTAAAGCAAGAGATACTGCTGAGGCTATAAGATACCCGTGTTTTATTATTCTTAAATTAATCTGCCGGTACCACAATATAAAATAGTAAAATCCAGCAGTTACAAAGAAAAAGAACGGGAACTCCGGCATTGCAGATGTGCTTAACCATACCTGAAAAGGAAATACAGAATATATAAGGCATGAAATTACGGCAATTTCTTTTGTGAATATCTTTTCAAGCAGAAGGTATAGGTAAACCAGCGTTGCTGCTGAAAATATTGTGCTGGTAATTACCGGGGCAAGAGTCAGGTCACCAAACAGCCAGATCATTACTCCGTTCAGCCAGAAATGCGGGCTTAGCCATACACCTGAATATACCCTGGGGTCACGGAGCCAGTCCCACGAAATAACGGTCCTGCTGTAATCATCCGCTGTTAACCATCTAAGCCCGCTGTAGATCACTATTAACTGGAATGTGATCTTAAAAACTATCAGTGATGTAATTACTGTAATTTTTTCCGATAAAAACCTTATGATATATTCTGTTAATTTTTTCAATTACGGGTTATAATGCCGTGCAATGGTTAAATTTAATTAATAATTAAATTTTCAATTAAATGTATTAATTTTAATTTTAAGCTCTTTGTTTTCTTTATAAAGCTCATCAAGCTTTAAGCCAAAGTATTCAAGAAAGCGGAGCAGGGTTTTGTTGCCAAGCTTCGGCTCTTTTTTTACAAGGTCCTCAAAATCAGGCTTGGCAAAAACAATCAGCCGGGTAAGCTCCGCAGCTTCAGCAGTAACAGAATGGGTGTTTTCGCTGAAAAGATGTACCTCGGAAAAATACTCGCCTTGCGAAAGTTTTTTTAATACCTGCATTTCATCCCGGGATTCTGTAACAATATTAACCGTGCCTTTTACTATTATATAAAAACAAAGCCCAACAGTTGACTGTGTAAATATTGCTTCACCTTCTGAATAATCCCTGATATGTGAAATTTCTAGCAGTGATCTTAATTCACCTGATGAAAACCCGTTAAACAGGCCGCACTCTTTAAGTGTATTCTTTAATATTTCTGATTCTGAATTTTTTTTACCGAACATTTTTTTAAACACCTCTTAAGCATATAGTTTAATATGCTGTTATTGCTGACATAGATAATATTTATTTCAATCTAAATACTTAATAAGATTTAAAAATTTGTTTACTCAAAAAACTCTTAACTCAACAAACCATAACATAATATGATCTAAACTCTGCAAACTTAATGAACTCCATAAACTCAATGAACTCTATACACTCTTATCCAGCCTTATACGGAAAGTTGTGCCTTTGCCGGGTTCGGAATCTTTTACAAACAGCTTTCCTTTATGGTATGTTTCAATAATTCTTTTGGAAAGGCTTAACCCCAGCCCCCAGCCGCGCTGCTTTGTGCTGTAACCCGGACGGAAAATATCTTTTTTAAAACGAAGGTCGATACCTTTGCCTGTATCTTTTACATCTATAAAAATATGATTTCCTTTTTCTTCAATATCAAAAGTAATAACGCCAGCGGCATTTTCTATTGCATCGAGCGCATTTTTAGTCAGGTTCTCAATGACCCATTCAAACAGCTCTCTGTTAATAAGGGCATTTGCTGATGATAAGCCTTTGATTTCAAGATCAATTTTCTTTTTTGAATGTCCCTCAAATGTTCCTGAGCTTATTTTCGGGATACGCACCTCAAAATATTTGACAACTTTTTTTATTATTTCATGAACATTTTCAGGCTTAAGATCAGGCTTGGAACCTATTTTGCTGAAGCGGTTTGCAATTTTACTGAGACGGTCAATATCATTTCCCATTTCAGCAGAAAGCTGTGTGACCTTAAGCGGATCCGTTGCGCTTGCCTTTATCAGCTCATTCCACCCCATTAGTGATGAAAGCGGTGTTCCAAGCTGGTGCGCTGTTTCCTTTGAAAGCCCGACCCAGATATTGCTTTGCTCTGTGCGCTTAATATAGTTGAAACCAAAGTATCCCAGGAAAATAAAAATTCCTGCAACAGCTATCTGAATTATTGGAAGCTGCTTAAGCCTGGTAACAAGAGTTGACTGTCCGTAGTGTACATAACTTAACACAACTGAATCCTGGAAGGTAACTTTTATGGGTGTATTGATCTCATCCATTTCCTTAACAAGCTCTTTTATCAGCTTAACCTGCTGGCTTCGGGGTAGCGTTGTATCAATTTCCAGATTTTTTGTAAAGGTCGGCTCCATTGATTTTGCATCAGTTACAACAATAGGAAAATTAATGGAGTTAGAGCTAACTACGTTGCTTAGCACAAAATTATATTCACCTGACTGGCTTTGATCTGTTGCGATAAACTCTATAGCCCGCGCATAAAGATTAGCCACATCGCGCTCACGCTCAAGGATATCTGAGACCAGCACCTGTGTATAAATAAGCGTGGCAATAATGATAACCACACCAGTAACAAGCAGCGCAATTTTTATGTTGGCAGAGCCGTAACTTTTCATTCTTTGCCTGGCATTACCTGTTTACCCTCTTGGGGCGTTTGCAGGAATCTTTGATGATTTTTCCTCAAATTTTCAGTTTTCAGGAATTAATTAATGAAGCAATATATATCACAAAAATGAAAAATAACTGACAGGATTAATAATAAAAATATAAATTTAGTTGCCTGAAATGGTTAAAAATATATGTAAATAAAGGAATATTGATGATTTAATAACAGGGATTAATATAAATTATTATCAATTATCTTTTCAGCGGCAATTTTGCCTGAAAGGAGCACAAGCGGAATGCCGCCTCCCGGGTGGGCGGAGCCGCCGGTGAAGTAAAGTCCTTTATAATTTTTTGATTCATTTCGCTGCCTTAAAAACGCCGCATTGCGGCTGTTGGATGAAATTCCGTATATGCTTCCCCCAAAGCTTCCTGTTTGGCTTTCGATATCCTGCGGCGTCATAATTTTTTCGCATTCAATTTTTTCCGTTATATCATATCCGGTAAGTCTTAAAATTTTTGCAAGGATGTTCTTTTTTATAAATTCGTAATTCGTAATTCCTAATTCGTAATTTGTATTCGGAGCATTTATCATTACGAACCAGTTCTCTTTTCCGGGCGGTGCGTCATTTGGCGAGAACTTTGATGATATGTAGATATATATTGTGGGGTCAGCCGGAATTATTTTATCATCAAAGAGCTCATGGAATTCTTTTCTGTAATCATCTGAAAATAAAATGTTATGTGTATCAAGTTTTTCAGAATTTATATTCACACCCCAGTAAAACACAAGCGCGGATGATGACGGCTCTAGTTTTTGGTATCTTTTTGCTGCAGATGAGGAGTTATCGCCAAGCAGCCTGCTGTAAGTTTGGTAAACATCTGCATTGGATATTACGATATCCGAAAAGATTTCTTTTCCGCCGGCTATAATACTCTTTACCTGTTTGCCTTTTAAAATGATTTTTTCAACCGGGCAATTGAACTCAAACTTCACGCCCTTTTTAAGGGCTAGGGCATATAATGCCATGGTGAGTGAGTGCATTCCGCCGGATAAATAATAACCTCCGAGCGAATATTCAACATGAGAAATGATATTAAGTGTTGCAGGAGATTTGTACGGGTTGCTGCCGTTATATGTTGCATACCGGTTAAACAGCTGAATGAGCCTTTCATCTTTAAAAAATGAACGGTTTGCTTTATTCATAGTCCGGAATGAATCAATTTTCGGAATCTTAAATAAAGTTTTAAATGCTTTTAAGTTTGTATATGTTTTTGCGCTGTAAAGATCGCTGAACAGGAAAATATCAGCAGTA
>LLZO01000146.1 GCA_001567545.1 Candidatus Tepidiaquacellales bacterium OLB5
CATTCGGTTTCTCAAACCCCCGTCTGAGTCATTAGTATGTTATTGTTAAAAGTTAAATCTGAAAAAAATTTGTATTCTTAGAAATAGTCCCCCCTTCAGCTGAAGGGGGGACTGGATTGTCAATTTTTTAAGACATTATAAAATAACGTCAAATTCAGTACACCGTAAATCTATGATGGGGGTTTGTAAGAAAGCTGCAGCCCCTTGTTCATAAATACTTTCTATATCAAATTCTCATCTTTCTTTTCAAATACATAACGCATCATCTTCTCGTATGCTTCTGTCATATTCACATTCCTTCTGCACATCGATATCCTTGCTGTACTTATTGCTTTATCTATTTCATATGCAATTACTTCGTTGTTTGTTGCATCTTCCCAGCTGAATGACCTTATCTTTTTATTGTGGTATCCGGCACCGTACAGATTTGAAGAAATTCCCACTATTGTACCGGTATTCAGCATGGTTTGTATGCCTGTTTTTGTATGGTCGCCAATTATACTGCCAAGGAAAATTGAATTTGTATCAACCTTCCTGTCATCAATATTAAGCACAATTTTTGAATAATTGTTCTTTAAATTGCTTGTAGTTGTCCCTGCGCCAAGATTCACCCATTCACATAAATATGAATGTCCAAGGAATCCGTAATGCTGCTTGTTCACATACCAGTGCAAAATTGAACTTGTGATCTCTCCTGATACTTTACATGAGCCGCCAATTCGTACCGGACCGTAGATCTGCGAACCTGAGCGGATTGTGCAGTTTTCACCTATATAAACCGGACCCTTGATATATGTGAAAGGTTCTATTATTGTATTATCATTAATGTATATTTTTCCCTGTGATGTATCAAAAACAACATTTTTGCCGATTTTGCATTTTTTGCCTATGTGAAGTTTTTTCTTGCCCTTCATTTCGCGGTTCAGGTCATAATTCAGCTGGTCCTCAAGATATAATATCAGGTCTGATGGATAATTTATCAGCCTGAAGCTGTTTTCAGATTCAATTTTATTAAGTCCAAGCCATTCAATATCAGCATATGATACCAGGTTGTCATCTTCTGTATTTATGATCTCTTTATATTGCCGGACTTTTTCATCTGAAAGGTGAAAAGCAATAATAACTTTATCCTGAAGTAATGCTGTATCTTTATTTTTTTTGAATAATTTTGTAATGCTTCTTAAATCATCAGTATTAAATACAGCGCGGGAATTGAAAAAAATATATTCGCCTTCTGAAAGCTCATTTATATTTGTTTTAGGAAATTTTTCGGCAAGATACGGCGTTAAATATTTTCTTGTATGAAGGGTTAAACGTGTTTTTGCCGGGAAAAAATTCACGATTTTTTCCAGCAGCGTATCTGCTCCGCAGATTAATTTTGATGTATGCCTTAAATAGTTTAAAGGGGCAAGCTGTGAAATAAAAAGATCCTCAAATATACAAATATTCATAGTTGTTTGTTATCTGAGGATCATTAAAATTATTTATTTTTTTGAAATGATTCTGAACAGAATAAGCTTAACAGCTTAAACTGAAGTAATTATGCTGTAACAGTTTTTTTCTTGGCGTATTTTCTGTTGAATTTTTCAACACGTCCGGCGCTGTCAACTAACTTCTGCTTACCTGTAAAAAACGGGTGGCACATAGAGCATATTTCCACCTTTATCTGCGGTACTGTTGAGCGTGTCGTGAATAAAACACCGCGGTTTTCACCGCAATTGCAGATTACATCGCATTTCATGTATTTTGGGTGCGTTCCCTTTTTCATGGTTCTATAGTCCTGTTCTTTTTAATAAATGACTACAAATATACTAATTTTACTGAAATTCTGCAATAAACTATTTTTTACTTAAATTTCATTAAATAATTATAAATATTTACTCAATTTCAGCGTAAATTTATAAATTGTTTGTTTTCTTAAAAATGAGTATTTTTGCATAAATTCAATAAAATTCCGCTAAATTGAGATTCAATCTCTGTGTTTTTGCCTCCGGCAACGGCTCTAATTTAAAAGCCATTATTAATGCTTCTTTATCCGGCAGAATTACCTCACGGGTCTCTCTTGTTATCAGTAATAATTCAAATTCCGGAGCCTTAAGAACAGCAGCAAAATATAATATCAGCTATAAACATATTTCCGGTATTATGTTCGATTCTCAAAAAGAGTATACAAAAAATCTGCTGGCAGAATTAAAAAATAACAAAATAGATATGATCCTGCTTGCAGGATATATGAAAATGCTTGACCCTGCAGTTATCAGAAAATACCGGAACAGGATAATCAACATTCACCCCGCATTATTGCCTAAGTTCGGGGGTAAGGGAATGTTCGGAATTCACGTACACGAAGCGGTGATAAAGTCAGGGGATGCTGTAACAGGAGCTTCCGTGCATTTTGTAAACGAAGTTTACGACAGCGGAGCTGTTATCCTGCAAAAACAGGTTAAAGTTAAACCCGGTGATGATGCCGTAACTCTGCAAAAGAGAGTTTTAAGAGCAGAACACAAATTATATCCTGAAGCTATCAAACTGTTTGAAGAAGGAAGAGTTAAGGTAAGGAATAATAAAGTTTTTTGTACACCTCACCCCCAACCCCTCTCCTGAAAGGAGAGGGGAGAAAAACCTTAAACTTTAGGTGATATCCTCCTTCTCCCTATGGGAGAGGAGCAGGGTCCATGATTCCTCGAGTCGTAGACTCAAGGAGGAGTGAGGTCATCAGCATATTTTAAATAGAAAAATAATTATAGAGTAATCTCCCCCCTCTCCCTATGGGAGAGGGGCAGGGGGGTGAGGGTTAATATGAAAAGAGCTTTAATAAGCGTTTACGATAAAACCGGCGTTGTTGAATTTGCCAAAGAGCTTACTGCGCTTGGTTTCGATATAGTATCCACCAGCGGTACAGCAAAACTGTTGAAAGAAAGCGGCATTGCACTAAAAACTATTGAGGAAATCACCAAAGCGCCGGAGGTGCTAGGCGGAAGGGTTAAAACCCTTCAGCATCTGATTTTTGCCGGAATACTGGCAGATAAAACAAATCCGGCCCATCTTGAAGAAGTTAATACTCATGGGTTTGAGCTTTTTGACCTTGTCTGCGTGAGCCTGTATCCGTTCAAACAAACCATAAGCAATCCCGACTGCACGGAAGCCGAAGCAATTGAGCAGATAGATATTGGCGGAGTATCACTTATCCGCGCAGCCGCTAAGAATTTCTCAAGCGTAAGCGTACTTGTAGACCCCAGCCAGTACGAAATTTATCTTAATTCCGTAAGATCCGGGAAAGATATTAACCGCCTGCTTGCAGCCGATGCATTTGAATATATAGCGTCATACGATATAAGCATTGCCAATTATTTCCGCAGAATTAATAACCAGCAAAGCGGGATATTTGATATTTATTATACCGGGTATGAACAGCTCAGGTATGGCGAAAATCCACACCAGCGGGCCGGATTATATGATGTAGGACAATCCGGATTCACACAGGTTTTCCAAAAGCTGCACGGCAAAGAGCTATCCTACATTAACATTCTTGATATTGATGCTGCATTTAACCTGATCAATGAGTTTACCGAGCCTGCATGCGCTATTTTAAAACATACCAATCCGTGCGGCGTTGCTGTTGGAAGCGATATTAAAGATGCATATATAAAAGCATTTGCAACCGATACGGTTTCGCCTTTCGGCGGTATCGTTATTGTAAACAGAAAGCTTACACTTGAAGCCGCTGAAGAAATGGATAAGATTTTCACTGAAATTATTATTGCGCCGGAGTATGATGAAAATACACTTGAATTCCTCTTTAAAAAGAAGAACCGCAGGATAATAAAATATAACCAGCCTGAGCTTGTTAATGCAATGGAGCTGAAATCAGTTACCGGCGGAGTGCTTGTACAGGACCTTAACAGTATGCTTGTGAACGAAGCTGAAATGAAAACTGTTACCCAAAGAAAACCAACTGATGAAGAATTAAACGACATGCTTTTTGCTATGAAAGTTTGCAAGCATACAAAAAGTAATTCAGTTATATACGCTAAGGGCGGCAGAACGCTTGGCATCGGCGGGGGGCAGCCTTCAAGGGTTGACTCCAGCATGCTTGCAGTACAGAAGGCTCACCGGTTCGGGCTTTCGCTTGAAGGCTGCTCAGTTGCATCAGATGCTTATTTTCCCTTCCCTGATGGCGTTATAGAAGCTGCAAAGGCTGGGGCTAAGTCAGTTATCCACCCGGGCGGCTCAATCAGGGATGAAGAGGTTATAAAAGCTGCTGATGAACACGGACTTGCAATGGTTTTAACCGGCATCAGGCATTTTAAGCATTAAAAAATATTTTAAAAAACTTCAAAAGTATTAATAAATTCACTTAAATAAATAAAATTAAACCTTATATTTGCAAATTGGTTTTTACAGAATCCTTATTTTTTGCACATTTTCGCATTAAACTAAACTCGGTTTTTATAAAATTTTATATCTTTTAGGAATACCTCATTAAATGGCTTTATTCGGATTTTTATCGGCTGATATTGCAATAGACCTGGGCACTGCTAATACTCTTATCTACGTTAAAGGCAAAGGAATCATTTTAAATGAACCTTCAATTGTTGCCTTTGATGAAACTACAAAAAAAATAATTGCAGTTGGGCACGAAGCAAAACAGATGCATGAAAAAACCCATAAGGGGATAAAAACTATCCGCCCGATGGGTGACGGCGTAATTGCTGATTTTGAAATTGCAGAAGGAATGCTGCGCGCATTCATAAAAAAAGTTCACTCAAGTATTTTCCCAAGTTCGCGTGTTGTTATATGCGTGCCAAGCGGAATAACTGAAGTTGAAAAACGCGCAGTGCGCGACAGCGCTGAACATGCCGGCGCAAAAGAAGTTTACCTGCTGGCTGAACCAATGGCTGCTGCAATAGGTGTTGGACTTGATGTCTCTTCACCCGTAGGTAATATGATAATCGATATCGGCGGCGGCACAACAGAAATTGCAGTGATATCGCTAAGCGGTATAGCAAACGGCGCATCAATCCGCGTAGCAGGTGATGAGCTTAACATTGCTATTGTAGAATACTTCCGTAAAAATTATAATATACTTATCGGCGAGCGTACTGCAGAAGAAATTAAATGCCAGGTTGGCTCTGTAATGCCGCTTAAGGAAGAAGTTATTATCGAAGTAAAAGGGCGCGACCTTGTATCGGGTCTGCCTAAAATGACAGAGGTAAGCTCAATTGAGATCCGCGAAGCCTTAAGCGATCCAGTCAACCAGATGATCCGCGCCATAAAAGTTGCTTTGGAAAATACCCAGCCGGAGCTGGCAAGCGATATTCTTGACCGCGGTATAATGCTTTCAGGCGGCGGCGCTCTTATTAAGGGTCTTGATGAACGCATAAGGCTAGAAACCAACCTGCCGGTTCACGTAGCCGAAGACCCGCTGACAGCAGTTGTTCGCGGAGCAGGTAAAGTTCTCGAAGACCTGCAGAAATATTCCAAGGTTCTGATAAAGAGCAAGAAGTATTAATATTTCAAATTTGCTCTAAATAATTAAAGGTTTTAGAATTATCTCCTCCCTCTCCATTTAGGAGAGGGGACGGAGGTGAGGTTCCAAAAAGCTTTACAAAAGAACAAAGATTTTAGTTTTATCTCCCCCCTCTCCTCTAAGGAGAGGGGATGGGGGTGAGGTGAACACCAAAAAATTAATCCATAACTTCACTTCAATTAATGAAGATTCTTCTTTCATATTTAGGAAATCTCAAAGAATACATAATATTTTCAGCCCTTATTATCGCCAGCCTGCTGCTGATATTCCAGAATGATAACATACAGGTACGCTTTATCCGCGTTATCGCGGTAAACGTTATAGGCACTATCCAGGATGGCTATTCTTTTATTCCCAATATATTTGAGCTGGAGCGTGAAAATAAATCGCTGCGTGAAAGCAACATAGAGCTTTCAAAAGAGCTTAGTTTGCTAAAAGAATCAAAGCTTGAAAATCTCAGGCTGAATTCAATGCTTGAATTCAGGCAGAGGACAAATTACCGCGTTGCAACCGGAAAAATCATCGGAAAAACCCTCATCCAGACAAGGAATAACATAACGCTTAATATCGGCGAAAAAGACTCTGTAAAAATTGGAATGCCTGTAATTACTGACAGGGGACTGGTTGGTAAAATTGTTGCTGTAAGCGCAAATTACAGCATAGCGCAGATACTGCTGAACAAAGACCTGAAAATATCAGTTAAAGTGCAGAGAAGCCGCGTTGACGGAATACTTGCCTGGGATGGAGAAGGAAAAGTAAGGATGAAGAATGTTTCCAAAAGCGCAGATGTAAAAACCGGGGATATCATTATAACCTCTGAATACAGCAATACTTTCCCTTCCGGTATCCCGATAGGGTATGTAACTACAGATAACACGCTTGATAATCTTTTCAAGAACATTGAAGTTGAAACTTTTGTGAACTTTGAAACAGTTGAAGAAGTTTTTGTTCTTAAATCACTTTCTGATGATGAAAGAAGGGACCTGGAAAAGAAATTTAATGAAAAGGTGAAGTAACCCTGTAAATGAAAGAATACCTGAAATATGCTGCTATACTGCTGGGACTGATAATACTGCAGAAAACTTTTGTAAGCTTTATTGATGTTACTGAATTCCGTATAACACCTGACCTTGTAATTATAGGGCTGGTTTATGTTGGTATAAAAAAAGGAAAAATTCCGGGGAGCATTACCGGGTTTGCAGCAGGTCTGGTTCTAGATATTTTCAGCTTTTCATTTATCGGACTGATGGCACTGGCTAAAACTGTTTCAGGGTTTGTTTCCGGATTTTTTAACAATGAACAGAAAATTGAACGTTACCTTAACAGTTATATTTTTATAATTATAGTTTCAATATGTTCACTGGTAAATAATTCAGTTTATTATCTTTTTTATTTCCAGGGAACAAATCTGCTGCCTGCAGATATTTTTATAAGATATATTCTGCCAACTACTGTATATACAGCGCTTTTTGCAGTTTTCCCTGTACTTTTTGCCAGAAGAAGGCGGTTTGCACGTTAAAAAATTTGTATTTATTTTAAATAATGGATCTCAGTAAAAGAAAAAATTTTTATTACATATTTTCGCTTGTAATTATCCTGGTAATAGCAGGCAGGCTTGTACAGCTGCAGCTTATTAATCCTGAAAAATTCGATAAGGATGCTGAGCGTAATTCCGTTAAAACAATTATTACAACTCCTGCCCGCGGACTTATTTTTGACCGCAACGGAAGGCTGATTGTTGATAATAAACCATCTTACAGCATCACTATTGTAAAAAAGGAATTTGATACAAACAACATACCACTTGTATGCAGCCTGCTTGGGCTTGAAGCACAATATGTAAGAGATGAACTTAAGAAAATTGAAGGTACTAACCGTTTTATCCCTACCAGAATTCAGCGTGATGTGGATTTTAAAGTCATTTCATTCATAGAAGAAAACCGGAATCTTCTTAAAGGGCTGGACTATACTATTGACCCTATCAGGTTATATCCAACTGAATTCAGGGGTTCACATATAATTGGCTATACAAAAGAGATCAGCGAAAGCATGCTTAAAAAACAGCAGGGCGACTATTATAAGCAGGGCGATCTGATAGGTACTACCGGCCTTGAAGCAGGATATGAAAATTTCCTGCGGGGAGAAAAAGGTTTTGAATTTATCCTGCAGGATAACAAAGGCAGGGAAGTAGGCCCGCTGAATGACGGAAAGAACGATGTTAAATCAATAAGCGGTTATGACCTGATATTAAGTATTGATGCAGAAGTGCAGAAGTTTGCCGAATCACTGCTTGAAGGCAGGACCGGCGGAATAGTTGCAATGGATCCGCAGAACGGGGAAATAATATGTATGGTCAGCAAGCCTGATTATGACCTTAATTATTTCAGCGGAAAGCTGAAGCCTGAGATCTGGACTATGCTTAATACTGATAAAAAGAAACCACTTTTTAACCGCGCCACACAGACCCGTTACCCGCCCGGCTCAACATATAAAATGGTTTCCTCTCTTGCAGCGCTGCAGGAAGGTATTTTAAAACCTAACTCTACTATTCCGTGTGAAGGCAGCTTCCGCTTTGGCGACAGAACATTCGGTGATCACGGTGCATACGGTTCAATTACAATACCTACTGCTATTGAGCATTCAAGCAACGTATTTTTCTACAAGCTGGTGCTGCGTATCGGACTTGATAACTGGAATAAATACGGGCAGATGCTGGGCTTTGGACATAAGACCGGAATCGATATACCCGAAGAAACTAAAGGACTTTTGCCTTCAACTGAATATTACAATAAACGGTACGGACCAACCGGCTGGACACAGGGTTTTGTGGTAAGTCTTGGTATCGGGCAGGGAGAGCTTGGCGTATCCCCGCTGCAGATGGCAGTTTATACCTCAATACTGGCAAATACAGGTGTATTTTTGCAGCCGCATCTTGTAAGAGCATTAAAAAATCCAATGACAGGAGAAATTACTCCGGTGCAGTATAAAAAACATGATGTGGCTATTGATAAAGAGTATTTTAAGCCCATTCAAAAAGGAATGTACCTTGTTGTGAACGGCAACGGTACAGCAAGGTCAATCCGTACAGGTGATGTTTCTATTGCCGGAAAAACCGGCACTGCGCAGAACCCGCACGGGCAGGATCATTCATGGTTCATAGCCTATGCCCCGGCAGATGATCCCAAGATTGCAATTTGTGTTATGGTTGAAAATGCAGGTTACGGCGCAACCGTTGCTGCTCCTATAGCGCAGCGAATTATATTGAAATATTTACTCGGCTTAACTGATGAATCCGAAGTAATAGATACATTCGGAGAAAGATAAAAGTATATGCAGGCTAAAATATTTGAAAGATTCAATTTCGTGGTATTCTTTTCAGGATTTGCACTGATAACTTTTGGTTTGGTGGCAATTTACAGTGCAACATACGGAAACGAGCTTGTTTCTGGTAATTTTACAAAACAGCTTATCAGCGCCTGCATTGGTGTAATTGTTGTGCTGGCAATTATGTATACACCGCCAAAATATATTGCCCTGTCTTCATATCTGGTTTACGGGCTGGTAATTATAATGCTTATTGCTGTTATTTTCCTCGGAAAAAAAATAAAAGGGCAGACAAGCTGGTTCAGTGTTGCAGGTTTCGGGGTGCAGCCATCTGAATTTGCCAAGGTTGCTGTAGTTCTTGCGCTGGCATATTTTCTTTCTAATAAGAATAAGGAAGCTGATGTTACGAATTTCAGGGACTTTATGTATGCTGTAGCTATTTGTATGGTCCCCGTGGTACTGATAATGCTTCAGCCTGATATGGGTACAACACTTGTATTCCTTTTTCTGCTGCTTCCTGTGCTTTACTGGGCGGGTATGCCAAATTATATAATGTTCTTTATTGTCTCACCTGCTATCGCAGCTATTGCTGCTTTTCTGGGGACGTGGTATTTTGTAGCTGCAGTGGTATTTATTATTGCTATGATGCTGGTATTTAAAAAGAACATCCTGATATCAGTGATCGTTGTCTGTATTTCCATTGCTTCCGGATTTTCAGTGAATATGGTATACAGCAAGCTGCAGCCATACCAGCAAAAGCGTATACAGAACATGTTTAACCCTGAATCAGACCCGCTTGGCGCAGGGTATAATGTTATTCAGTCCAAAATAGCTATCGGTTCCGGCGGCTTATCAGGCAAAGGATTTCTGGAAGGCACCCAGACACAGCTTAAATATATCCCCGAACAATGGACAGATTTTATTTTCTGCATGGTTGGTGAAGAATTCGGGTTTATTGGCTCAATTGCTGTGGTGCTGCTGTTCCTGATACTTATCTGGCAGACAATTCATATTGCATATATTTGCAAAAACCAGTTTTTGAGCATTTGCTGTATAGGTTTTGCAACTATTTTCTCATTCCATATATTAATTAATCTGGGAATGATAATGGGAATTATGCCTGTTATAGGGATTCCATTGCCGTTTATGAGCTATGGGGTATCATTTTTACTGAGTAACCTTATAATGCTGGGAATAATACTTAATGCATACAGGAACAGAAAAGATTATGTTTAAGTGAAAAGTCAAAAGTGAAAAGGCAAAAAAAAATATTTTGAATTGCCACGACCTTTTGATCGTGGGTAAAAAAAACCAACTACAGGAGCTTTCTCTAAAGGAGTGCCATCGGCAAGCCCCGGATTACTATACTGTCAACTGTAAACTATCAACTGTAAAATAAAACAATTTGCATTTTTCAAGAAAATTTAAGAACGCATTAAGGGAAACCGGCTCGCATTTAATTGTTGGGCTGGATACTGATATTAACCGGATTCCTGAATTCCTTAAAACAGAAGTGAACCCGATCGCGGCATTCAATGACCTTGTTATTAAGGCTACCAAAGATTATACCTGCGGATATAAGCTTAATATTGCCTTTTACGAGCGTGATACTGAGCGCGGCTTTGCCGCAATAAAAGCTGCAATAGCTGCTATTCCCGAAAATTTGATAACAATTGCTGATGCTAAAAGGGGGGATATCGAAAATACTACTGAACTTTATGCACAGGCATTTTTAGATGAGCTGAAATTCGATTCAATTACCGTACAGCCGTATATGGGACAGGATTCAGCCCGCCCGTTTTTACGCCGCAAAAATAAATTTGTCTGGATACTTGCACTGACATCCAACTACGGGGCAAATGATTTCCAGTTCCTGAAAGTTAACAACAAGACTCTGTGGGAAGTAGTTGTAGAAAAGGCTTTAAGCTGGAACGACCACAAAACAGGTTTCGTGTTCGGCGCATCTCACACACGTGAAATTGCAAAGATGACAAAAAACTTTCCTGAAGTACCGCTGCTTATTCCCGGAATTGGCGCACAGAAAGGCTCGCTTGAAAAAACAATAAATTCTCTAAACCATAGTTTATTCGTGATTAATCAAAGCCGTTCTATCATATATTCGGCACCAAAGGCACAGAATGCAGAGGAATTCATTTCAATTGTCAGCGAAGCTGCAAAGAATGCCAGGGATGAGATCAATGGATTTTTGATGCTTAAAAAGTAATATTTTTGATGAGAAAGTACTAAGATCTAATAATTTATTTTTATCATCAGCACAGATATTCCTTTCTGTGCTTTTTAGTAAACTATTCCAAGCAATAATTTTCTTTGAAACCCAAACTGAATATCAATGAAGATTTTATCTGCCGCCTGTGGGAAGGCGGGGATGCTTATTATTCCGGCCTGGTCACAGATTCAGGTGAAGATGTTGAAGTTCTGGAGCACGGCGCAAGAAATTACGATTCCGGTCCCGATTACAAAAATGCTAAAATAAGGATAGGAGATAAAGTTTTTACCGGTGATATCGAAGTTCACCGTGATTTTAAGAACTGGGCTGAACATAACCATCCCAAAGACCGCAGGTATAACCAGGTTATACTGCATGTGGTTATGTGGGATTCAGTTGACCGCACACCTCCTAAGCTGCGCATAAAAAGGGAACTCCCTTCTGTAATACTCTCAAATCATTTAAATTCATCTATACATAATATCTGGCAGGATATCATTTCAAATCCATCAGGAAAATTCCGCCTGCCGTGTTATGAACATAATTTATCTGCTGATAATGAAACCATTATTAATACTCTCAGCAGGCTTTCAACTGAACGCCTTCAGCTAAAAGTCAACAGAATAAAGAACCGTATTCAAGAGCTTGGCTCATCAAATAACAGAGAAAGTTTCCCGGTAAATAAAACAGTATGGGAACAGGCACTGTATGAATTTATCTTCGAAGCGCTTGGATTTTCAAAGAATAAAGAGCAGATGATGAAGCTTGCCTCCACCGTGACTCTAAAGCTGCTGGGAAAATTTGCCGGGAATGATATTGCTAAAATCCAGGCACTGTTATACGGGGCAGCCGGATTTTTCTTTGATATCAGAAGCAAAGATGATTATATCGATTTTGTTAAAGAGTATTGGCGCAGCCATGAAAACAAGCTGAATTTAAACAGGCTGCAGCGCAGCCAGTGGAATTTCTTCGGGCAGAGACCGCAAAATTATCCAACACTGAGAATTGCTTACGGCTCTCAAATTATTTACAGGTTATTATATGATAATTTCCTTAAAAATCTTATTAACCTGATTGGAGAAGGTAGCTCAAAAAAGTTATTTACCGGGTTAAGTGAATTATTTTCACCTCAAAAAGATAAATACTGGCAAAATCATTATGACCTCGGGAAATTATCAAAAAATCAAAATAAGCTTGGCGGAAAACAGAGAATTACAGATATAATAATAAATGTAGTTATACCTTTTGCCCGGCTTTACGGCGAAACATTTAATAAAAAGAATATTGCACAGAATACTCTTAACCTGTATAATGAATTAAAAATTAAACCGGATAATAAAATAGTTAGGCTTATGGATACTCAATTAATCAAAGGAAGGGAAATTACAATTAACACCCCGGCAAATGAACAGGCGGTAATACAGCTGTATAATTTTTATTGTACAAGGGAAAAATGCGGTAAATGTGAAATAGGGAAGAGTGTGTTGAATAATAAAGGGTATGATTATAAGATCATTTATTACTGATCAAAAATCGTTAATAAGTCCAAAATGTATCTTGCCTTCCAGCAGCGCATCACCCCTGCCCAAAGCGTAGCTTACACCGAACATACCAAGTGAAGTTTCAATTCTTATACCAAGTCCGTAACCATAAAGCAGTCCTTCCTGCGAAGGCAGGTTGTAGAATCTGTCTTCGGGTTTAAGGTAATAGCCGATATCATAAAAAACTGCAGCAAAGCTGCGGCGGGTAAGTGAATATCTCAGCTCGATATTCCCCCAGGCTGCCCTTGACGAAAGGAACTGGCCTTCCCTGTAACCCCTGATAGTATTGTTACCGCCTAACCTGAAAAGATCTGCTGCTTCAAATTCAGGTGAACGTATTTCTATTCCGTGCAGGCTTATAAGCGAGCTTTGCCTTTTAAAGAATGAATGGTAAAAATCAAAGTGCATAGCGCCTTTTTGCACTGTAAAATCTGACTGTATATTCCTTTCGGGGAATGAAGCTGCATTGTATATCTTTTTCTGCCCGGCTGAGTAACTTGTGCGGTAATATATCCCCGAAAAAGGATTATAAATGTAATCCCTGCTGTCATATTTAAGCTCTGCTCCTATACTTAACAACCGGCTGTCAAAAAGTGAAAAGATATTATTATCGGTTGTAGGGATAACTCTTTCAAAATCAAATAAAGCTGAAATAGTAATTCTTTCTGTGATAAATGCATCGCCTTTAAGATTAAGATTGCGTTTTATGTAGGATGAATCTTCAACTCTTTGCAGAAAAGAAGTATTTAGGCTGAACGGGTATCCAAGTATCCAGGGTTCAAGATATCCCAGCTCAAGCTCCTGGGTAGTTCTAATTTCCTTTTTAAATCTGGCTTCAACCTTTCTGCCGGTGCCAAAAAGGTTTCTTATCGAAAGATTTACAAACCCGGTAAAATAACCGTTATCTTCATTCTGTGCAGGAGGCACGTATCCAATAATCCCGTCAAATGTATTTGTATTGCCTTCCTTAACTTTTATCAGGAGTACGGTTTGATTCCGGTACTTTAAGATCTTTGGCAGTTCAACGGATTCAAAATAACCGAGGTTTTCCAGCTTGCGTTTAATTTCAAGCAGATTTTCCTTGGAAAGTGAGTTATTTCCTCCGGAAGGAATTTCTCTTGTAATTACGTAATCCTTAGTTGTAGTATTGCCTTCAATTTTTATTTCATCAATTTTTATTTTTTCGTTCTCTTCTATTCTGATGTTCACCTTTACTTTAGGTATACCATTTTCTGTATATTGTTCAATCCCTGAAACATGGACCTGTGCAAATGTATACCCCTTTTTTTCATACAAATTGAGTATTGCAGTCATATCATTATTAAGTGTAACAGAATTAAGCACACTGCCTGTTTTTGTATCAATATTTTCTTTAATTTGCATCTCAGAAAATAATTTTGCTCCGTCTATTTTAATATTGCCGATAACACAACGTTTGCCTTCTGTGATTGCAGCGCCAAGGGTTACTGCTGTTGAATCAAAATTATACATAACCGGATTTTCAGAAATGCTGCAGTCCAAATATCCGTTTTCCTGGTAAATTTTGATTATATTTCTCAGGTCAAGCTCAAACTGCATTTTAGTGAAAGGTGACCCCGGTTTTGATAAAATAAATCCTGTAAGCTCTTTTGCAGAAAAAAAATCATTCCCGGTGAATTCCAGTTCCCCGATAACAGGTGCCTGCTGCTGGGATAGCAGCGCTGCCTGCATTATAAAAAGCAGTATTATGGCAAGTAATTTTTTATGTATTAATAACGGCATTATACAGCTAATATTTAACGGCAGGTTTTTATATTCAAGTCATTAATAAACCATTTGTTTATAATTTGCATCATATTTGCAACCAAATGCTGGAAATAACAGTCTTTATTATAAAGAATTTAATATGAAATGTAGAGAATTTTTGTATATTTTTTCGATTTTTATGATATTTCACGGGTTTTTATTATCCGGTGAAAGTGATTCTGTTAATGTTAACACCCGCCCTGAAATAACAATTTCAAAATGCAGTAATAATGAAATTAAAATAGATGGTGTATTAAATGAACCGGTTTGGCAGACTTGCCAGACAGCAAGTGATTTCGTTGAAATACAGCCTTCTGATAATACGCCTGCTTCGGTTAAAACCGAAGCAAAAATGACTTATGATGAAGATAACCTGTATGTAGCTTTTATATGTTATGATGATAAAATTAGCAGGTTAAGGGTAAATCTTACTGACAGGGACAAAATGTACAGTGATGATTATGTAGGACTGCTGATTGATACTTATAATGACCATAAGCAGGCATATGAGATATTCCTTAATCCTTATGGTATCCAGGGGGATGGCATATGGACAAAACAGGGCGAAGATATGAACTTCGACATGATTTATGATGCTGAAGCGAAAATTTATAAGGATAAATGGATAGTTGAGCTTGCAATACCGTTTAAGAGCATACGATTCCCCGAAGGCGATGAACAGCACTGGGGTGTCCATATTATACGTACCAGGCCAAGGGAATCAAGAACTCAGTTTTCCTGGGCTAAAGTCTCAAGGGATAACTCTGATTTCTTAAGCCAGGCCGGAATATTAAAGGGATTTAAAAAAATTAAAAAAGGAAAACAGCTCGAGCTTCTGCCATATGTTATAGGTTCGCACTTTGGATACAGGGAAGACCCATCGGATCCCGGCTCGCCATTTAAAAATGAAAAAGTAAAAGGTGATCTTGGGTTCGGGGTAAAATACGGTTTTTCATCCAATCTGACGGGTGAAATTTCTTTAAATCCTGATTTTTCACAGGTTGAAAGTGATGCTGCTACAATAAATGTTAATTCATCTTCTGCTGTATTTTATCCTGAAAAACGTCCGTTCTTTTTAGATGGAGCAAACATTTTTAATTCGTATATAAATGTAGTTTACACAAGGATGATGAACGATCCTTTATATACTGCAAAGCTTATAGGAAAAATTGATGATATAGATGTTGGTTATATGATGGGATATGACAGGAATACTCCTTATATTATTCCGGCAAAATACGGCAGTGATTTTATTCAGACAGATCTGAAATCATTTGCCAATATTCTAAGGCTCAAAAAAAGCCTGAAAGGTTCATCGTTTATCGGGTTTATCGGAACTGACCATGAAACGGGAGACAGCTACAACAGGGTATTGGGTTTGGATGGTTCATTTAATTTTCTGAAGAAATATTACTTCAACTGGGAGGTGCTAGGTTATTTTACCAGGGAGCTTAATAAACCGGATTTATATGAGAATGATACCAGGATCAATAAAAAAGGCAATGATGCCGGATTTAACGGCGAGTATCTTTCAGGATTCGGGGGTATATTCTCGCTTATCCGCAATTCGAGGCATTATAATTCAGAATTCTGGATGAGCATTGCACCTCCGGAAGCAAGAAGAGAGCTTGGCTATATGAGCAAAAATGATTTCAGGGAAATAGGTACATGGCATGGTTTAACTTTTTATCCAGAAAGATCTGTTTTTGAACGTATAGAACCTAATTTCAACGGGGGACTGATGTACGATTATAACGGCAATATAAAAGAACAATGGCTTGTACCGCAGTTTTATATACAGTTTAAACACCAGGTAAATTTCAGCGGGGGTTTCCTTGCTGTTAATAATGAAAATTACTTTGATGTTTACCATAAAAATGTTCACCGCGGATGGCTGAATCTAAACATTAATACCAGCAGCAAAGCTACCGGTGGAGCGTTTTTTGAGCTTGGTAAATATATTGTGCGGTTCGAAGAACCTTCTTACGTTGGCTGGGGATATATTGCAGAAGCCTGGCTTACTGTTAAACCGGTTCATAACCTTGTAATGGAAAATAACTACAATTATTTTGAGCTTTCAAAGGAAAGGGGAGGAGAAAAGCTCTACAGCGGGTATATTTTCAGGAATAAAACTTCTTTCCAGTTCACAAGGAATTTTTTCCTGAGGCTTGTTGTGCAGTATGATTCATTCAATAAAAGCTTTGATATAGACCCGCTTTTAAGTTATAAATGGAACCCTTTCACAATTTTTTATATTGGTTCATCCCATGATTATACCGATACAGGTACAGGGAATAATAAAAGTAAATTTATTGAAACACAAAGGCAGTTTTTTGCCAAGTTTCAATATCTTATAAAACTGTAATAAATTGATTAAATTTTTAATAAGAGTTATAAAAAAACAGAGAGTGGTTTTTGTAAAACTGCTCTCTGTTCTTTATGGTGCTACAACACTGATGAGATTCTGAACTGTACCGTAAAGTGACCATACATACTGTACATTATAGAATAAAATGTAAAGTATAACTACTGTCACCTGGAACATCGAAATTATAAAATTTACTGCTTTCATACTATTTCCCTTTATTTGCTAACTGTTTTATACTATGCAAAATTAACCTATACAGTTAGTTATCTCAATACCAGTTATTCGGGATATTGATTGCAATAGTTAAATTATTTACAGTTTAAAGTGTTTAAACGCAATAAATTGAATTTATTTCTACCGTATTAACGTTATAAAAAACCGTCTGTAGAGTACAGACGGTTATGATTGGTTAGATTGATGAAAATAAACTGTATTATTTTACTAACAGCATCTTTCTGGTTTCACTGAATTTATTAATGCCGTTTGTATAATACAATTTATAAAAATAAAATCCGCTTGATAGATTTGATGCATCCAATACAGCAGAGTATGTACCCTTTTGTTTATATGAATTTACAAGGGTTCGTACTTCTTTACCAGTGATATCGAATATTTTCAGTTCAGCATATCCTTCAAAATTTAAAGTGAAATTAATTGTTGTAACCGGGTTAAAAGGATTTGGATAGTTCTGGCTCAATGTTATAGCATTTTTTTCGGCTGTTAAGCCTGCAGAAGACGGCAAAGTAAACCAGTTAAATCCTCCGTTAGAAGTATATAAAAAATTATTTTCGTCTGCTGCAGCAATTCCGGTGTTCAGATCATAAAAACTAACGGAAAAAAGATCCAGCAGTGCAGGTGACTGAATAATACTCCATGTATTTCCCAGGTCCTGGCTTATTAAAATAATTCCGTTATCACATGCTGCTGCAAGTTTACTGTTTGCACCTGACTTTATGAATTCCAGCTTATTAATATCTGCAGATATACCGGTATTTAAAGTTTGCCAGGTGCTTCCGCCATCAGCCGATCTGATAATTACTCCGTTATCACCGGCTGCAAAAACGTATTGCAGTTCACCATATACTGCCGTATTAAGTTTCGCAGATGTTCCGGTTTGTACAGATATCCAGCTGTAACCTGAATTCCTGCTTATCAATACCGTGCCATTGCTGCCGGCAGCTATGGGGTAGATCCTGTTGCCGTATGTGTTTTCACCCGGAAAAATCACAACATTAAGATTTTCTCCGGTTCCTGAATTCATTGTATTCCAGCTGTTTCCGTTATCTGCAGAGCTTATAATTAATCCGCCGTTCCCGCAGGCGAAAATTTCGCCTTTAGATTTTATGCAAATACTTTTCAGATCTGCAATGTAACCTGTATTTAAGATATCCCAGCCGCCTGATTTTAGATTGCTTCTTAAAACTATGCCGTTTTCACACGAAGCAAAATAAATAATTTGTTCATTTTGTGATTCATCGGTGAACCTGTAGATATCGACTGAATAAATTACATTGGTTATTCCCGTGCTTTGCTCAAACCAGTTAAATCCGCTGTTAGTGGATTTAAGAATAGTTCCGTCTTCACCTCCAAAAATTACATTTAATGAATCCTGGTGCAAAACACTGCACTGGGGAAATACATTATTACCGGTGAAAAAAATAGTTAAAACTGCTGATATTATTATAAAGGTAAATCTGATTTGTTTCATTTTAAGCTCAGTTGTTGTTGAATAATACAGTAAGTGTAAATTGCTTTTGCAAAATAACTGTTTAATACTGATACAGCAATAACGGAAAAATGTCATTTTTAATAAAAAAGCCGCTTTAAAAAGCGGCTTTTTAAGAATAAATATCTTATTTAGTTAAGATCATTTTCATGGTTTTCGTAATCTCATTTGAACCTGTATTAACCCTTAAAACATAGAAGTAAATTCCGCTTGCAAGGTTTGATGCATTAAAATTAACTGCATATGTACCTGCATTCTGGAATGAATTTACAAGTGTTCTTACTTCTCTGCCGGTCATGTCATATACTTTTACGCTTACGTTTGCAGCTGAAGTAATATCATAACTGATTACAGTTGAAGGGTTGAACGGATTCGGATAGTTCTGGCTTATTTTTACCTGTTCATTATTTCTTAAACTTGTCATTGGAGGCTCCATGCTGCTTGTCCATGTTATTCCGCCGTCTGTTGTATAAATTTCAGTATTTTCAGCTCCGGTTGATATGCCGAATGATGCACTTCCGAAATTTACAGCGAACAGGTCTACTGTTGCCGGTGTTGTAATTGTTACCCAGTTATCGCCTGCATCTTCTGATCTTACCATTGTGCCGTTTTCACTTGAAGCTATTACAACAGTTGCTGTAACAAATTTAACATCAAATATATGGGTTGTAATTCCGGATGCTGAAACGATCCAGGTTAATCCTTTATCAATTGATTTCAATAATGTTCCGTTTTCACCAGCTATAATTACATTAGCTCCGTTAAAATCAGCTGATGTCAGTTTCTCTGTTACTGGCACAGATATCTGTGTCCATTCAACCAGGTCAGTTGATCCAAAAACGGTGCCGCTGTCCCCAGCAACAACTATTGTATTTCCGGCTTCCATAGTGGTTGAACCTGTTGTTGCAATACCATACAGGTTTCTGGTATTATTCAGGTTTACTGCAGTCCATGTTTCACCGAAATCTGCTGAGCTTAAGAATGTACCGTTGTTACCGCATGCAAAAATCATATTCGGTGAAAATATCTTTACATCATTAAGATTTTCGGTTGTTCCTGAGGTTTTAACTGTCCAGTTAACTCCGTTATCAACTGATTTCAGAATAATCCCGTTTTCACCAACTGCTATCTGCAGTTTTACAAGTTCGCCATCGTTATCATAAAATGATGCATAATCATTGCTGTTTAATACATTTGTGATGCCGCTTGACTGTACAAGCCAGTTCAATCCACCGTCTTCAGTTCTCATGATAAGGCCATCCTGGCCTACAAGTGTAGCTGTTGTGGGATTTTCGAACTTAATGCTGTTTTCATTCAGCAATGTCTGTGAATTTACTTTCACAGCTGCCAGAATGTAAAATAATGCGAATAAAGCAATAAGAGTTTTGTTGAATTTCATTTTATACCTCTTTCATATAGGGTTTAATTTATAAATGAATTTAAGAATTAGGATATCGTAAATTGATATTCTAAAATTTTGTTATTCTATTGTTTGAAGTCCAATGTAAGTGTTCTTCGTTTACTGATTCAAACTTAATACAATTATTCCTACATGACAATAACGGAATCCGTTATATTTCTGTTAAGTATATTTAATAAAAAAGCCCGGTATTTACCCGGGCTTTTTAAAAGAATTTTATGTTTTATTTATTCAAAATCATTTTATTTGTTTTTATATAGCTTCCTGCAGTTATTGTATAAAAGTAAATTCCACTCGATAAATTGCTTCCGTTGAAATTAACTGTATGTGTTCCGGCTGAATAATTACCGTTTATAAGCTCTGCTACGGATTTCCCCGTTATATCATATACCTTTATGTTTACTTTTGAATCAACCGGCAGGCTGAAATCAATCTTTGTTTCAGGGTTGAAAGGGTTTGGATAATTCTGTGAAATTGAAAATTCTGACGGAATGTTTGAATTTATTGTGCTTATATGGCTGCTTTCAGTGGGGCCGTTTCCTGAATTGACGGTTTTTGAACCGTTGAACGGGTTGCCGTATTCAGGGTTAAATGTAAAATTAAAGCCGTTTGTGATAATTTCATACCTATTAATTGTTACCGGACAGTTTACGGTCAGTGCTCTGTGAAGAGAAATTGTATTTTTTAGCTCAAACCTGTTAAGGTTTGAAGGTATTAAAATTACACCGTTTCCACTGATATTTTGAGTATTTATACCGTTAAAAACAATATTAAATTTGTTCGATGTTTCTTCTGCAAACTTAAATGTTCCGTTAATATTAACATTTCCGCTTAAATATACAGACGGGGTATAAGCAGTATTGGTATTTTTTAAGTTTAAAACAGCATTTTCTTTCACTGTTAGATTGCTGATATGTAAGTCTGATGAAAAAGCTTCGATTATATTAACAGATGCACCCGGTTCAATTGTCAGGTTAGCAAAATTCCTGCCGTTAAGGTGTATTGAGTTAATATTGCATAACTGAAGGCTGCTTGCCTCTTCAAAAAGTATTTTTGTACCCGGCGCATTTAAGCCGAACGGATCAGCTGCATTAATGTGGTTTATTTTAAATGTTGAACCGCCTTCAAATACTGCCGTATTATTTACACCTGTGTTGCTGAAAATGCTTCCGGGGCAGTTCTGTGAAAATACAGCCCCGTTTTTAAACCTAATGGCCATTGCATCAGCAGAATTGATATAATGTGCTATCTGCCCTTCAAATGTAAGCAGTCCATTTATTTGTGCAGTTGCTCCTGTACCTATATAAAAGTTTAATGCCGGGTCGTTTCCGCTTATTTTTAAACTTGAACCTGCTTCAATTACCAGGTCTTCTCCGGTACTTCCTTTTATTGTAACTAATTTAGCATTTCCTGTTGCTGGTGATAATATAAGGCCGGTATTATTCCTAACTATCATCTGGCCTATAGTAACCTGGTAAACATTGGTTACATTCAGGGTTGTGCCGTTTTCAAATACCAGGATATCTGTTATAAGCCCAATCTGGCGGAATGGAGTCCAGTTACCGGCTGCTGAAAAATTGGAATTAACAGATCCGTTCCATGTATAAACAGTCTGAGAAAATGAAATTTCAGTTATTAATAAAAAAAGAAGTGTTAATGAAAAGAGTTTGGTAATTTTAATCATTTAAAAAGATTAGTTAACAATTGGTTTTTAATCTTTTCTGCTGTTTTCCCTAGCTAATTACAATACAAAGATAGCTTATAGGCGATATAAATATCTATAAGTTATAAGTGTATTTCCAAAAATGGGCTTAAAACCGAAAATGACATTAAAATACGGTAGAAATATATTACTGAATTTAGTTAGTTGAATGTAGGAAATATTGAGGTTATAAATGGCGAAAAAATAAAAAAAACGCCGCTTTTTAAACGGCGTTAGCAGTAATATTTTGAAGGAGGAACTCCTGTTTGTTAAGATGAAAATTTTTTATATCACGTTATTTCGTTAGTATCATTTTCTTGGAATCCTTAAAGAAATTTTTTCCGAAATTTATTAATATTTTATAAAAATAAATTCCGGAAGATAGCTTATTTGCATTGTATTCAATTTTATATGTTCCCGGTTGATACATTTTATCTGATATTACAGAAATTTCTTTACCTGATATATCGAAAACTGATAAAGAAACATGACCGGATTCAGGCAAACTGAATTCTATTGTTGTAGAAGGATTAAATGGATTAGGATAATTTTGATTAAGCGCAAACTCTAAAGATACTTTATTAATATTTCCGACCGATTCGATTGCGGAAGTTTCTGAGAGATCTTTTCTGTTGTTTTCCTTATAATGTGTTAAAACCCCGTTGCCGAATTCAGCATGGCTGCTTTCATTCTGAATGATTACACCTGGCGGCAGGATTGATGCTGATATAAAACTGCCGTAAATTGTCAAAGTATGCTCAGAACAGTTTATATTGCCGCCAGTATGAAGAACATTGCATCTCATTTCGAAATCTCTGTTAAAAGTTATATCATTGCTGATAAAAATGTTCTTCAAGCCTGAGTTCAAATCAGGATTTCCGGTTCCGGAAATATTCTGCAATTTATTTCCGTCGAAATAAAGGTCAAGATTCTTATTAGTATTTTCAGGGAATTTAAGCTCGCCATTTAGCAGTAAATTACCGTGTATATGAATTCCGGGTGTAGTTGCTGAATTGTTTAAATTATTTATTGTAATTGATGCCCCCGGCTTTATTGTAAAATTCCCGATTATACAGTCTGTCGTAATTATTTCATTTAAGATAATATTGCTGTTAATTTCCAGGTTTGCATATTTTCTGCCGCTTAATCTTAAAGCATTGCTGTTTGCCGAATTTAACTTAAAATTACTACCTTCTTCAAAAACAACTTTTGAATTAGGGGCTTGAAGCGCAAAAGGGTTCAACGCAGATATATTATTAACTTCAAGAAGTGAACCGGATTCAAATACTACAGCATTTACAGCTCCGTTGGTGTTAAACAAATTTCCGGGGCAATTCTGTACAATTTTTGAACCATTCATAAAGTATAATGAATAGGGATCTTCTGAGTTTATTGAATTTTGAATAGTCCCTTCCATTATCAATGTTCCGTATATTTCAGCACGGGTATTGCTCTTCAGGTAAATGCTCAGACTGGGATCATTAGCCGTAATTTTGAGTACTGAACCATTTTCAATATAAATGTTATTATCAAAAGGGGAATTACTGTTCTCTCCTGTTTTAAGATCACCCATTCCGTTGGAAGGTCCATAATTGTATTCTGAATATTTTATATCAGCCTGATCTATTTTCTTAATTTCAGTTGGAGTTGAATATTCTTCGTATTTTAAGGTAGCTATATCTTTATGAGCTTCGCCGGTATAGTATTCGTTGTATTTTAAAGATGCATACTCCTGGTTGTTCCCATTCTCACCTGAATTATTATCTGTAAGGCTTTGAATGTATATAATTCTTGAATTACCGGTTCCGGGTGTAAGTGTTAACTGTGTATTCCCCGTAATAATTAGCTGTGCAAATGTTACCTGATTTACATTAGTAACAACATTATTAATACCATTGTTAAATATTAGCCTGTCAGTTGAGCGGCTTACCTGCCTTACAGGGTTCCAGTTTCCGGCAGTGGAAAAACTTGAGTTTATCCCGCCTGTCCAGATATATGTTGTCTGGGAATTAATTAGAGATTGAAAAAAAAGCAGTAAAACTGCTAAATAATATTTTATTCTCATCTGCTTTATCCTTTCATCCCGCCCGTTTAACTGGGCGGGAAAATCGGAGTGTTAGTTTTGAACTTAAATAATATTATTTAGCAAGTATCATTTTTTTAACATCTGTAAATCCTGTATATAAAGATGATACATCTATCCTGTAAAAATATACTCCGCTTGAAAGGTTCCATGCATTAAATATCACACTATGATTACCCTTTGCCTGGTATCCGCTGAATAATGATGCCACTTCTTTCCCGGTAATATCAAAAACTTTTACGGTAACATCAGCATCAAATGGAAGCTCGTAGCTGATATTTGTTGTGGGATTGAACGGATTAGGGAAATTTTTTGCTGTTAAAATTCTTGCGGTTTTTTTACCGGTAATAGAATTCATAATTTCACCGTTTTCAAACCATGTTGCGCCGCCATCAATTGTATAGATCTCAACTCCTTCGCTTCCTACTGATATTCCGGAATTCAAATCAGAAAATGCAACAGATTTAAAATCATACAAAGTACCGCTTGCGTTTACTGTTGCCGATTCCCATGACTCACCTCCGTCAGTTGTTCTGAGCATTAATCCGTCATCTGCAGCAATGCATCCGTTAAACTCATCAAAAAATACAACATCATTAAAATTGTTTTCATACATAACTCCGCTTGGACCGTACCATGTAATACCGCCATCAATGGAAAGAAATGCCTTTCCCATATCACCAACTACAATAAGCCTGTTTTCATCAATTGCTTCAATTGAATTAAATTTTGCATTTGTAAATGATAGATTTGATTCTGCCCATGTAACTCCGCCGTCAGTAGTTTTTAATAATGTGCCATTTTCACCGGTTATAAAACCGGTATAGGTATTGATAAAATTTATATCAAGCAGGTTATGTGTTGTATTGACGGGTGATTCCTGCCAGTTAATTCCTGCATCCTGTGAATAATAAATAATACCGTTATTCCCGCATACAACTGCATTGTTGCCGTGTATTTCTGCATCATTCAGATTTTCTAATGTGCCAGGCAGAATAGGAAGCCAGGTATCACCGTTATCTGCAGAACGCAGAATAACACCGTTTTCACCTGCAGCAAGCATAATACCATCATGAACCGAAAGTCCAGAAAGGTTATTTGAAATATTTGAATTTAATTCATTCCAGTTAATACCGTTATTTGTGGATCTCATAATAAGACCATCTTCACCAACCAGTGTTACGGTTTGAGCATCCTCAAATTTTATTGAATTTTCATTAAGTAAAGGATTTTGTGCAAAAATCACCGCACTCATTAATACTGCTAAAATTAACGAGCTGATAAATTTTAAATTTAACATTTTGAATTCCTCCATCCAGGGTTATTTTATGTAAA
>LLZO01000147.1 GCA_001567545.1 Candidatus Tepidiaquacellales bacterium OLB5
AAAAAACACAAGTAAAAAAACATAAAAACCCCCGTTCATTAAAGAGCGGGGTTTTTAGTTAATATTATTAAATCAAATATATAAAATATTTTTGGTTACTTAATTAAAACCATCTTCTTTATACAAGAAAACACAAGGTGTTTTCGCAGTCCCGCCTTGGCGGGATTAAATTTTTATTTCAATAAAACCATCTTCTTAACTTCATTATAACTCCCTGCCACAATGGAATAAAAATAAATCCCGCTGGCAAGTTTTGAGCCGTCAAAACTGACTGAATACCTGCCTGCATTCCTGTATTCATTGTTAACAAGTCTAGCAACTTCTTCGCCAATAGCATTATATACAACCAGTGTTACAAATGTATTCTGCGGCAGTTCAAATTTTATTTCTGTTGCTGGGTTAAATGGATTTGGATAATTCTGCGATAAACTGAAACTATAAGTTACTTCGGTATTAAATACCGGTCTATCCGGAATTATAGAATGTCCCTTAATTGAAACAAAATCTGATGGCACTGATTCATCATCATATTTATCAACAGCAATTATTTTGTACCTGTAATATGTATCGTTCCCGTTGGAGCCGCCTAAACCGCAGTATATTATAGCACCGTTGAATATATTGTTATCTATATAATTGGCAGTATCATCCGGAGTGTAATCGTCATAAGTATCATGATATGTATAATTTAAAGGAGCTATACTTGGGTTAGTTGAAATAGCCCTGTAAATTTTGTATCTTTTATAACTGGTTGTTAATCCACTTCTTACCATATCAGGTTCAAGGTTGTTATCCCATATAATCCTAGGATTACCTGAAGTTCCGTTACAATTATATATTTCAACAGGTCTGTAAAGCATTGGTTTTGAAGGAGGAGTAGCTGCGAGAATTTCATTTTCATCCCAGCCGCCAACACCAACTTTATATATTTCCATATTAGCCGTGTTACCGTTCATTGAGTTAAGGTAAATAAATATACCTGAATTTTCATTATCCCAGTTAACAGTTGAAGGACTTGAGTAAGGCGAAAACACCACGTTGTAGCCAACTTTCCATGCATCCCATCTGTCACCTTTCCACTCTCTTGAGGTCCAATCTTCCTCGATATTTGTAAATAGTCTATCTGTACCTGTTCCATATTGCTGAGCTTCTTTTTTACCTTTACTGAACCATTTTAAATGATTGAAACTTCCCATAGTTTTGCTTACATTTTTCCCGTCACGTGCTGTTAAGCTATAGCTTAACG
The DNA here is from genome assembly GCA_001567545.1 of Candidatus Tepidiaquacellales bacterium OLB5. GTDB lineage: Bacteria > Bacteroidota > Ignavibacteria > Tepidaquicellales > OLB5 > OLB5. The sequence continues at coordinate 1,247 of LLZO01000147.1, forward strand.
GACTGGGGTCATTTAGATCGTATACCGGGGCAGATTTTTCAAATACGGGCAGCCAGTAATTCGACGGATCCCAATCGGGCGCAGCATTATATGAATGAGTCCAGTTCCATAAACCGTCTGCGCATTCCTGATCAATATGTATTCCAAAAGGATAACCACCGCCAGGAATTTCACCGGGATATGCGTGATAAATATATATACCTTTACCGTAATGTTCCTGGTCACCCAGATCAAAATATGGATTATCATGGCATGTATCGCCCCACATTACTTTATCGTAATACGATTCCTTCTGTCTGTTAGCAATAATAAAAAATTCATTTCTGTTTGAGTTTCCTATCGGAACTTTCAGCATTTGAGAAGTACTTCCTCTCGAAGTCCAGTCGCCAATACTGTGGTTTATAGTATTAAAATCTGTAACCTGTGGCTGTTGGTAGTCTAACAGCATTAGTTCATACGGACTCAAATATTCTTCCAAGCCCCAATAATTATTAACCTTAGAATATGGCTGATGAAATTCAAAAAAAATTACCGTAACCAAAAAAATAATGTCCGTGTTCATGCCCTGAAAAACTGATAACAGCCCATTTATCCAAGGGATCGTACATAACACCATTTTCACATCCGCCTGGGGAAATTTGAAATCCGGAACCTGTTTCATTGAATGCGCCTCTTATTTTAATTGTATCACCGCCGCTGATATAAACCGTGTGGTCTGAACCGTGTGTGCAGTTATCACGTACACCATAAGGTCTGAAATAACCGTCATAATAATACGGACTGCACGGGTTGCTTTTAGCTACTATGTATATCATATCTACAAATCCGTCGCCATCACCGTAAACAAATGTACCGTTTACTTTTGCCCATTTATCATAATTAGGCCAGTTGATATCCAGATTGTTTGCTAATGCGGTAAAGAGGTGTTCCATCACACTATCTTTTCCATTTGAAAATTGGTTATAATAACTTACCTCATGGGGAAGTACTACATGAACTTCACGTCCGACTAAATGGAGTTTACCTCTGGATACTTCCATCCAGTAATCACTTAAAGTAGCTGTATTTCCATTGTACGCATCCCACCAGTTAGAACCAAAGTTTGAAGATTTAGCAGTAGCGATCACATCACCCATATACGTAGGCGGTTGGTCATGTGAGCTGGGCCACCAGGTAACATCTCCGCCGGGATCATTTGTGAACTGAACATACACTATCAAAACAGGGAAATAAGCACCTTGTTCAGAAGTATAATCAGATATGCTTTCAGGTTTATATAATCCGCCTTCCAATGATGGAGCAGATTCCGGCGGAGTGCCGGGAACAATACAGTTAAACCCGAAAGGGTTGCTGTTTTGTGAAAAAACTACTGAAGAGAAAACGAAAAATAATATTAATACCTTTATTGTTTTCATACTGTTTAATTGTTTAGTTTTTATTAAAAAGTTCAATTATTTTTGCAGACAAAAAATTATGGCAGGCAAAAGGGCGCAGCGCTGCTTTTTTAAGCGGTTCTGCTTATATTCCAAAACTTGGCGGTCGCGGAATCCCTTAGCTTGCCTTTAAATTAAAACCATGGCGGCATATCAATTAATTCTCCTTTCTGTTTATTTTAATAATACAATAGGTTTTGATATTATAATATTTTTTGATACAAGCCTGCAAACATAAATACCGCTGCTTAACGATATCCCGTTAAATTTTATCTCATATCTTCCTGCTTTCATTTTTTTATATATTAATTCAGATACTTCTTTTCCCAGAATATCAAATACCGTTATCTTAATATCATCATCAAAAGCCAGTTCGAACTGAATAGTTGTTTCAGGATTAAAAGGATTAGGATATATTTTGCTGATAGTATGTCTTATTGGAATTGTATTTAGACTATTTGAAATACCAACATAAGTTCCGCCATTGGTGGTTCTAAGTATATACCCGCCTCCTCCAACAACCCAGCCCGTACTGTCATTTGCGAACCAGAAGTCATTTCTAAAACCATTTATTGGTACATTCTGTTGGATCCAGTTAAAGCCCCCATTCGTAGATTTAAAAATATGACCAAAAGTTCCGCCGCAGTAACCGGTATTTTGGTTAGCAAAAAATACTGAATATATCAACTCATTATTTGGATACGGTACCCTTGAAATACTGTCCCATGTTATACCAAAATCTGTTGTCCTGAATACCATTCTTCCTAACCCTGATTCACCGCCCTCACCTATTGTCCATCCTGTGTTACCCACAAAACTTATTCTGTACAAATTAGGGGCGCTTGTTAATAAAGGCAGTGGTATTTGCACCCAGCTTGCACCGCCATCGGTAGATCTTATTATCCACGCTACATCACCGCATATAACGCCGGTATTCGCATCTTTAAAGTAAATATCCCTGTTAAAGCTATTGTTTGTAATTACTGAATCAAATGAAATTCCGCCATTGGTTGTTTTTAAAACATACCCTCCTCCACTTCTTAACATCCAACCCGTATTTGTATTTAGAAAAAAACATTTAAAAAATGTTGATCCAACCCCCGAGGGTCCGTTTCTGATTATGATCCAGTCATTTCCGCCATTAGTTGATTTAATGATAGTCTGAAACCAGCCGACACTGTAAATTGTGTTTGCATCAACGGCATCAATACCTTCAAGCCTTTTAAAAAGTCCGGTATTCTGCTGCACCCAGTTAATACCGCCGTTGGTGGTTTTAACAACTACACCGTTATCACCGCATGCCCAGCCTGTGTTTTCATTTATAAAATCAATATCAAGCAGGCTGGTACTTACACCGCTTATCTGTTGTACCCATTGTGCTCCAGCCAACTGGTGAAACAGCGAAATGGCGAATATTATGTAAATTAATTTTATCATCAACTTTTTATTTTATTAAAATAAATATTATACTTTACCGGCATAGCAATGCCGCGCAGTTAAAAACTGCAAAAAATTACAAATAATCCATTAAGCTTTTTCATATTTGAATCCGGTTATAATTTTTTTAAATCACCAACGCAACGGTGTTTATGGGTAAGTCATTTAAGATATTTTCAATTAATCAATTCTAAAAAAAAAAAAAAAAATGATTGCATAAACAAGGGAAAAATATGTGTATCACAGTAATTCGGTAAAAATGCTGCAAGCTGTTTAAATAAAATACAAGTAAACTTTATCTTAACATTTTTTAAAAATTACAAATCTCAATAAGGTTATTGAGATTTGTAATTAATATTTTTTATCTTGGCGGAAAAGCATCCATTCCTGATTTAACAACAATACCGTCTCTTGTAGCCTGCCAGGTGTAGTCCCACCACTGCCGCGGATTCTTTTTTGTTACACCTGTGAATTTTAT
>LLZO01000148.1 GCA_001567545.1 Candidatus Tepidiaquacellales bacterium OLB5
TATTTTTCATTTAAGTGATTTCTCCTGGTCAGCTGTTATTTTTACTGTGCTCTTTTTCCTGCTAAATATGCCAGGTTATCAAGTCCTTTTATAGCCTGTGCATCCTTAAATGAATTTACAGTTTCAGTTAACATATGTGAAGTAACCTGCAGCTCTTTAAGCAGCTTTTCGTCAGGATATTTAATATTATCCATTTCTTTAAGCAGATTACGCATTGCTTCAAGATTCTTCTTCATTGCTTCACTGTATTCAGCAGTCTGTGATGCTGCAGCAAGTGCTGTGGTTAATGACTGGCTTGTATTCTGAAGCTCACGGAGAAGTTCTGAATCATGAACATTGGTTTTGCTCATTTCGGCAATAGCATTTTTCATTATTACTACGTTCTTTGAAATATTTTCTCCGAACTCAGCTGCACGTTTAAGTGAGTTTGAAATTTCAGCTGCTTCTTCTTTTGAGAATTTTTCGTATCCCGGTCCGCCTGCTGTTAAGCTTGCGCCTTTGAATCCGTCGTGAAGCTGTTGTAATATAGCTCTCTGGTGTATATCTTCACGTTCAGTAAAATATTCTTTTTCCAGATCGTTGAGCTCTTCGCGAAGTTCAGCAAATTTTAAACCCTGTGCATCAAATACGGTTTCAAACAGTTTTGCAATAGCCAGTATTACGATTGATTTAATTTCGAATGGTACTGAAAATCCTAAGAACACTATTGGACCTTCTTTGATTGAAATAAGAAGAATTGCTGCGCCAAGAAGGGGAAGAGCAGTTCCTATACCATCTACGATGGTTGCATATCGGTTTGTAATCCTTTCGATGATTTCCTGGGAACAGCCTTTAGTTGAAACTTCTTTCATCAGCTTTCTGTAGGAAACTTCTGCAAGTAATATAAATAATGCATAAACTATAAAAGGCATCCACCATAAAGAAACCGGGTCAACCCCTTTGTTTAATACAACACTTCCTGGGAATACAGTATTTGCCAGGGTCTGCGCTATCTTTCCAAGGAAAGGTACGTTTGCAACATCAATAAATACCGAAAGTAAAAGAGCAATTACAGAAGGGATTGCCGGAGCAAATCTGCCTGCCACTCCTTCTGATTGAATTTTATTAATACCTCTGTTTATAACATATTGCTTTAATTCATGATATTCGGTAGATTGTTTTAACAATTCCTGTACCCTTTTATCCAGGTTATCTTTCTTGAAATTGCTACCGAAAAGCTGTGAAGCTCCGGTGTTTGGTGCCGTTTTTACATTAGCAGAAGTTTGATCCATTGTTGTTGACTCCGTTTTTTTTAAATTAATTTACGAACCTAAGTTTAAAATTATAATAATTATTAATACTAATCAGTTAACTACGATAAATTTGTAGATTAATCGCAATATTTACGAATTAGTTTGAAAAAACAATACCCGAATTACGTTAGAAAATCCGCAAGGGCGAATTTTGTGCTAAAAATGCAATATTTATCTACTCTTGAACAGCTAACCGTAAAGAGTGAACTTTATTCGTTACAGGTAATTCTACAGACTCACTAACTTTCTTCTCGAAATCAGCAATAAACTTCTTAATTGCCCACTTTACAGGCCATGCTGCAGCGTCACCAAAAGCGCAGATGGTATTGCCTTCAATATTATTGGCTACATCTTTTAAAAGGTCAATATCTTCAGGTCTGCCCATTCCTTTATCAATTCTGTCAAGTATCTTCAGCATCCAGCCGCAGCCTTCACGGCATGGCGTACACTGCCCGCAAGACTCATGATAATAGAATTTGGTAATTCTCTTAATTACTTTTACAATATCGGTATCTTCATTCATAACTACAATACCGCCAGTCCCTATATATGAGTTTACTGACTTCAAATGTTCGTTATCCATCCTTAGACCATCAATTTCATCACCTCTTAACGGGGGCATTGAAGAACCGCCGGGAATTATCATCTTTATAGCTTTATTATCCTTAACTCCGCCGCCATATTTATATATCAGGTCGGTTAAAAGTGTACCTGATGGAAGTTCATATATTCCGGGTTTATTAATATGTCCGCTTAGACCATATAATAGAGAACCGGGATGTTTCGGTTCACCGATTTTGCTGAACCATTCGCCGCCTTTTTCAATTATTGGCGGAATATTTGCAAGTGTTTCGATATTATTAATAGTGGTAGGACAGCCCCATAATCCGTAATTAGCAGGGAAAGGCGGTTTGAATCTCGGCATTCCGCGCTTTCCTTCAATCGAATTAAGTAATGCCGTTTCTTCACCGCATATGTATGCGCCTGCACCGCGGTGAATGTAAATATCGGTTGAATAACCTGAACCCAGTATATTTTTACCAATAAAACCTTTTGAATATGCATCATCAATTGCTTTCTGAAGCATAACTATCCATGGATAATATTCCCCGCGAATGTAAACATACGCAGTCTTTATCCCCATAGCCCAGCAGGCGATTAATGTACCTTCGATAAACTGGTGCGGATTCTTTTCAAAAATTTCCCTGTCCTTAAAGCTCGCGGGTTCAGATTCATCGCCATTGCAGCAAAGGTATTTAGGTTTATCAGTTTTTTGAGGCATAAATGACCATTTCATACCTGCAGGAAAACATGCCCCGCCTCTTCCGCGTAAACCTGATTTCTTAACCTCTTCGATTATCTCTTCCGGCTTCATCTTCAGCGCTTTTTTTAAAGAGCTGTAACCGCCGTGTTTCATATATATTTCTATATTATGGTAATCAGGAATCTTCTTTAGTATGATTGGCTCAAAATCTGACATAATTTTTATACTCTTTATTTGATATCTGTTTTTTTGCTTTGTAACTGTAAACTATCAGCTGTTAGCTGTCAACTCTTAGAGAGTTTTTCAAGAATCTCGTCTATTTTATCCTTAGTTAAATTTTCTTCGTAGTAATCATTTATCTGCATCATCGGGGCTGTGCCGCAGCTGCCAAGGCATTCAGCTTCTATTAAAGTGAATTTCCCGTCAGGGGTGGTCTCTCCAACGCCAATATCAAGCTTATTGGAAATATAATCAACAACATCATAGCCGCCGCAAAGCATACACGAAACATTTGTGCAAACCTGCAGATGATGTTTGCCGACAGGTTTTTTGTTGTACATCGTGTAAAACTCTGCAACACCCAGAACATGCTCGTAGGGAATATTAAGCAGGTCGCCGACATATTTCATCACATCATTAGAAAGCCAGCCGAACTGGTATTGTGCAAGCCACAAAGCGCTCATTAATGCTGCATCGTTTGTAGGGTAGTGGCTTTTAGCTTCTTCAAGCTTTTTTAGGTTCTCTTCTGTAAATTTTATTTCCATATATTTTGATAATACCTGCTGAAGCGGGTATCTTTATAAACACTAAGCAAATTATATATTCTGTTTGTACTTTTAATTAAGTCCAAAAAATTAAATCAGGTAAATCAAGGTGATCAAGGTTTACTTATCAGCTTCACCCATAACAGGGTCTATGCTTCCGATAATTGCCACAATATCGCTGATCATTGCGCCTTTCATCATAGTAGGCAGTGAACTTATCGATACCATTGAAGGAGAGCGGATTTTCAGCCTGAACGGATATCCTTTGCCGTCGCTGATTGCATAGAATCCAAGTTCACCCTTCGATGCTTCGATAGCCTGGTAAGCTTCAACACCTTTTTCCGGGGTATTGCCAAAATTCACTATCATAAAATCATGTATCAGCTCTTCCATCTTGGTGTAAACTTCGCCTTTATCAGGGAGCACCTGTTTTGCATCAGGCGTATTTATCGGTCCTTTAGGCAGTTTTTCAATACATTGCCTCAAGATCTTAACTGTTTCATACATTTCCCTTACTCTTACATAATATCTTGCAAGCACATCACTTTCAGTAAGTGTCGGAACCTCAAAATCAAGCTCATTATAAACCAGATACGGGTCATCGCGTCTAAGGTCATTGCCTACACCTGCTGCGCGAAGGTTTGGACCGGATAAGCCGATTGAAATTGCATCTTCTTTGGAAATATAGCCAACCCCTTCACATCTATTGATAAAAATCTTGTTTCTTTCTATCAGTGCCCTGGAATCTTCAAGCTTTTGAATGAACTGGTCAAGGAATCCTTTCAGCCTGGCAATTACTTCATCGCTCATATCAAGCGCAAGCCCGCCTATCCTGGTATAGCTTGTGGTGAATCTTACACCGGTTAATATATCCAGTATATCAAGTATCTTTTCTCTTTCGGTGAATGTCCATAAAAATACTGTAAGCGCTCCAACATCCATTGCCATTGTTCCCATCCATACCAGGTGAGATGCAAGCCTTGCCATTTCGCAGCACATGGTGCGTATCCACTGAGCGCGTGGTGTTGCTTCAATTTTCAGAAGCTTTTCGATAGCAAGCACATAACCAACATTGTTGGCAAGAGGGGAAAGGTAATCAAGCCTGTCTGTATGGGGTATAAACTCATGGAATGTCATATTCTCAGCAAGCTTCTCATATCCCCTGTGCAGGTATCCCATCACGGGAACCGTGCCAACAACAGATTCGCCGTCAAGGCTTACAACAAGCTGCAGCACTCCGTGTGTTGCCGGGTGCTGCGGACCCATATTAAGCACTAACTGGTTATCCAGCGAGCCTTCAAAATGGCCGCGTACATCATCGGACTCCAGCGCGCGTAAAATCTTTTCCTGCGATTCTGAAATGTGGCTTGCCTGTTTGGTCTCTTCTATGTATTCTTCTTTGGTTAGATCTAATGACATAATTGTTCTGCGGCTAAATAAGCCTGTTCTATTTTTTCGGTAATTTTACTGCTCCGGGCAGTCCCATCAGCGGGTAATCTTTCCTTAAAGGATGGTACTCGTATTCTTCCATCATGTAAAGCCTGCGCAGGTCGGGATGGTTAAGGAATTTTATTCCCATCATATCCCATGCCTCGCGCTCTGCCCAGTTGGCTGACTGCCATACTGGATAAAGGCTTTCCACTTCCGGATTTTTTGAATCAAGCTTAACTTTCAGGAATATCCTTTTACCGTGAGTGAGCGAAAAAAGGTTATATATGCATTCAAACCTTTCGTTCTTGGTAAAACGGTCAACGCTTACTACATCGCGTAGCTGTTCTATTTGGAATTCATCCCTAAGTATCTTTGCTATTTCAAGCAGGCGTTCCTTCGGAACTTCGATCATAGGGTAGTTGATGTTCTCTGTGAATACTACTCCCTGAAAACCGTTGGCTTCGGAGAGTTTTTCTTTGATCTTATCTGTTAATTCTGCCATAATTTATTCACAAATTTAGCAAAATATCATAAGATTTTCAATGCTGTAAAAGCTGTCATTAATACTGAATTTTGACTTAACTTTTGCAGATTTTAAAAAATTGTTGTAAAAATGTAACCACGAATTTCACTAAATTCACGAATTAATTTACATAATTAAGCCTGCTGATTTATCAGCAGGCTAATTTGCTATTTGTCTTTTTCACTATTTCGCTACTTCAAAAGTACCATCTTCTTCGTATCCGTGAACCATACCCCGTTGTTGGAGTTTACCCCGTTGGGTTTGCTTGTCCCTTTGGGATCTCCAACAACTAACTTATAAAAATACATTCCGCTTGCCAGATTACTCCCATCAAACTTTACTTCATAACTCCCAGTCGGTTTGTATCCATTATTACTGAAAACTAACTTCCCTAAAATGTTATAGACATTAAATATAATATATCCATTAACTGAAATGTCAAATCTTATGTTTGTAGATGGATTAAACGGATTGGGATAATTTGGCTAAGAATAAAAGTTTTTGGTATTACTTCACTTATTAAATTAACATTAATTGGTGGCAAAAAATCACCTTTTTTATCAACCTTGAGTATATAAGGATCTTCTTCTTGAAAATCCGTTCTTCCAACTACAACAAAGCCACTGTCATTTGTTTCCTTAATTTCCCATCCTGTATGGTTTCTATCTGTAAACCCTTGTAATTTCTTCCAGATTTCATTTCCGCTAGTATCTGTTTTTCTAATCCTAACGTACTGATAATCTGCAGAATCCAACCATCCTGCATAAATATAATTTCCATCTTTTGTAATTGTAATTGACTCATAACCGACTGACAATACTGAATCCTGAATTTTTCTCCAAAGTAAAGTGCCTGTATTATTAAATTTAAATAGATATGCTGCACCACAAGCAATAAATTCACCATTGATTGTCTGAGCAAGAGACCTATTATATGCATTTGGATGAGTAAATGAAGTATTAGACCAGATAAAATTCCCATCAAAATTAATTTTTGCAAGAAATAAATAATTTGGCTGATTAGTTTGTAATTGGTGATACCCACTTAATACAAGAAAATTATCAGTAGCTAAAACCATATCGGTGATTACACCGCTTTCAATATTAACTGAATAGACAGAATCCCATGTCAATACACCATTTGAGTTGAACTTTGCTAAAAATGGGAAAGTCGTGTTCGGGAAGAATCTTCCACAGATAAAAAATGAATTATCGGGTGTTTGCAGTATTTTATTAATAGTCAAATCATCATTATAATAATTTCCTAAAATTAAAATGTTACCATTTAAGTCAAACTTCACAAAACTTCCGTGTACGCCTATCGCAGCATAATTGTTATCATTTGTTTTTGTTATACTGACTGCATATTCTTTATCAATAGTTTTTGACCATAAAGTATCTCCGAATTTATTAAATCTTACAATATACATATCATCTCTTATTCCGGACTCACGTTTTCTGCCAACCGCTATATAACCTTCATCTGGAGTTTGAACTACTGATCTGAAATATTCTATATCCGGTGCTAAAATTGTCCTCTGCCACGTTATACTTTGCCCAAAAATATTTATGCAGCTAAAAATTAATGCTGCGCAAAGCAATATTGCATTAATATTAAATATTTTTGTTGTTTTATTTAAAATTTTCATATTTTCAAAAATTATTTAATAATATCAGCAGGTTCTCAACAAATTATCATAAAATAATACACATTTTAGCAAATTACAACCCCGCCTGCTGGGCAGTATTCTGCAATAATTCCAGAAGTAAATCCTGCACTGCCAGTTTTAACTGAATTACATCCCTTAACAAGCACATTATAGCTGTTATTTACATAAACATAATTTAAAAGCTCTGTACTGCTCGAATTTTTGAAAGTGCAGTTACTTATTTCAACAGCGCCGGGAGAGCCGAACGGGTCGAAATTATCAGTAATGTTTATCCCGTTCACTGCATTCTGGAAAGTGCAGTTCTTTAATGTATCGTATGCAATACCTGAAAGGTATATCCCGTCCCAAATATCAGTGCTGTCATAGCTTGTAAACCTGCAGCCGTTTGCTAATATTCTTGCTCCGTCTTCAAAGATAAGTTTTGACCCTTTGCCGAATTTAATTTCGGAGTTTTCTTTGCAGATAAGCTTAGTTTCGCTTCCTTTAAATCTAATAAATGTGCTGTCTGGAAGTTCCAATACTGAATTTGTATCAATAACCAGCTTTGCGCTGTCTTCAAAAATATTATCTTCAACACATGGAACAAGACATTGTAATCTTGGAACAAAGCCTGAAATATTAAATTGCCCTTGTCCGCTGACTGTACCGCCACGCATGCAAAGCTTGCTGCCTGTCTGCATTTCCAATACAGAATAATTGCTCAACAAAATTTTACTATCACATTCCAAAATTAGCCAATTGGAGTTTTCGAAGATTAATTTTGTTAGATCATTTGATCCATTTCCCTGTTCTAATTTTACAACAGAATATGGCTTTAAATAGAATCTGGTGAAATAATCACCAAGTCCCGGTTGCTCAATCCAAGGATCTTTTTTTACCCTGAATATTTTACTGGGGTTTATCTTAAGGGTACACTCTGGAGAAATCACAATGTTTGACGGAGCTTCAAATCTTTCCTCCTCGTAACGCGTTGTAATATTTTTATCAATTGTCAAATTAAGCGTTAAAACACCTGTTCCCCATTGTCCAGGTAAATCAGGGAAGTTTTCTGTCCCGCAATCAATTCTGTAATCTTGCGGTAATTTTGTATAAGAATTGCCATTATTAGTACTGTAAATCATCTCGCCATATTCTTTTTCTCTTATCTGTCCTGAACATTGATTCCATGCTTTAATATATTTACTGACAGATGTAATATTTTGTTCAGCACAGTTATCCCAATAAAACGTTAACCTAGGGCCACTTCCTCCAATACCACTGGTATTATCTCTGTATTTTATATGCAAATCATTAGGTAAGCTGCCAGGAAAACCTGCGTCAAAATCAATTATACAAGTATCTACAAATAACCAGTTTGGATTAGACCATTTATGTACTTCTAGTTTGTACATTCCAAAACCAACACAGCCAACAGTTGAAGTATTCCCGAAATCTACATCATGGTTAAAACCGATAAAATTACCGCCAGATATAATTTCAAATTGAAACTCTGAAGTATTTCTTGCATTTATAAAATTATATAATATAGAATTAGGAGGTTCAGAGGGTTGGTCTGCATTAAGTCTATAATCATAAACACCATTAAAAACCATTGAAACAGGATAGACTCTTACTCTTATACGCTGCGAATTTGTTGAATTATTGTAAATTAACAACTCACTGTTATGCAGCATATCGAGACTATCATTTTGTGCAATTAATACTGTTACTGAAAAACAAAGCAAAGAAACTAATATTAAAGTTTTCATAATTAACTCCGTTTATTTGGTTAAAACTATTTTGATTGATTGTTTAAAATTTTCATTACTTTCAAGCATAACAAAATATACACCGCTGGCTAAATTTAATTTAACGGTATTCAGATCAAAACTATACATTCCGGGACTTTTTGTTAGAGTTTTCAAGTATATTTATCAATTGTCCTCTTGAACTGTAAATACTTAATTTTATAAAAGTGCTTTTATAAATTTCATAAAATATTTTAGTAACAGGATTAAATGGATTTGGAAAATTTTGATATAATTTAAAACGTAAGGGTATATTTATATTTTGATTTATTATTCCAATAGGTGGCGGAGCATTCAACAAACTATCAGTTCTTAATACATAGATATCATTTCTTGTATGTACCGGATCAAAATCAACACTGCCGCCAAATAGTATATCTCCTCCTGATAAAGGCAATGTAAAATATAAATTCATCACATCTTCAGATAAATATAGTTTATCGTTTATTATTGTACCTGTACTATCAAATGTAAAAACATGGCCGTTTAAAGTTAGAATTGAATCTTTACTTGACGCCATTACGAATTTATTATCATTTATAATATTGAAACCGGCAAAATATTCGCTTGAATTAGTTTGAAATATTTTTATACTGCTGGTATCACCCTGTTCATTTATTTTCCCGAAAAATAATCTATTATTTGATCCACCAGCAATAAAATAAAAATCATTATGTTTTATTATTGTTTTAAAACCTGTACTTTGTCCTATCAAATAACTTCTCTCCCAAATTATTCCGCCTGAATTATTAATTTTCACAATATAACCTCTTGAAGTATCATTAATGCTCGCAATATCAAAACCTACGGCGATATATCCATTTAAATCATTTGTTTCTGTGATACTCTGGAAATTTTTCCAATATCCTGCTGGATATGTTTGCTGCCATTGTATATTCCCTAATGAATCAACTTTTAAAATATACGCACAATCAGTGGAACATTCAGCATCCCTTCCGCATGCTATATACCCTCCATCTGATGTCTTTATAATTGAATAACATTGCTTTAAACCGCCCCCATAATTATGATTCCAAATTATATTTCCATTTATATCTAATTTTATTGTAAAAGAACCGTTCGATGAACCTGTTAATACACAACCTCCATCACCACAGGATGTTATTGCTTCTGCCCTTGATGAACTTGAATTTATATTTGGTGTTAACGTTCTTGTCCATATAGTATCTCCAAAACGGTTAAGTTTCATTACGTAAATAAATCTCCGATTTGGTAATAATGTTGTTATTCCCGCAACATAAATATTATCACCATCAGCATAACATGCACTAAAGCTGCCGTCTGAAAGGTGGTCAACACCATCATACGTCCTTTGCCACGTTATACTCTGCCCAAAAATATTTACACAGCAAAAAATTAATGCTGCGCAAAGCAGTAATGCTTTAATATTTACTAGCTTGGCAATTAATTTCAAAATTTTCATAATTTCTGTTTTTATGTTAATTTAACAAATATAAATTAATCCTCATTATATCAAATTTCAAGAACATGTTTACAGGATTTAATTAAATTTTAGAATTTTTAATGCTTTTTGCTTAAAGCATCGGGTCTTTGAGTGTGTGCAGATATCCGGGTGTATTTATCAGGTCTGTTTGTATTTACAGCTTCTTTACAAATATAATACAGTATTAAAGCCAATACTATGACCTAAATCATATATTCTTTTACCGTGAATCAATTAATTTTTCTGTAAGTTGTAAATATTAAAAATAATTATCAAAATATCGGGAAAAAAAAAATTAAAGCCACGAAGTGGCGGAATAAATCAGCGATGGGTGAAGCCCATCGGTATAAACGCAGAGTATCAAAGCCCTGCAGGGGCGAAATTATAACCCTAAAAATCAAAACAAGGGGCTTACAGCCCCTTGTCTATACTTCTATTACCTATGTTTATAAATTTTTTTTATGCTGCACTGCTTTCGGCAGGTTTTGGCTTCAGCATTCCGGCAACAATCATTGCAACAGCATATATTACGGCTGAAATTAAAAACACAGCCTTAAATCCTATGCTCATTGAAAGCATCACAACCAGCACACTTCCAAGTACGCTAAAGAATCCGTTTACACCCCAGCCATAAGCAACAAGGTAATTTGATTTATAATCAATTAAGCTCATACCATATGGAAAAGGAATCCCCATAAAAAATGCAAGCGGTCCGATGAGTGCAACAGAAACTAATATCCGCCAGGTAATATCTGCCCTTACCATTCCATCAAATATAACTGAGTTCAGCAAGCCGATTGCAGCAGTTAATATTGCTATAATAATATAAACAACATTAACATTCTTAACCAGCTTAATCACTTTATCGCTTAACATACTGCCGATGCCTGAAAATATAAGCATTGTTGAAATAACAGTAAGCATTGTATATACAGGCTGACCCAGAAACAGCGTAAACTTCTGTATCAGGCAAATCTCAATTATTATATACCCAAGCCCAAGCAGCGCAAAATACAGAATGTATTTACCTTTTTTTACCTTTTTTATTTCAGGGTCTTTTCTGAACCGTAAATATATCGGCAGGAAAATCAGCAGGGCAGAAAGAAGTATTGTCTGCGCAAGCAGTATTACAAGTGTTGATTCCGCAACAGGTTTCTGCACCATTGATAACATTGCGCGCTCGCCCTGTGAAAACGATTCCTTAATACTTGTGAAATTTATTTTTGTAAAATCAGTGTTATGCTCAAAATAAGGATTATCATCAGTAGCCGGATATAGCTTAATATCCGGATATTTTCCCGCAATATCATTTATGCTGTTTGCTTCAACAATATCTTTAAATATTCCATCCTGTTTTGAAACAGGGTCATAAATTGTTTCAAGGTTCAGCAAAGCTGCCATAGTTTTAAGCTTCTGAATATCAAACTCATCAAACCCGCTCTTTTTGAACAGAACTCCTGTTAAATAGCTTACATCCACTTCGTAATCTGTTGGCGGTCTCTTGAATATATAGAACTGGTTCTTCAGATCGCTGCCGCCGTTAAGCTTCTGCGCTTCCTTAATCGAAGCAACAAGCCTCGGCATCTGCGGTTCGGGTCTGGTAACATATAAAATACCGTTTATATCAAGGTGATTGAGATATTCCCTCAGCGCTTCTTCGGTCAGAATATAATTTTCCACCAGGCTCATTGCGCCGCTGTTTGATGCGCTTGCCGATATTGTATGCGCGCTTACAATAACATCATACTTAATCCGCTTTCCGCGAAGCCAGCTTCTGGCATCATCGGTTATTATTTTAACACGTTTATCATTTGCTATTCCGCCTGTCCAGTAGTTAGAAAGATCCTTTCCAACAAGGTCGTTAAGTATTGGATTAATTTCAACCGCTGTTACAGATTTGGCATTATTTGTGAGGGCTGAAAGTATCTCACCGCCGCCGCCTGAGCCAAGTATAAATACTTTTGCAGTATCTTCGCGCTTTAAATACATCGCAAGCATTGATGCATCAAAAGGCGGGCGGGCGCTGCTGTCTATTATATTCGGAACTTTTGGTATATTGGTGGTTGAGTTACCTGCATCAATAATTGCAGTATAAACAGGGTAGTCATCCACGGCTTCGCCGTCATCTTTAAGTACATCAACTTTTGAAAAGGAATTCCATTTGGTAAGCAGCATCTGGTCCGGATTTTCCTTCATGTAATTGCCGTATACTTTATTCGATGAAATATATATCGGCAGGTATGATTCCGGATTGGTAAGGAATAACCCGTTCACAACTATCATTATCATAGCGCCGTATAGACCAACTGTTTTCATCCTGCTGTTATGCAGTGAGAAGAGTACAGCACCCAAACAAGCAAGCAGAGAAGCGAATATTATTCCGCCAGAGCCGCCGAATTTTGGCAATACCATGATAAATACAAAACAGCTTAATCCGGCTCCAACAAGGTCATAAAAATAAAGCTGGTTAATACCTGATTTGAACCTGGTAAATAATTGGCCTATAATAAGTCCTGCCAGGAAGAACGGAAGTGTTATTAGTACATAATATACCGGCAGGTATAAAAATTGTGATGAATCTATGAATAAGCTGAACGGGTCGAACGGTATTTTATTTATAAGAACAAACGAAAGTATAACCGAAACGGCATAAAGCAGGGAAGTAAGCGATAAAAATGAATTTATTTCAGCGCTGTTGATGCGTTTGCTTATAATAATTGTAACACCGCTTATGCCAAGACCAAGCAGCGCAATGCTGATTATCATAAATGCAAAGTGATACCACAATGATACAGAAAGTACTCTTATGAGAGTAAATTCAAGCATTAAAACGCTCAGAGAAACCAGCAGCAAAGCTGCTTTATGTTTCCCGGTCAGTACATCTTTTCTGCTGCCGGTTAAATCTTTTTTAACGTGATGTTTTGAACTCATAAATTACCGCTTTTATTTAGTGTTAATTTACAGTTTTATTTGTTATGACAGTATCTTTTTCGAATGTTCTTTTAAGGTTCGGATAATCTGTGCTGTAATGCAGCCCCCTGGATTCCTTACGCATCAAAGCTGAGCGGATAATAAGATATGATATCTGCACCATATTCCTTAATTCAAGAAGCTCTCTGCTTACTTTGGTGCGTTTATAAAATGATTCCGTTTCATCTTTAATAAGCTGTATTCTTCTTAATGCCCTGTGCAGCCTCAGGTTTGATCTGACTATACCGACATAATTAGACATTATCTGTTTAATTTCAGTCCTGTTCTGTGATATTAATATCCATTCTTCCGCGTTTTCAGTTCCGCTTGCATCCCACTCAGGAACAAGAGATGAAGGCTTATGTTTTATCTTTGTAATTCCCCCGCAGCAAAGCTTTGCAGCTTTATCAGCATAAACAAGCGCTTCAAGCAGAGAGTTCGATGCCAGCCTGTTTGCTCCGTGTACACCTGTCATTGCAGACTCGCCAAGTACGTAAAGATTTCCAAGAGATGTTTTCCCGTCAAGGTCGCATACAATTCCGCCGCAAATATAATGTGCTGCAGGTACTACCGGTATCATGTCTTTTGCAATATTAAGTCCGATTGAAAGGCACTTGTTATAAATATTGGGAAACTTATTCATTATATTGGATTTGCCAAGGGCAGTGATATCAAGGTAAACAAAATCATCGCCGTGTTTTTTCATTTCGTTATCAATTGCGCGCGCAACAATATCCCTTGGAGCAAGCGAGCCGCGCGGATCATATTTAAACATGAACTCTTCGCCTGATTTTGTTTTAAGTATTGCGCCTGCACCGCGCAAAGCTTCGCTTATTAAAAATGATTGTCCGTTCTTTCTTTCTGATTTCTTTTCATACAGGCTGGTAGGGTGGAACTGAACGAATTCCATGTTGCCGATAAGGCAGCCCGCCCTGTAGCCTATTGCTATACCGTCACCGGTCGCGATTGCGGGATTTGTTGTATGCAGGTAAACCTGCCCGATACCTCCCGTACAGATTACAGTTAGCTTTGAAATTATAGTGATTATATCATTATTCAGCTCATCATACGCATATGCTCCATAACAGTTTATTTTACCTGTTCTTTTGCGCGGCTTTAAATTATGCTCTGTGATTAGGTCAATTGCAGTATGATGCTCCAGCACTTTGATATTTTTATTCCTGGAAATATTATGAAGCAGGGCTCTTTCAATTTCCCTGCCTGTCAGGTCCTTTGCATGGACTATACGCTTGCGTGAGTGCCCGCCTTCTCTTCCAAGGTCAAGCTTTCCCTGTTCTTTGCTGAACTTAACACCAAGCTGTATCAGCTCATTTATCAGCTTTGGCCCGTTCTTAACTATCTGCTCAACTGCACCGGTATGGCATAATCCGGCACCGCACTCCAGCGTATCCTTAATATGCAGGTCGTATGAATCATCAGCAGAAGTAACGGTAGCAATACCGCCCTGCGCATAATTTGTGTTGGATTCTGCCTGTTCTTTTTTGGTTATAAGCATAACTTTAGCGAACCTGGCAGCTTTAATGGCATATGAAAGACCGGCTATACCGCTTCCAATAACCAGTATGTCAGTCCGCAGCTTCAATTTATCAGGTGTAATTTGGTGTAATATCTTCGCCGGTTTTGGCCTGGATAAAGCGGAAATCCTGGAATGCAAGAGATGAGTCTTCTTCCAGAGTTATCCTTAAGAGATGTTTAAATGCAAGTTTTGTAATGTTGCTTATTGTACCTTCGCGCATTGTTTTATAAACCATAGGATGCACTTTCAGCAAAAGCTTTCCGGATGGACGGTGTTTATCAAGCTTGTAACGTTTTACCCAGCGTTCTATGCGTGTTAATATATTACCTGAGCTTTCTATTATACCGCTGCCGCCGCAAAGCGGGCATTGCTCTGTTATTGAGCGGACTACGTTTTCGCGAACGCGCTGGCGCGTGATCTGCACAAGTCCGAACTCTGACATTGGCAGTATAGTTACCTTAGCCCTGTCCCGTTTAAATTCCTTTTTAAGCTCGTCGTAAACTTTTTTCTTGTTCTTGTCGTCGTATACATCAATAAAATCTATTACAATAATACCGCCAAGGTCCCTGAGCCTTATCTGCCTTACAATTTCCCTTGATGCTTCAAGGTTTGTTTTAAGCGAATTTGTTTCCTGGTCCTTGCTTTTTGCATATTTGCCGCTGTTAACATCAATTACATACATTGCCTCGGTCTTTTCAATAACAAGGTGGCCTCCAAGCTTTAGCGGAACGCGTGTGCTTAATGTCTGGTGAATTTCAGCTTCAATATTATAATGGTCAAACAGTGCTTTATTGCCTTTGTAAAGCTCAATTTTATCTAAAAGGTCAGGGGAGTTTACTTTTACATACTGCTGAATTTCTTTAAACAGCTTTTTGTTATCAGTGCGTAAAATTTCAACATCATCGCGGAAGAGGTCCCTGATAACGCTTGTGGTTACGGTTAGATCTTTATACAGCAGTGCAGGCGGTACGCCTGTTTTTACCTGCTTTTCTATATCTTTCCATGTGTTATAAATGCTTTCCAGGTCTTCCAGAATGGCTTTATCATCCTGCTCTTCGGCAACTGTTCTTATTATTGCGCCGAACTCCAGCCCTTTTTCATTGCGGTAATTTCGCACAATGTTTTTTAACCTGCGCTTTTCGCGCATGTTCTGTATCTGTTTGGAAGCATTTACTTTATTTTCAAACGGAAGGAATACAAGGTATCTGCCTGGAATGGAAACTTTGGAAGTGACCCTTACGCCTTTATTGCCTACAGGTTCTTTGGTGATCTGAACAATTATTTTCTGTCCGCGCTCAAGTCTGGGCACCTGGCGGCGTTTCTGCTGCTGGTTTTTCCGCGGGATATAATCCTCTTCATCATCATCATCTTCGTCAATTTCAGAATCTGTGCCAAGTATTGCTTTCATATCTTCAGCCTGGTCGCCAACATCGCTGAAATGCAGGAAAGCATCCTGCTTAAAGCCCAGGTCTATAAATGCAGCTTTAATTCCGGGAATAACTTTTGCTACCTTGCCAAGGTAAATATCGCCGATAACACGCTCATACTCCTCATTTTCGATAAACAGCTCTGCAAGCTTTCCATCTTCTATGATAGCAATGCGGTTCTCATCTGCATTTGAATTGATGATGATCTCTTTTTTCATTCAGTCACAATGTATTTCTGCTCAAATAGTTTTTTGAGCGTAACACCGAATCCGTTGAAGTATAAAATCCTTATCAGGAATTCATGCTTTTCAGGAATTCTTTGTTATGCTTGGTCCCTTTCATTTTACCTAAAAGGAATTCCATTGCTTCGACCTGTGAAAAATCACTCAGGATCTTTCTGAGCAGCCATACCTTTGAGAGCTCTTCCTCATCAAGGAGAAGCTCTTCTTTTCTTGTGCCTGATTTGTTAAGGTCAATTGCGGGGAAAATTCTTTTATCGGCAAGCTTTCTGTCAAGAACTATTTCCATGTTACCGGTTCCTTTGAATTCTTCGAAGATAACTTCGTCCATTCTGCTGCCGGTTTCAACAAGTGCGGTTGCTATAATAGTCAAGCTTCCGCCTTCTTCAATATTTCTTGCAGCTCCGAAAAATCTTTTTGGTCTGTGCAATGCATTTGCGTCAACGCCGCCGGAAAGTATCTTTCCGCTGTGCGGTACTACTGTGTTATGCGCTCTTGCAAGACGGGTGATACTGTCAAGAAGTATCACAACATCCTTTTTGGCTTCAGTAAGCCTTTTTGCCTTTTCAAGTACAATATCAGAAACCTGTACGTGCCTCTCGGGCGGTTCATCGAATGTTGAACTTATGACTTCTGCCCTGACGGAGCGCTCCATATCCGTTACTTCTTCCGGACGCTCATCTATTAAAAGGACAATAAGCTCAACATCAGGCTGATTTTTGGCAATTGCGTTGGCTATCTGCTGAAGCAAAATTGTTTTACCTGCTTTTGGCGGTGATACTATCATGCCCCTGTTTCCTTTTCCTATCGGAGTGAACAGGTTCATTATTCTGGTTGCGTATTCACCGGGTGCTGATTCCAGGTTAAGCCTTTCATTTGCATAAAGAGGTGTCAGGTTATCGAACAAAGTCCTCTCGCGCATTTTTTCAGGCTCTACACCGTTTACTTTATCTACACGTAATAATGCAAAGAACCTTTCGCCGTCTTTGGGTGGGCGAACCTGCCCGCTTACGGTGTCACCGGTCCTTAATGCGAATTTCTTAATCTGTGATGGAGATACATAAACGTCGTCAGGGGATGAAAGATAGTTGTAATCTGATGATCTTAAAAAACCGTACCCGTCAGGAAGAACATCCAGGACACCCTTGCTGTATGCAACGCCGTCATTCTGAGTGCCTGATTCAAGTATCTTATATATCAGATCCTGTTTCCTAAGATCACTATAGTCGTTTATATTTAAATGTTTTGCAATTTCATAAAGCTCTGCTATTTTTTTCTTCTTTAACTCAGCAAGATCCATAGAAGGCTTTAAATCATCTTTTTTATCTGATGCCATAATACACAGTTAGTTTTAATTATAATTTTTTAATAACAATACCTTTGGTTTAAAGTATTTACCGGAATGATTTATTTGATTTAATTTAACTCGGATAACTTAGAAAGTACGAATTTTTTTTCAGATTTTTTTAAATCCGGGTGTTTTTTGATGTGTTAATTACACGCAAATATACAAAAGAATGCTCTATTAAACAATAGCTTTATAAAATATAGTGGATATTTCAGCAAATTTTTCATTATTTTTGTTTATAATCAATACATATATATTTATATTCATAAAATTATGAATAAAATGAAATTAATATTAACCGTTTTAATTTTTATTGTACTGCAGGCACCCCTGGTTACATTAGGGCAGCAGCCTGTTGTTTATGTGATAACAATTGATGGGTCGATTAATCCTTCTACATCAGATTTTATTCATAAAAGCATTGAAGAAGCCCGGAAAAATAACGCAGAGTGCCTTGTGATAAGGCTTAATACCCCGGGAGGATTGCTGAAATCCACAAGGTATATTGTTACAGACCTGCTTGCATCACCTGTGCCTGTAATTGTTTATGTTTCACCGGGCGGTTCGCAGGCTGCATCTGCAGGAGTATTTATAACGCTGGCATCAAACATTGCTGTTATGGCTCCCGGAACCAACATAGGCGCTTCGCACCCTGTAAGCGGTGACGGAAGCAAAATGGATTCCACCATGAGCGAAAAAGTCACCAACGATGCCGCTGCATTTATCCGTTCGATCAGCGAAAAACGAAACAGGAATGTTAAATGGAGCGAAGATGCAGTCAGGAACAGTGTTTCTATAACCGAAACGGAAGCATTGAGAGATAGCGTAATTGACCTGATTGCAAATGATATAAACGATCTGCTTGCAAAGGTAAACGGCAGGGAAGTAGAAACTTCTTCCGGAAAAAAGATCCTAAATACGGTTAATGCTAAGATTGTGAATCATGAAGAAAGCTGGTTTCAGAAGTTCCTTGGAATCATAAGTGACCCGAATATAGCATATATACTTATGATGATTGGAATGTCCGGAATAATGCTGGAGCTGTATAACCCCGGTGCAATACTACCCGGAGTTGTCGGCGGAATCTGCATACTGCTTGGGCTATACGGACTGCATACACTTCCTATAAATTATGCCGGGGCCGGATTGATATTGCTAGCCATAATCTTGTTTATTGCGGAAATCAAAGTTACCAGCTACGGTATGCTGACTGTATCTGGCGTTATTGCTTTATTTCTTGGTTCCATGATGTTAATTGACCCAAGCTCACCATTTGAAGAAGCAGTAGATATATCCATGAATGTAATAATAACAACAGTAATAATAGTATCGGGAATTTTTATCCTTTTAGCCTGGCTTGTTATCAGGGCGCATAAACGCAAAGCAATGACCGGTGAATCAGGTCTGCTGGGTGAAATTGGCGAAGTATTTGTCGACGTAATTAACGGTAAAGGAACTGTTAAAGTTATGGGCGAAATATGGAAAGCAGAATCATCTGAAAATCTGGCTAAGGGCGATAAGGTTAAAGTGGTTGGAGTTAAGGATCTGACAATCACGGTTACCAGAATTTAGACGTAATTTCTATTTGATGTGTAACAGGGTATAGTCTCCTGAATTACAGATTGCAAATTACAGGTTACAAGTTATCCCGCCAGCGGGATTTCAATCAGTTTTTCAAACTGATTTCAACAGGTTACGGGAATCAAAGCTTAATAGTAACACACCCCACGGCTAAAGCCGTACCCCTCTCAAGAGGGGAATATGAGATTAATTCCCCTATTGAGAGGGGACGGAAGGGGTGTGTTTATAAAAAAGATTTTTAATTTGGATAGTTTTTCACACTTTGCTCCCCTCTCCTTGTAGGAGAGGGGCTGGGGGATGAGGTAGTTAAAAAGAATTTATAAAACATTAAACCATAAGGAGACAATATGGAGGCTGTAATAATAACATTTCTGTTCTTTATATTCCTTTTCTTTATCATAATACTTTTCAGTATGATAAAGGTTTTAAGGGAATATGAAAGAGGCGTAATTTTCCGTTTGGGAAGATATTCCCAGACAAAAGGGCCGGGACTTATCATACTTATTCCTTTTATTGATAAAATGATAAAGGTAAGCCTGCGCACACTAGTAATGGATGTGCCGTCACAGGATATCGTAACCAAGGATAACATTTCTGTCAAGGTGAATGCAGTGGTGTATTTCCGCGTGCTGCAGCCGGAAAAAGCTGTGATAGAGGTACAGGACTTCCTGTTTGCAACTTCACAGATAGCCCAGACAACTTTACGAAGTGTTCTTGGCCAGTCAGAAATGGATGAGCTGCTGAGCGAACGCGATGAGATCAATAAAAAGCTGCAGGTTATTATTGATGACCATACTGAACCGTGGGGAATAAAAGTTTCCAATGTGGAAGTAAAACAAATTGACCTGCCTATAGAAATGCAGCGCGCTATGGCACGCCAGGCTGAGGCTGAAAGAGAACGCAGAGCCAAAGTTATTCACGCTGATGGTGAGTTCCAGGCATCGCAAAAGCTTGCAGATGCGGCTGAAGTCATACAGAAACAGCCTGTATCATTACAGCTCCGCTATTTGCAGACACTGACAGAAATTGCGACTGAGAAGAACTCAACAATCATATTCCCGCTGCCAATTGATCTTATTACGCAGTTCATGAAGTTGATTGAAAGCGGCACGAAGAAGTAGATTAAATTTTGTGTTTTTTGGCCAAAGGCGGGTAATTTACCCGCCTTTGTGCTTATAAAACCTAAGATTATGTATTATATTTGTAGTAATCAAATCAAATTAATTTTGACTAATATGATTGAAAATTCACTTACATTTGAAATCCTAAATAGTATTATAAAATTTTTCATTAGATTTAACATGAGAATAATTCCTTCCATCGGTATTTTAATTTTGATTTTCAATTTTATTGGTTACTCACAATCAGGATGGATAAACATGCCATTATCACCTCCCTTTTATTCAAATTTTTTCGATTTGCTTTGTAAATAGTCAGACTGGTTTTGTATTTGGAATTAATGGGCAACTCAAAAAAACAACTAATGCCGGACAAAATTGGTTTTCACAAATATCAAACACATCGGTGCATATATATGAAAGTACTGCATTAAGTGAAAATGTCCTTTTCACTGTTGGCTATGGCGGTGTAATGCTTAAAACAACAAATCAGGGAGTTAACTGGAATGTTAATTACTTAGGTGGAGGTTCATATGACATTAAATTCATTAATCAGTTTACTGGATGGGCAGTTGGAACTAAAATCTTTAAGACTACTAATACCGGAGAAACTTGGGTTATTCAATTAACGAATGCAAATTATGAATGGAATTCCATATATTTTAAAGACGAATTAACAGGTTGGGCAGCAGGCGGAGATTGGATTGCTCAGCACATTATCTTTCAATCATATCAAAGAATTGATAAAACCACAAATGGTGGCCAAAATTGGTTTAATGTACATAGAGTCTATTCGGGAAGTGGTCTTAATACTACTCCATATCTGAAATCCATTTCATTTATTAACGAGAGTACTGGGTTCGCAATTGGTGTAAAGGATACATTGTTGAAATCTACGAATAGTGGCTTGAATTGGACTGTAACCCGGTTAAATTATAATGTACTGCTAAATAAAATTTATTTTTTATCAACCGATACAGGTTGGATAATTGGGAATAACGGATTAATATTAAAAACCAACGATCGCGGGCTAAATTGGTTTCAACAGTTCTCAGGTGTTACGGAAAACTTGTTGGACATAAATTGTCTAAATTCGCATGATTGCTGGATTACAGGAACTAATGGAGTAATACTTCATACAACAGATGGTGGTGGAGGTTCGTTTACTGGTATAAATAATACAGAAAATACATTACCAAAACAATACTCTATTTATCAAAACTACCCAAATCCATTTAACCCGGTAACAAATATTAAATTTGATATACCCAAAAGGTCAAATGTGAAAATATCAATTTACGATATTCTTGGCAAAGAAATATCTATTCTGGTAAATGAAGAACTGAATCCGGGTACATTTGAAGTTAACTGGGATGCTTCAAACTTCCCGAGTGGTATGTATTTTTATAAGCTATTTACCGATGATTTTTCGGAATCTAAAAAGATGGTATTAGTGAAATAATCAGTCTTTGTAAAGACTCGATACTCGTGTCTAGTATATACAAGACGCATGTGATGCGTCTCTACAAATGGTTTTAAAAAGGGGCTT
>LLZO01000149.1 GCA_001567545.1 Candidatus Tepidiaquacellales bacterium OLB5
AAATTGAGGCAATACTTTATGCCAAATATCCGGACCGGTTCATACCAAAATATTCAATGGTTACATTTCTGCGGGTACCTTATTCAACAGCGTTAAGGCGCGGAAATATCCAGGAAAACATTCTGCTTATGCTAAGCGAGGGTATTAAATCTCCCGAAGAAGTTGATATGAAACTTGCAGCAAAATTTATTGATGAAAAACTTGAACCGATGAAAAAATTAAGCTGAACTTGAATTAGCCAGTCGTTTAATTACTTCAAATTGTTCAGGATGTAATTTCATAATCTTGTTTTCAAAATTATTTATTAATGTATCAAAACCCGGATGATTCACTTCCTGTTTTATAAATAACAGCTTGGCAAAATCTGATGATATGTTAAAGGTCTGCTGTTTACCCGCAAGCATTTCTGTGAGCTTTCCAGTTTTTCCTGCAAATTTAATCAATACTTTATCTTTAGTAAAAGATCTTAAAGCCTCAAATATCTCAAGTCCAAGTTTAATTGTTTCTATCCATGATATACTGATATTAATGTTATGCAGTTTAATGATCCTGTTTAATTTTTTCAGTATTAAATCTGCTTTTAAAAAATCTGCATTCACTGATCTCCAGAATTCCTGTTCGGCTATATTAATATACAATATTGAAAGTACATTTGGTAAATAAATATTCTTAAACCTGTAAAATGATTCTGAGTTCATTTTAATAAATGCATCCAGAATCTGTTTATCGGGTGATATATAAAATTTGTTCCCGGTAATTTTCCATTTTGCAATATTACTGGAAACCTCATCACTCAGGTCAAGATACCAGCTATTAAGGGCATCTGATTTACGTGAATAAAGAAGCTGCCTGTTCATATAATCAGCCGTAAATTTTCCGGTATCCTTATCCCCGGAGTATATCAAAAACCTGAGGTAATTTAGCTCATAATCCATAATCTGTGAAATATCTGTGTGACATTTAATTATTTTTAAATAATTATTTTTATGAAATTCAAGAAATTCTGCAGCAAGGTTGTTATTTTCAGCAAATTTCCGGAGCATGATAAAACTTTCGAAAATTAGTGCATCTGCAATAAATGAATTTTCTTCAGCCAGTATTTTTGCTGCTTTAAATTCTTTTATTGATCTTTCTCTTTCCTTAAATACATTGTAAAGCAACCCAAGCCTGTGATGAACTTTAAGCTTCTGTTCTGTACTTAAGAGTTCGAAATGATTTACTTTTATCTTTTCAAGTATAACGGCTGCTTTTTTAAGGTTATTTATTTTGAACCTGTTGATTGTAAGCTTAAAGCTTTTTAACAGAAGGAACCTGAGCCTGATTCCGCTTTTTAAAATTTTATCTGCACCCGAACGGATAATTTTTGAATTTATTATTTCTGCCTGCTTAAAATAATATGATGATTTCCGTATTTCATTATTATGGCTGAAATAATAAAACAGTTTTTCACAGAAATCAAATAATGCTGCATTATCATTTACTCTCATCTTTTTTTTCCCTGGCTTATTCACGATTTTTAATATTTCATTCTTTGCTTCTTTAAGCATTCCGCATTTGAACATTCTGTTTATTTTATCGGAAACATTTTCACCTTCTCTTTCTTCCCAGTTAAAATAGTATGTTCTTAATTGTTTAAGCAGCCTGGATTTATGACAATCATACATCCTTCTGCTGCAACCAAGTTGTTTTATGATTATTTCATTGAAATTACTGACTCCGCCGGAAGCCAGGATTTTTTCCAGTTCTTCTATCAGTATAATATTTTTCTGATACCCGGCACCTTTTCTTTTTAAAATCCTGTTTTTGAATTTTATCCTGGTTTCTATTGGAACTGAGCCATATTCAAAAATGTAGTAATTATCCTTAAGAAACGGATTAAACAGCGGATTTATCAGGTAATTATTAGATTGAATATACATGCAACAAAATACATAATATTTGATTTTGCTGCAATTCATAAATATGTTAAATTTGTATGTATTCAATAACTAAAAGCTCTAAAGGAGTAATAATGAAAAACACAGAAAGATTAAAGAATTTCGTAAGGAGGAACAATTTATTTATCATATCATCTCTTTTGATGGTATTTGCTGTTTACCTTGCAGGTTGCGTTAACGTAGAACAGAAAACAACATTAAAACAGGATGGTTCTGGCAGCATGAAGGTTCATTACTGGACAAAAATGTCAAATGTAAAATCAAGTTCAGACCTCGGCGGTTTCAGCTTTGAAGAAGCAAAAGCCAAACAGAATTATACATCATCAAACACCGAGGTAAAAAGCGTAAAAGTTGAAGAAAAGCTTGATGACTCAACAAAACATGTAACAGTTGATCTTACATTCAAAAATATTAATGATATCAGTTCTGCAAAAGGTTTTGAAAAAGTGAAAGCTTCATGGAAAGAAGGCAAAGAGGGCATGGATTTCAGCTACACTCTTGCAAAAGATACTTCCAATGCAAAGAACATGGGCGCATCTGATACCAAGCTGAACTATGAATTTGAATTCCCTGCTGAAATATTAAATACAAACGGCAGAAAAGACGGACAAAAAGTTGTTTGGGAAAAAACTCTGGCAGATCTGAAAGAAGATCTTGAAATGACAGCTACTGTTAAGAACGAAGGCAAAAAATGCGGTTTATTCGGAATGGAATTCCCGATAATGGTACTGGCAGGTCTTGCATTTTCAGCTTTAGCATTAAGAAGAAAAAATAAATAAATAATTTTTTCATATTAAAGCCTGGCTGCATTTTATATTACCCCCAATAAATATTTAACAGCCGGGCTTTTTTATTATCAATATTAAAATGAAATACTTTCAAAAAATATTGAATTCAGTTATTGCGGTTCTGTTCTTTTTCATCACACAGGCAGCCTGCATTTTATATACACAAACAGACTGCGATGAAAAGAAAATTGCAGAGTCAGAAGAAACGCGCAGAACTGCAGAGAACAATTTGATTGATGCAAGATCAATAACTGTTAATTTACCTTCCGGAACTGAGCTAATGGCATTTTATCAGGGCGGAGACCTGTTAAAAATTTCAACAACAGATAATCTTTCACATTCTGAACAAATATTTTTCAGCAAAGGTCATCTTAAGGTTTATGAAAAATCAGGTTACAATAACGGTAAACAGTATTTTAATGCATGGTATGCTGATGATGGTAAAATTTTCTGCAGCCGGGATATGTTAAGCGGAAGATTCCTTTTGCTAGATGAAAACGAATGCATCGGTATTCTTAAAACAGTTGATGAATACCTGCTTGCTATACAATAATTATTTTTTAATGGGACACATTTATTTTTTGAATATTCAAATGAATCTTTCTGTGTGAGAATTCAAGTTATTCAAATTTATCAGATAATGTGTCCCTTTCTTATTTCACAAATACCAATTTTTT
>LLZO01000150.1 GCA_001567545.1 Candidatus Tepidiaquacellales bacterium OLB5
GGAAAAATTTGCCGTATCCAGACTTAATATGATGATGACAGAGCTGAACGTACTTTTTTGAAAAAGGTTTGTACAAGCAGTTCAGGACACTGCTAAACAAGGCAATTTCGGCTGCAAAAGAAAATGATAAACCATTTTACCTTGCCCTGCTTTACAATAAAGCGCTTACTTCAGTTGCAACTGATTATTATTCGGAAGATGATGTTCTGGATTATGAGATGCTTAAAAAAGAAACGCTTGAAAACCTGAAAGTGCTGAATATCAACGAGCAGTATCATATATTATATAATGATATGTTCATGTTCACCAAAAAAACCGGGAGCATTCGTGATGAAAAAGATCTTGGCAGGCTGAATGAAATAATCAAAAATCCGCTGCTTCAGAATGAATCCAATGCGGTTTCATTTGATGCTAAATTCAAATATTATACTATACTTGGCCACTATTACAGGATAACCGGGGATAATGAAAGCTGGATAAAGTACAGGCACAGGCTTGTAAAGCTTATGGAAAGCGGAAAAAAATATATAAAGGAAAATCCCAGAAGCTATATCATGGCTTTAAACAATTATCTTAATGCATGCATACTAACAAAGAATTTCGGTGATTTTGATAAAACGCTTGATAGGCTTAAAAAATTTTCAAAACAATTTGAAGGTAAAAAGGAATTTTTAGAAATGCAGTCAAGGGTTTTTCTGCTTGTAAGCGACCTTGAGCTTAATTACTGTATCAAAACCAACCGTTTTGAAAATCTTATTAAGCTGATCAATGATGCTGAATCCGGATTCGTGAAGTTCGGGATTAAAATCGCTGAATCACGGAAAATCTCACTTTACAACAGGATAGCTTATGCTGCATTTTTAAC
Source organism: Candidatus Tepidiaquacellales bacterium OLB5 (assembly GCA_001567545.1). Lineage (GTDB taxonomy): Bacteria > Bacteroidota > Ignavibacteria > Tepidaquicellales > OLB5 > OLB5. The sequence goes on from LLZO01000150.1 coordinate 866, forward strand.
CGGTGATTATGATAAAAGTATTTATTATCTGAACAGGATCATAAATTTGAATAATCCTGCAATTGAGCCAGAGCAGCATATCTTTGCAAGGATAAGAAGCCTGATAGTCCATTATGAAGCAGGAAATTTTGACCTGCTGGAATACAGTATAAAATCAACTAAAAGGTTCCTTGAAAAAAATAAACGGATTTTCCGGTTTGAAAAACTGATCATGAAATTCATCAGCGAAGCTGTGAATTATCCTGAAGAAAGTGATCGGAAAGAACTATACAAAAAGCTTAAAAATGATATAACGGGGCTTATGAATGACAGGTTTGAAAAAAATGTGCTTGAGCAGTTTGATTTTCTTTCATGGACTGAAAGCAAAATAAAAAAGATCACTATGCCTGAAATGTTAAAGTTAAAAGCTGCTTAAAGCAATTAAGCGGCAAGAATTTCTTCGTAATACTTTTCGTATTGCGGAATTATCTTTTCCGCTGAAAAAAGATTTGTTGCCCTGTCAAGCGCATTTTCAGAAAATATTTTATACCTGTTGGTATCTTCCAGGAGCCTTATTGCATAATCTGCCATTTTGTCAACATCGCCAATTTCAGCTATAAATCCAGTTTCGCCATGCAGGTTAAGCTCCGGCAGCCCGCCTGCATTTGAAGATATCACCGGCACACCGCAGGCCATTGCTTCGAGGGCTGAAAGCCCGAAGCTTTCTGACTGTGAAGGCATTAAGAACAGGTCTGCTATGGAAAGTATCTCGGTAAATGATTCCTGCTCGCCGTAAAACTTAACATCTTCTGCAATTCCCAGATCTTTTGCAAGGTATTCGCACTTGCTTCGTTCAGGTCCGTCCCCTATTAAAAGAAGCTTTGCAGGCATTTTATCATGAATTTTTTTGAATACCCTTACTGCATCATCTACCCTTTTTAAAGGGCGGAAGTTTGATGTATGAACAAGTATCTTTTCACCTTTTTTGGATAATCTTTCCTTAAGACACTCAGTTTCGCGGTTTGATATTTTTTTATAAATATCAAGATTGATAAAGTTCGGGATTACTTTTATATCCTTTGTAATTTCATACTGAGACTGGGTTTTGGTGCGCAAAAATTCAGAAACTGCTGTCACTCCATCAGACTGCTGCACTGAAAATTTCATGGTTGGCAGAAAACTTATTTCAAGCCCGGTAAGAGTAATATCTGTACCGTGAAGTGTAGTTATAATTTTAATGTTCCTGTTATTTTTCTTTTTGTTCAGCACTTCGCTTTTAATAATTTCCCTGGCAAGATAAGCGCTGGTTGCATGGGGAATTGCATAATGTGCGTGAACAAGATCAAGACCGTTGAACTTTGCCACTTCAACAATTTTGCTTGCAAGCGCTATGCTGTATAAAGGAAAATCAAACAACGGGTACGATGCCATTTCTACCTTGTGGAAAGATATATTATCCGAAAAACCCATATTAAGCCTCATAGGCATATTGTAGGAAATGAAATGCACCTGGTGGCCACGGGCAGCAAGCTCTATTCCAAGCTCGGTAGCTACTACACCGCTTCCGCCATATGTTGGATAACAAAGAATACCTATCTTCATATATATCAATAAATTAGGAAATCAATCCGGAATATTTTGTTTTGAGAGCAATAAAATAAGAAATATTGTTCAGAGATACTAACACCCGTAAAATGCTTTTGAATATGTAAGCAATTATTAAGACGAATAAGGATTAAAAATCTTTTTTATCAATGCCTATATGACATAAAGCAAAATCATATTTTACAGGATCACTGCCGTCAAACTTTTTAAGCTTTTCAGTTAGTTCAATTGCAAAATTTAAATCAATTGTTTTTCGGTTTACCAGTCCGAGTGATTTTGATATTCTTGCAATATGAGTATCAACAGGCATAATAAGATTTGCTGTACCAATTTCATTCCATAAACCTGTATCAATTTCATCTTTTCTCACCATCCACCTGAGGAATAAATTCATTCTTTTGCATGTGCTTTTATTGCCGGGATCAGAAAACAGGTAAAAATAATACCTGCTTTCTGCAGCCGGTATATTTTTGTTTAACCCTTCCGAAAATTTGCTTAAAGCATTTAAGATATTTACATCATTTTTGCTGTAACATCCCATGAAAAAATTTTTTATTCTCCCGTATTTTTTAAGTACAAGCTGCAAAGCGCAGAACATTTCGATAATATCATTCCCGGAATTAAACCGGTAATACAAGCCCTCAAAATACTTTTTATCTTTATGTTTGGAAAAATTAATGGTAAATTCGTGCAGATTTTTACCGGTTTTAGTAAACAGCTGTTCCAGAAAAGCATTAATCTGATCAACTGAGCCATAGGAAAAAGCCGCCGTAACCAGTCCGGCAAGCTCAATATCTTCCGGCGCGGAAAATTTATACAGGTTCCATACCGGGTCTTTGGATGAAAACTTTTTCCTGTAAGCCCGGTAATGACTTTCCAGCTTTTTCTTTAATTCTGAATTATTCAATTAGTACTTATAATGAAAAAAGTATTTTTAAACGGCGATGAAACAATAAATTCCGAGTTTGCGGATTTTCTTGGTGTTAATGCTGAATTTACAGACAGCATTGAATCTGCTGATATAATAATTAATTCGACAAATTATCCGCAGTACGAAAAGTCAGAAGAACTTCAGTTTCTGGAATCACAATCTGCAGCCAATATCCCTATCTTTACTTCATCACTGTGTGTATCGGTATCCGAACAAAGCGCCCTGCAGGCAAACCCGGAAAGATTAATAGGTATTGGCTTATACAATACATTTTCAAGATCTAAACGGTTAGAAATTGCGCCTTCAAAAATAACAGATGCAGCAATACTTAAAAATGCAGAAAGTTTCTTAAATGAAACAGGTATAGTTTATTCAATTGTACCGGACAGAGTTGGCCTTATTTTTCCCAGAATTGTTTCGATGATAATCAACGAAGCAGCCCAGGTATACAGTGAACAGGTTGCCTCAAAGGAAGATATCGATACTGCAATGAAGCTGGGGACAAACTATCCGTTCGGTCCGCTGGAGTGGGCAGACAGGCTTGGTACAGGGCTGGTTTATAATATTCTTGCTGCCTTGCAGCGTGATTTCGGCGAGGACAGGTACAGGCCTCACCCGCTTTTGAAGGAAATGACAGATCTGGGAAAAAAGTTTTATTGATAAATGATTTTGGAGTTCATTGACTGTGTCAATGCAATACTGGTAAACATAATTTTGCACTGACACAGTCAGTGCAATCCAGAAATATCAATAGTATCATTATCATTTACCCACACAATATTTTCATCTCTTCGGAACCATGTCATTTGCCGCTTGGCAAAGCGGCGGGTATTCTGCTGAATAAGCCCGGTCATTGCCTCTTTTGTAATTAATCCTTCAAGGTAATCAAACACTTCTTTTGCACCTACGGTATTTAACGAGTTATGTGTTTTATAGTGGAACCCTTTATTTTTAAGCGCTGAAATTTCTTCTATCATACCATTTTCCAGCATCATTAATACCCTATTATTAATCCTGTCATAAAGCTGGCTGCGCTCTATTTGTATCCCGTAAATCTGAGGTATAAAATTGATTTTTATTTTCTTTTTTTGGTGAACGGAAATCGGTATCCCGGTAACATAAAACACTTCCAGCGCGCGGATAACACGGCGTTCTTTTATTTCTTTCATTTCAGCATACATGTCAGGATCAATTTTTTTGAGCTCATTTACTAGATACTCAAAACCTTTTTCCTCTTTTAACTTATAAATCTCACGCCGCTTTTCCTTAAATTTTTCATCAAGGTCTTTATCTTCGCTGTTGATTTCAAAAAATCCGTACACCAATGAATTTATATACAATCCGCTGCCTCCTGCAACCAGGGGAATTTTACCGGAATTTATTAAATCGTCTATCAGTAACCTGGCTTTGCTTCCGAATTCACCTGCATTAAATTCCTCATCTAGCTCAAGTGAATTTATAAAGTGATGTTTAAATCTGCCTAGCTCTTCTTTTGTTGGCTGTGCAGTTGTAACCGGAATGTGTTTGTAAACCTGCCTGGAATCAGCTGATATTATTTCAACAGTTTTTCCGGTTAAATTCTGAATTTCTTCTGCAGTTTTTAAAGCAAGGGCAGTTTTACCTGATGCTGTCGGTCCGGTAATAATTATAACTTTTGGTTCATCCATTTCAATTTATGAATTCCACCCTTCTTCTCCGATAAGGGGAACGAATTTAAAATAATCATAATACTTTTTGCTTATTCCCTTTTCGGACTTTGTGATTTCCAATAATCTCTGTGTTTCATGATCCCCTACCGGAATGATCAGCTTTCCGTTATCTTTCAGCTGTTCAATTAAGTGAGCAGGAATATCAGGAGCGCCGGCTGTAACGATTATTTTATCATACGGAGCAAACTCTTCCCATCCAAGCGTGCCGTCATCCAGCTTAAGACTGATATTGCAGCCAAGCTCTTTTAATAATATTGATGCATTCTGATAAAGCTTTTCGATACGTTCAACTGAAAATACCTTAGCTCCCAAAGTAAAAAGAACAGCGGCCTGGTATCCGGAACCGGTACCGATTTCAAGGATTTTATCACCCGGTTTTACATTTAATACCTGGGTCATATAAGCAACAGTGAACGGCTGCGAAATTGTCTGTGCGCATTCAATCGGCAGAGCATTATCGTCATAGGCAAACTTACGCAGGGCATCAGAGATAAATTTTTCACGGGGAATATCATAAATTGCTTTCAGGACAGATTCATCTTTAATTCCCTTGTTCCAGAGCCCTTCTACAAGCTTTCGTTTTTCCTCTTCAAGCAGCAGCATTCAGGCTATTCCTCATCCATTTCTTCGAAAATTTCCTTGACTTCTTCCTTTACATCAGTTGATTCAAGCTCTTTTTTCATTTCGCGCTTTAGTTCATCCAAACTGTTTATAAATTTAAGCTTACCGTCTTCGGCAATGGAAATACTTCCTGTTTCTTCGGAAAGTATTATCACCATCGCATTTACATCTTCTGATGCGCCAAGTCCGGCGCGGTGCCTTGTTCCAAGTTTCCTTCCGTCTATCTTTTCTGTGGATGATAATGGCAGAATACATCTTGCAGCTTCTATGGTGTTATTATTAATAATTACAGCGCCGTCATGCAGTGGAGATTTATTATTAAAAATGGAAATCAGCAGTTCTTTGCTCACTTTTGCCTGCAGCGGTTCACCGGTTTCAACAAAGCTAGTAAGCCTGTCACCCATAGATATAACAATAAGCGCACCCTGTTTTCTTGACTGAAGCTCCTTTAATCCGTCAACAATTTCGTTGATTGTTTCGCTTGCATTAATTTTCAGGAAATACCGGGCTATCCTTGTTCTGCCGATAACCAGCAGTAATCTCCGGATTTCAGGCTGGAAAAGGATTATGAAAGCAATTACCCAGATATCAGTCAAACGGCTGAAGATCCAGCCAAGTGATTTCATATTGAATGTCTGCGCAATTAAAGATGCCAGTATTATCAGGGTTAAGCCAAGAAAGATCTGAGAAGCAATTGTACCCCGCATTACAAGATACAGCTTATAGAAAATATAAGTGACTATAATTATATCAATTATATCAATTAAATTTACGGTAATAAAGCCTATCTTGAACAGTTCCATAGTAATGCGAATTTAATGATTTGGCTTTTTACATAATAGTTAATAATTTTGAATAATTTAACAGCCCGGTAAGGCAGGATGCCTTAATAATTTACATATAAAATTAATGAAAGAAATAACCAGGTGCCCATGGTGCGGAACAGACCCGCTTTATATGAAATATCATGATGAAGAATGGGGAGTTCCGGTTAAAGAGGATGATAAGCTTTTTGAATTTCTTATACTGGAAGGATTCCAGGCCGGTTTAAGCTGGCGGACTATTTTATATAAGCGTGAAAATTTCAAAAAAGCATTTGATAACTTTAATGCTGAAAAAATTGCACGTTATACTGATAAAAAAGTTCATAAACTGATGAATGATGAAGGGATAATAAGGAACAAATTAAAAATTGCCGCTGCAATTACAAATGCCCGGGCATTTTTAAACATACAGGATAAAACCGGCTCTTTTGCAGAATATTTATGGCAGTTTACAGGCGGTAAAGTTAAAAAAAATAAATGGAGATCATTAAAAGAAATCCCTGCTAAAACAAAAGAATCAGATGCTATGAGCAGGCAGTTAATTCAGGATGGTTTTAAGTTTGTGGGATCGACTATTTGCTATGCACACATGCAGGCAACCGGCATGGTAAATGATCACTTAATCGATTGTTTCAGGTACAAATTAGTGTAATTTTTATAATATATTACAAAAATCATATTTAATTGCAGTTAAATTTGACATAGGTCATTATTTGTTAATTATGATTTATTTAAATTGCAGATAATAATTTTAGTTATATGATAAGATTAATAATATTATTGTTAATTCCGGTAATAATTAATACCGGATGCGGTAATGAAAATGATATGATCACCCCTCCACCGCCCGGTGAAACCTATTATAAAATAATAACTGCTGAAAACGGGAATTTTAAGTTCGAAGTATGGACCACGAACAATGATACTTTAATGACAGGATACAATAAAGTCGGTTTCAGGGTTTTTGAAAATGGCGCTGCAAAAACATCAGGCTATGTAAAATTTTATGCAAAGATGTTCCATTTTACCTCAACTGATTTTCATGCTACGCCTGTTGAACCTCAGTATAATTATAATTCAGAGCTTGGAATGTTCACGGGATACATAATCATGCTGATGCCTTCTGATACAACTAGCAGGTGGTATGCTTATTACAATTACAACAATGAGTTTTCTGTTGATTCTGCACAGTTTGATGTAGGATGGGATTATAAAACAAAATTTAAGATTTTTACGGATCTTGGCGCAGAGCTTAGCTACCTTATAACTGTAGTTTCACCTGTTGACCCCGTTAGGGGGTTAAACGATTTTAACTGCCTTCTGCATGAATCCCCCGATTTCGTAGATTTTACCCAGGTAAATACAGCCGCAATGTATTTAAGACCCCGGCTTGACTCATTAAACCATACTTCATCAGGCAATATGAATCCGGTTTACTCGGGTAACGGTATTTATTGGGGAAAAGTAAATTTTGATTATTCAGGCGGCTGGAAATTGTATGATTCAATATACTATAACAACCGTTTAATAACACAAAACGGAACACCATATATTTATTTTCAGGTACCATAAACAAAGTTATATAAAATTGTTTAATTTTTGGATAAAAAAGGGGGTTTTACAAAATATAAAAAATAAGTATATTTGAATATTAACATTATAAGAGGAGAGCTCGCATAATGGTATTGCAGCGGTCTTGAAAACCGCCGGGCGCAAGCCTGTGGGGGTTCGAGTCCCTCGCTCTCCGCAAATATGCAATAATCAAGGGGTTGTAACCCCTTGTTCCATTCTGTCAGGAGAGGTGCTCGAGTGGTTGAAGAGGCTACCCTGGAAAGGTAGTATACCGGTAACGGTATCGTGGGTTCGAATCCCACCTTCTCCGCAATATGTATTTTGCATATATTCTTAGAAGTCTGAAGGACAATAAATATTACTACGGTTCGACCGGTGATATTAAAAACAGGCTGAAGCAGCATAATTACGGCAAAGTAAAATCCACTAAACACAGAATACCCTTTGTTCTGCATTATTCTGAACATTTCAAAAATAAATCTGATGCTGTTAAGCGGGAAATATTTTTCAAA
>LLZO01000151.1 GCA_001567545.1 Candidatus Tepidiaquacellales bacterium OLB5
TTTCATGCCAATTTTTAATAAAATCCCTTCATCAGGCTGTATCCTTAAAATAAGCTGGTTATCAGAGTTATCAATGCTTTCCCTGAACAGGAAATGCGGTGTTTTCCGGAAGTGTATTACTGCTTCTGTTACACGCGTAGGAAGCATTTTACCTGTCCTGATGTAAAACGGCACGCCGCCCCACCGCCAGTTATCGATATAAAATTTTATTGCTGTATATGTTTCTGTCCTGGAATCAGCTGCAACACTTTTTTCCTCCCTGTACCCTTTAACAGTTTTTCCGTTTATTGTCGATGATAAATACTGTCCCCTGATAACGTATTCAGACACTTCCTCAGGTCTAAGCTTCCTTAGTGACTGAAGCACTTTCAGCTGTTCATTCCTGACGGCATTGCTTTCAAAAGATGAAGGAGGCTCCATAGCAATTAGAGCAACAATCCTCAGCAAATGGCTTTGAACCATATCCCTTAAAGCCCCTGAAGTTTCATAATATGCGCCGCGGTTTTCAATCCCTAGATTTTCTGCAGAAGTGACTTCGACATGATGAATATAATTCCTGTTCCATACAGGCTCAAATATTCCGTTGGCAAAACGGGTTACAAACACATTCTGCACTGTTTCTTTGCCAAGGTAGTGGTCAATTCTGTAGATCTGCTCTTCCTGAAAATATTTATGAAGCTGTTCATTAAGCTCAATTGCAGATTTAAGGTCATAACCGAAAGGTTTTTCAACTATGATGCGTGTAAAGCCGGGGGAGCTGTTATTTAGTTCCGCAGCAGCAAGGTTTTCAGCAATTTTTCCGAACAATGCAGGTATTGTTGCCAGGTAAAATATTCTGTTCCCCTTATCACCGCAGGTTTTATCAAGCTCTTTTATCTTTTCTGCTAATTCAGCATACCGCGCCCGGTCTTTGAAATCCATTGAAACATAATGAAGCCTTTTTAAAAAGCTATTTAGTTTGTTTTCATCAGCTGCGGGTTCAGTTTTTTTAACAGCATCAGCCATATTCAGCCTGAATGCTTCATCTGTCAGCTCTGAACCTGAAGTTCCCAGAACTTCGAATTCAACCGGCAGGTTTCCCTGGCAGTATAGCTCATATATTGCCGGCATCAGCTTTCTTTTTGTAAGGTCACCTGTTGCCCCGAAAATCACTATAACACAATTATCAGGTTTAGCTAAATTCATTCTTTATTTAAAGTTATTTTGTTTCATTCTTAATAACACGGTGACCGCCAAACTGATTTCTTAATGCAGCAAGCACTTTCATTGCAAATGAATCCGGCTGCCTTGACTCAAACCGCGTAAACAGGGAAGCTGTTATAACGTGTGCGGGAACATTCTGTTCGATTGCCGCTTCAACAGTCCACCTGCCTTCGCCGCTGTCTTCAACATAACCCTTGATACCTTCCAGCCCCGGGTCTTCATTAAATGCTTTTACTGCAAGCTCCAGCAGCCATGACTGAACTACGCTTCCGTGCATCCAGCCTTTTGCAACATTTTCCACATCAATATTGAATTTGGAAGTTTTAAGTATTTCAAATCCTTCTGCATAAGCCTGCATCATACCGTACTCGATCCCGTTATGAACCATTTTTACATAATGACCTGCGCCGGATGCACCGCAGTATGTATATCCGCCTTCCGGGGCAAGTGCTTTGAAAACAGGAAACAAATATTCTGCAGATTCTTTATTTCCGCCGGACATAAGGCAATAACCGTTCTTAAGCCCCCATATCCCGCCGCTTGTACCGCAGTCTATAAAATGTATGCCATTTTCTTCAAGCATTTTACTGCGTTTAACGGTATCTTTCCAGTAGGAATTGCCCCCGTCAATAATTATATCCCCGCTATTCATTCCTGCTTTAAGCAGTTCAATATTCTCATCAACCGGCTTGCCGCTTGGAACCATCAGCCATACGGCTTTTCTTTGGGGCAGTTTATTCAGCATGTCCTGCACATTTTCTGCAGCAACTGCGCCTTTTGATACAGCTGAATCAATTTCTTTTGAGGTTAGATTATAAACCACAATTTCATGCCCGCTGTTAAGAAGGCGTTCAACCATATTACCGCCCATTTTGCCCAGACCGATAAATCCTATTTTCATATTTTTAAGCCTGCTTTCGGATTGTTTAGATTTTAAGTTATCAATATAAATGAAGATTTTTAACCAATAAAGTCACTCAATAGGATTAATTTCAGCTATAAAGAAATTGTAAAATTAACTAACAGTTAAAGTGAATTTAATAAATCCGGATAATTATCAAAGCTGAAATTGACAATTATCATATTTTCAGACTGGGGTATGTATTTATATTTGGAAGAATTCACAATTTTTTGGAAGGGGGTGGACCATGCCCATGAAAATAACAGATGCATGCTCTAACTGCGGTATCTGTGAAATATTATGCCCCTATAATGCTATATACCCCGGAGGGGTAAACTGGCGGAAGATACATAACAGGTATTTTGTTTTCTGTGAAGAAACGCTGGTGCATGATGAATTCTGGTCACCGTATCATTATTATGTTGTGCCGGATAAATGCACTGAGTGCATCGGTAAATACCCGCAGCCGATATGCAATACTGCCTGCACAAAAAAAGCTATGGTAAGCGACCGTGAACACTGGGAAAGTGAAGAACACTTATTTGCCAAAAAAGAATACCTTGAAACCATGCCGGGCTGGATGTAAAATGAGTGCAGCCAACAACATATTAAGCTGCCATTTAAAAAATAATTATATTACGGGTAAACACAGCCACTGGAATTCACGCAATATCCTTTCAATAATTTTTGATGATGTTAATTTCAGCGAGGAAAATTTCAAAAAGCTGGAGTCAGATCTGAACCGCAAACACAGGGTAACCATTGAACACCGGAAATACAATTCCAGGGATGTATTTGAGAAAAACAGCTGATATTATTTTTTAAATTTCTATTATATTTTAACCGGGGATATATCCCAGATATCCTTTGAATATTCTTTAATAGCCCTGTCACTTGAAAATTTTTCCATTCTGGCTGAATTTATTATAGACATTTTCGTCCACATCTCAGTATTCAAATATGCCAGCTCGGCGCGCTTCTGCGCTACTGAATATGCCTCAAAATCTTCCATTACAAAATAATAATCCCTGTAAAGCAGCTCATTTACTACAGGTTCAAAAATGCCGGGCTCTTTTTTATTGAAATAATCTGATTTCAGCATATCGATAACCAGTCTTAATTCAGGGTTAGATTCGTAATGTTTGATCGGGGTGTACCCGTTCCTGCGGGCTGCCATTATCTCATCGGCTGTTAAGCCGAATATGAAAATATTGTCATCGCCAACCTCATTTTTAATTTCAACATTTGCGCCGTCAAGCGTGCCGATCGTAACTGCGCCGTTAAGTGCAAATTTCATATTTCCCGTACCGGATGCTTCGAATCCGGCAGTTGATATCTGTTCTGAAAGATCGCTTGCGGGAATAATTTTTTTCCGCCAGCGTAACACCATAATTTTTTTATAAACAGGATTTTTAGCTTATCACCAATAACAGAATCATTGTTAACATGTTCAGCAACTGAATTTATAAGCTTAATGATCGTTTTAGCCATAAAATAGCTTGGCGCGGCTTTGCCGCCGAATATAACTGTGCGTGGTACGTAAAAATCTTCCGGGGTATTCTTTATCCTGTTGTAAAGAGAAATTACATGCAGGATATTCAGCAGCTGGCGTTTGTATTCATGGAAACGTTTTACCTGTGAGTCAAATATAGATACAGGATTTATTTTTACATTATGATTACGTGAGATGAAATCAACCAGCCTCAGCTTGTTATTATGCTTAATGGTGCGCCAGCTTTGCCTGAACTTTTCATCTTCGGCAAACTGCTCTATTTTTTTAAGCTCGGCCAGGTTTGTAACCCAGTCATTTCCGATTTTTTTTTGTGATAAGGCTGCTAAGCTCAGGATTTGCCTGAAGTAAAAACCGTCTTATCGATATTCCGTTGGTTTTGTTGTTGAATTTACCGGGATAATAATTATTCAGGTCAGGAAATATATACTTTTTCAGGATATCGCTGTGAAGCTCAGCTACTCCGTTGGTTGAATGGCTGCCGATTATTGCAAGGTTAGCCATACGTATGTTATTACCGTGGGAATCTTCCTTAATAACCGCCATTTTTGAAATTACAGAACTATCCTGCGAATATTTTTCAGTTACTTCATTCTTAAAGCGGCGGTTTATTTCTGTTATTATCTGCATATGGCGGGGAAGCAGGGAGTGCAGCAGGCTTTCAGACCATTCTTCCAGTGCCTCCGGCACTATGGTATGGTTTGTGTATGCGAATACTTTTGTAGTTATTTCCCATGCTTCATCCCATTCCAGCCCTTCTTCATCCATAAGTATTCTCATCAGGTCGGGGATAGCTATAGCAGGGTGTGTATCGTTAAGCTGAATTGCTGCTTTTTCAGGCAGCAGCCTGAAATCAGTATTGTGCAGCTTAAAGTTATAAATAATATCCTGCAGAGTTGCCGAAACAAAAAAATACTGCTGGCGAAGCCTTAATATCTTGCCCTGGGGAATTGAATCATTGGGATAAAGCACTTTCGAAATAGTTTCAGAAAGATTTTTATTTTCAACAGCGCTTAAATAATTGCCCTGGTTAAAATTATTCAGGTTAAATTCATCGGTTGATTTTGCCTGCCACAGCCTTAATGTGTTTACTGTCCTTGTCTGGTAGCCGGGTACAGGTACATCATTTGCAATTGCAAGTACATCATCAGTATTTACCCAGTTGTAACGCGTTCTGCCTGTTTCATCAAAATATGTTGTTACAGTGCCGTTGAATTTTACCGTATAGGTAAATTCAGGTCTTACAACTTTCCAGGGATTGCCGTACCTCAGCCAGTGGTCAGGTTTTTCTATCTGGTATCCGTTTTCTATATCCTGCTCAAATATTCCGTATTCATACAGAATGCCGTAACCGTATGCCGGGTATTCAAGTGTTGCAAGTGAATCCATATAGCATGCTGCAAGCCTGCCCAAACCGCCGTTGCCCAGTCCCATATCAGGCTCTTCGCGCATTATTTTATCGAGGTCATATCCAAATCCCGCAAGAAGCTGCCTTGTTTCTTCGTAAAGCCCAAGGTTTATAAGTGAATTACCCAGCAGGCTGCCCATTAAAAATTCTAGCGAGAGGTAATGAACTTTCTTAACATTATTGTCGTTGTATTCACTCTGCGTTTTAAGCCAGTTGCGGGTAAGGCGGTCGCGGATTGCCATTGAAATTGCTTCAAGTATATCGTGGTCAGTTACCGTGGTTCTGTCTTTAACAAGGTCAAACTCCAGCCTTTCGGCAAACTGCGTGATCAGCGAGCTTTGTTTTACCTTGGCTCCGTCGGTAAAAAATATTGATTTTCCGTTTTCTTTCATATATTAAATTAATGAATTAAAACGTAAAGGTAAATGTTATGTGCCGTAATCTGTTAATAGGTAAAATCCTGTTCAATATCCTTAAATAACTTTGCTTCAAGATCTTTGGGAGAAACAAGCGGTTCTTTAATGTTCCAGTCTATGTTAAGCTGTTTATCGCTGAATAAAATTGCGCGCTCGCTTGCTTTATCGTAATAGTTGGTGCATTTGTAGTGGAAAATTGCAGTATCTGAAAGCACGGAAAATCCGTGGGCAAAGCCCGGTGGAATCCATAACTGGTCGTGATTTTCATCACTAAGCACAGTTGCAACATATTTCCCGAAAGTAGGGGAGCCAAAGCGGATATCAACGGCTACATCAAGCACCCTGCCGTAAACAACCTGGCAAAGCTTGCCCTGCGCAAATTCACCCGCCTGGTAATGCAGCCCGCGGATAGTGTTTTGCTTTGAGCGTGAAATATTATCCTGAACAAAATCATAATTCAGGCCGCGCCCGGCAAAAACTTTCTTTCTGAATGACTCAAGAAAATAACCCCTCGAGTCGCTGAAAACTTT
>LLZO01000152.1 GCA_001567545.1 Candidatus Tepidiaquacellales bacterium OLB5
AATTCCGGATTAATGATCGCTCAATACACTGCTGCTTCACTTGTATCAGAAAACAAGGTTTTATGCCACCCTGCTTCTGTTGATTCAATTCCTACCAGCGCAAACCAGGAAGACCATAACTCCCTTGGCAGCATAGCTGCAAGAAAATGTTTTGAGGTTCTGAACAATACTGAAAAGATTATAGCAATAGAAACATTGTGCGCTTCCCAGGGAATTGATTTTTTAAGACCTTTAAAATGCGGTAAAGGAACTGAAAATGCTTACAGGCTATTGAGAAAATCAGTTAAACATATTGAGGAAGATGTAAATACTGCAAATTATATAGCCAAAACAGCAGATGTAATTTTCAGCAGGGAATATTTAAGCTCAGTTGAAAAATCAACGGGAAAGCTTGCTTGAAAAATAACCCCTCAAAAAAAAGCTTCAGGATAAATTACAGGAAGATATATTCCGAAACAAAATACTATGCCCTTGGATTTTATCATAAATTTGACGAAGACCATATCTGGATAATGTCTGCAAGTATTGCATTCAATGTAATAATCTGTATTGTTCCTATAACCCTGATCTTAACATCACTACTTGGCATATATTTACAGCGCGAAGGCGCTGAAGCTTATCTTATCAGCGCAATGGATAAGGTTGTTGGAATAACCCCTGAGCTTAAACAAAAAATACTTGGAATTGTGCTTGGGGCAATAGATGAGCTTTCTAGGAATTCTACCCTGACCGCAATAATAGGTTCGATAGGTATATTGTGGACCTCGAGCGGCCTGTTCAGCACTATTCGCGATGTACTTAACAGGATTTATAAAACCAGCAGTGATACTTTTTATCTTTGGGCTAAATTACGTGATATCGGGATGGTGTTTTTAATACTGGTTGTATTCCTGCTCTCATTTTCAGGCACTTTTATATTACGGATATTTGAAGCAATCGATAAATCATTTTTCGGCGATACAATTCTTAAATTCGGCTTTACAGGCAGCCTGTTAACGCATCTTATCGGACTTATATTTACATTTATAATGTTCTATTTAATCTTTAAACTTGTACCGCAGGGTTACGTAAGCCGTAAAGTTGCACTTATTTCAAGCATAACTGCTGCCATTCTTTACGAAGCTCTGAAATACCTGTTTATATGGTACCTGGTTTCATTTGCAAACTACCAGAAAGTTTACGGAACGTATGCAGCAATGGTTGCAGTGGTTTTCTGGCTGTATTATTCTTCTTTTACATTTGTGCTTGGCGCAGAAATGGGTCAGCTTTACAAAGAAAAGAAACTGATTAAAGAATCATAAAAAGTCAAAAGGCAAAAAGGTAATAACAAAAAGCAAAGGCAAATGCCTGCCTGCCGAAGCGCCAGTGAAGGCAGGTAAAAAGCAAAAAATATTAAACTAACTCGTCTTAATTCATTCTATATTATTTGGAACAGCGTAAACTATATAAAACACTCGAAAATGCTTTTAAGCATTTCCCGGATTTTGAGAGCGATAAAGAGCTGCTTAGCTACGTTCTAAAGGAAGTAATTAACCATGAGAACATAGAAATTACCGGCGGCAGGCTATGGGAGCTGAACGAAAACCGTAATGCTTATATTATGGCAGAACAGCACGGTGAAGTGGAAAAGATACGCAAAGGCTATTCTTTAAAGCTGGCTGAATATCCAATATTCTATGAAGTTGGCAAAAACCGTTCCGTTTTGGCAAAAGAAACTGATAAATATCTGAGCACACTCGGAATTCATTTATATTCTGCTACCGGAATTGGAGACAGGTTTAAAACCAAGGATTCTAACGGAAAAGACCAGTATTTATACCAGTGGATAATGGCATTTAACAGTCAAAATATGAACATTCACCTTATGAATACAATGAACATCATCAGTACATCTGTAAGCAGTATGCTTCGTACCAGGGGTATAGAAACCAAGGCCCGCGCAATTGAAAAAGACCTTGTTAAAGCAAGGGAAATTCAAAGAAGCATTTTGCCGGAGCATGAACATGAATTTGCTAACTATGAGATTTTCGGTATTTCTCTGCCGGATAAAATTGTAGGCGGTGATTTCTTTGATTACCTGCAGTTTGGCACAGAGAAAGATAAGCTTGGTGTTGCAATAGGTGATGCAGCTTCCAAGGGATTTTCAGCCGCAGCGCAGGCGCTGTATGTATCAGGCGCTTTAAAAATGGGCACAGAAAATGAACTGAAAATGACTGCTGTTATGAAGAAGATAAATAACCTTGTTCATAAGGTTTTTCCGGATGAAAGATTTTTAACACTGTTTTATATGGAGCTTTATAATGATACCAAGGGGTTATGCCTTTATGTTAATGCGGGTCACAATCCGCCGATACATTTAATTTATGAAACCAACAGTATGGAAACCCTTGAAGCTACCGGCCCTGTACTGGGTCCGGCACCGGAGCAGGATTACAGCACAGATTCATTGTACATGTGTAAAAATGATGTGGTTGTGTTATATACCGATGGTATTGTGGAAGCTGCGAATAATAAATTTGAGTTTTACGGAGAAGACAGGCTGAAGGAAGTTATCCTGCACAGCAAAAACTTTTCTGCTAAGGAGATCTGTACAAATATTATTGAAGACGTTCAGAAATTTTCTAACCGCGGAAAATACAGTGATGATAAAACAATTGTTGTTATAAAAAGAATCAAATAAATTTATTAATTAAACTGAATTTTAAAATTTAATTATTACTAAAATGAACATACCAGACGGATTAAAATACACAAAAGAACATGAATGGATAAAAGTTGAAGGAAATACCGGAACGATAGGGCTGACAGATTATGCACAGGGCGAGCTTGGCGATATAATTTATGTTGATGTAACTACTGTTGGCAGCGATGTAGCACAGGGTGATACTTTCGGGACAGTTGAAGCCGTAAAAACTGTAAGCGATATGTATGCGCCGGTTTCCGGAAAAATTGCTGAATTCAATTCAGCGGTAAATGATAATCCCGCAAGCGTGAACCAGGACCCATACGGCGCAGGCTGGCTGGTTAAAATGGAAATTTCCAATATGGGAGATCTTGACAGCCTGCTTTCACCTGAAGAGTACAAAAATCTGGTTGGCGGATAAAATATTAGAATGTAATCCGATGACTTTAAGTCATCGGATTACTTGTCA
>LLZO01000153.1 GCA_001567545.1 Candidatus Tepidiaquacellales bacterium OLB5
TACCTTCAGTTCACTTTATGCCAAACGTATGGATAAATACCTACACCGATAAAAGCAGTGCAAAAATAAAAAAAGATGCCGATATTGCAGCACGGCTTACATTCTTCTATATTTATAAATGATAAAATTATATTTATTATTATCGGTCTGTATAGGAGTTATTGTAGGGCTGGGCTCTGCTACTTTCTACTACGCCAAAGGGTATTCCTATATGCTTGACGATCCTGCAGCCTGCAACAACTGTCATGTAATGAATGACCAGTATTACTCCTGGCAAAAATCCTCGCACCGCTCTGTTGCTACGTGCAATGACTGCCACACACCGAATACAACCATAGGCAAATACACCGTAAAAGCTATTAACGGCTGGAACCACAGTTATGCTTTTACCTCTGATAATTACCATAAACCAATCAGGATAAATAAAATGAACCGTGAAGTTGCCGAAGAGAACTGCCGCCGCTGCCACGGTACTTTTACTCATAACATCACTTTTCACGAAACTGAAGATACCAAATTGCAGTGCACTTCATGCCATTTAAGTGTCGGACATCCTAAATAATTTTAAATTTATAATTTAATATGGAACAAAATAAAAAAGATAAACCATTCAGCTTAAAATACCTGGTACTGTTCTTTCTGACAGCTGTAATAACCGCAGGGATTACTCTGCTGCTGGTTAATATTTTTGAAAAGAAACAGGAAGCTACACTGTATCCATCGGTATTTAAGCCTGTTGGCGAAGATGAAATTGATCCTAAAGTTTGGGGCGAAAATTTCCCGTTTGAGTACGATACATACAAAAAAACGGAAATGAATGAAGGTCCTACATTTTACGGCGGAAGCGATAATTTCCAGAAGGTTGATAAATATCCCAATTTAAAAATACTGTTTGCAGGCAATCCTTTTTCAAAGGATTACCGCGAAGAACGCGGCCATTACTGGGCAATTACTGATGTTAAGGAAACCGAAAGGATAAACGAAAAAACCCCGAACACCTGTATAAGCTGCAAAAGCTCCAGTGTTGCAGTTGATATTAAAAAGATGGGACCCGAAAATTTTTATAAGGCAATGTTCAAGGATGTTGGCGCGCACTACGATAAAAGCAT
>LLZO01000154.1 GCA_001567545.1 Candidatus Tepidiaquacellales bacterium OLB5
ATTACTATAAATAATTACTCTAAGTTCAATAGGGTTTTAGCAATTTCATCGCGAAGTTTTGGTTGTACATTTACATCATTAGCAAATTTCTTCCACTGATTAACTGAATCGTTTATTTCTTCGATAATGGTGGACGCTTTTTTATTTTTAATTGTTTGACCAATAACCATAAGGTCTTCTTTAGTAATATTATTTCGTTTGTTATTTATACTTAAAGCATGCTGACTCACCCATTCACTACCGGGTCGATATGCATGGCAAACATCGTAAGCGGGTGCCAACTCCCAATTGCTTCCTTTCTTTAATCTAAAAGAAAAGTTTTTGGTATGGTCGTCACAGTTTCGGGCAATAACATTAAACGCCATTCGACGAAACATTTGTTCTGAATCTTTATAACTCAATTTTAATTCTCGCATAGCTTGAAATAATTGCTCATAACTAAAGCTATTAACTAAATTATAATCGAAATGTTTTATAGCGCAAAATGTTTGTATATGGTATTTTGTATCCCCACCTTCCCGGTCAAAACGTTTGGTCATAAAATGTGCTCTTCCGTTTTCCTCTAATAGTCTTGAGGGCATCATATCAATTCCGCACGCTATTGCCATATTATAATAAGCCATCTCTACACGCCCGTATCCTGTACTTGCTCCCAACTGCACATCACTTACCCCATCCAATTTGATAAGCCAGTGCTCAAAACCATTGGGAGCTTTAGTTTGTCCTGATTTAACTTCTCCTGTTTTTTCGTTATAAGCAATTACCGCTTTTGGTCTGGCACCACCTGCCGAGGTACCTATCTTTAAAATCTCCGACACTGCTTTTTCTTCATCCTTTTGTAAGTTAGTAGAAAAAGCTTCTCTTTTGGAGAGTATTTTTTGAGCTATATTTACGAGACTGTTAATTTCTATGGGAAATGTTTTTTTGCTTTCTTTAATGATAGCTGGCTCAAACTCCAAAGCTCCTATTCCTCTGCTGCCAATAAAGCAAAGCATTTCAGCGGGATTCATACTGTCATGTGGCCTGCCTTGTTGGGCTAACCACATATTTATAAGTTGATTTCCATAATTATCGGGAAGCACATCTGCCAATAAACCTGGCAAACCTTTAAAAGTATCAAATTCCGAGTTTTTATTTTTGCGCAGTTCTGGAAAGGTGAATACTTTTTTTGGGGAATTGATTGGCATTTTAAGCGGTGCCAAATCCCAGTTTAGCCTTTTAAATTTTGGA
Source organism: Candidatus Tepidiaquacellales bacterium OLB5 (assembly GCA_001567545.1). GTDB lineage: Bacteria > Bacteroidota > Ignavibacteria > Tepidaquicellales > OLB5 > OLB5. Next base: position 1,231 of record LLZO01000154.1, read on the forward strand.
TCATATTCAAAACTAGCCTGTCCTGTTCTTTCATCCCAGGCGACTGCTCCCACTAACTCCCCCCATATTTTAACAAATGCTGAATTCATATTATTGATCAGTTTCTTTTTGAGTTTCTTCTTTTTTTCTACTGGCTCTTTTCCGTTTTTCCTTTTCCATTTTAGCTAATGCCAATGGACTGATGGTTTGCGGAACTGTAAAAGCTTCTATCACATGCAGTTGATCCAATACTCTCAAAACTTGTATCAACGTAGCTAAAGTTACAGTTTCACCACGCTCCAATAAACTCAGAGTAGAACGACTTATTCCAGCAGCACTTGCCAACATATCTTCGTTTTAAAATTGCTCAATGCGATGGTGTTTGACGAAATCACCTATGTGCTT
>LLZO01000155.1 GCA_001567545.1 Candidatus Tepidiaquacellales bacterium OLB5
AAAAAGGCTTGTTGCAATTGCAATATGTACGGTGTAAGGAGAGTTAATATTATTAAAAGTATATACTGCCAATAAAGAAGGGACGATAATTATACCGCCCCCTACCCCGAATAACCCGGATAAAATACCGGCAGCAATGCCGATCGAAAATAATATTAATACTGTTTCTATCCCCAATTAACTTTTTGTGCTGAACTATTTTGGTTCAAGCAAAGAGTTATACAGTCCCCTGTCTTTAATAATTCTTAAAGCTTCCTGCAGCTGCAGATCATCTTTTGCAGATCTTTCGATGATTGTTTTATCCGGCATTTTATAACGTTTCATTATTTCTGTATCAAGCAGCTGCCTTATAACAGGTTTTGATTTCTCGAAATCCTTGAATTTTTCATTTTTCAGCTCGCCTTCAAGAAGCTCAATATAACTTTTTACTTTATCAGAATACATATTCGTTTCAGCACTTTTTTTTAAGATGAGAAAGTTCGGTTTCTGCAGAGCTTATAAACTGAAAATCTGAAGCACTTATATAATCATAAAATCTGTTTACAATATCATCAGTCATTACAAAATTAGACCCCTCAGGATTTTCCTCCACATACTTTACAGCAAATTTGTAATACATATCTTCGATATTTAATGCTGAAAGCAGCTCGTTATCTTTAATAACATCAACAATCACATCCGGAGTAATACCTCCTTCTGCAAACACAGTTCTTCCGTTAAGGGTTTTGAATTCCTTCTGGTTAAAATACGGGTTTGGTTTAAATACCCCGTTTTTATTTTCTTTAAAATAGTTTTTTGACTGAATCCACCTGCCGCTTGGAGTAAAATATTTCTGGTTTGTAATTTTAAGCTGGTTTCCGAAGCTTAAAGGCTGAAATACCTGCACCAATCCTTTGCCAAATGATTTAGTACCAACTATTACCCCCCTGTCCAAATCCTGAACAGCGCCGGCTACTATTTCGCTTGCAGATGCTGAATTTTCATCAATTAATACCACCAGTGGAATGTCTTTTCCTAACATTGGAGTATCTGCTGCAAAATATTTTCTTTCTGAATCTAATAATCTGCCTTTTGTAGTTAAAAGCAAATCTCCTTTTGTACAGAATTTGTTCAGTATTCCTATTGCTGCGTCCAGCAATCCTCCTGGATTTCCCCTCAGGTCAAGTATAATACCTTTAACTTCACCTTTGGCTTTTAATTCTATCAGTGCATCAATGATTTCATTTTCAGCATACCTGCTGAATCGGTCAAGTTTAATATATCCAATTCCATCTTCCAGCGTTCCTTTATAACTTACATTTTTAAGCTGAATTTCCTGCCTTGTCAATGTAAATTCATATTCTTTATCACCCCGCAGAACTTTCATCTTCATTGTAGTACCCGGTTCGCCGCGGGTATATGATCTAACATCTGTGACTTTTTTGCCCAGCATGCTGCTGCCGTCTATTTCAAGCAGCTTGTCCCCTTTTCTTATACCTTCTTTCTGGGCAGAGTATCCTTCAAGTATATCGGTAATTATTATTACACTATCCTTCATACCGATGGTAATACCAACTCCGCCGTATTTACCTGTTGTGATAAGATCAATTTCATCTTTGCGGGATTCATCCAGAAAATTAGTATAGGGGTCAAGCGTTCCCAGCATGCCTTCAATGCCGGCTTTCATGAACTTATCGCCGTCGATTTCGTCTACATAATCCAGCATAATTTCTTTATACATTTTGCCGAATACATCCATGTTCCGGTTTATCTGTGTATACACATCATCATCATTGCCGCCTGCCGGAGCTGATCCCGCAAATGCGAAAAATATTATGAGTAATAGTGAGAGCCTTGAAAATATTTTTAAATTTTTCATAATTTAAATTTTGATACTTATTTTGATAATTTTTTATTTACAATGGAAATAATGATATTGTGGATCCGGTCAATTGAAAGAGTTCCGTTAATAACTGTATATCTTTTTCTGTTTTTGGCTGCTATTTCTTTAAATCCTTTGTAAACTTTATTATAGAATGCAGTGTTTTTATTTTCCATTCTGTCTTTTGAATTTCTCCTTGAAGAAGCCCGGGCAAAAGCAGCTTTTGGAGTAATTTCAATTAAGAATGTAATATCAGGCACTAAGCCGCCTGCTGCTATATTATTAACCTGTAATACATGATTTAGTTCCATTTTTCCGCCGAATGACTGGTAAGCAATTGAAGAATCATAATACCTGTCGCAAATCACAACATAACCTTTTTTAAGATGCGGTTTAATAACCTGGCTTACAAGCTGCGATCTCGAAGCTGAAAAAAGCATAAACTCCGTAAGAGGAGTCATTTCTATGTGCTCTCGGTCTAAAATAATTTCCCTCACTTTTTCGGAAATTGCAGTTCCGCCGGGTTCTCTTAATAAAATACATTTAACCTTATGTTTTTTCAGATATTCATATAGCAGCTTAGCCTGAGTTGATTTACCTGAAAAGTCAAGACCTTCAAAAGTAATAAACATTCAATCTAAATATAATTGGAAATATTCAGGTAAGTTAGCAAATAAAATAGTATAATTAAATTGAGATTTTTTGGTATCTAAATAATTATTTTTAACTGATTAAATTGTAAAGTATTTAATTTCTATAAATAAATCCATAATTTTGCTGAATTAAGCAGACATGATAAATGCATTTACTAGATCCGGTAATATTATTTTTTATTCTTGGTGTCCTTGCTCAGCTGGTTAAATCTGATCTGAAAGTTCCTGATGATTTTTATAATACAATAAGCATTTATCTGCTGCTGGCAATCGGAATAAAAGGAGGAATAGAACTTCATACAACAGGTTTGGGTACTGTTATTTATCCGGCTGCCGGAACATTGATACTTGGTCCGTTCATTACACTGCTTGCATTTATACTGTTAAGGTTCATATACAGGTTCAGCAAAGAAAACTCAATTGCAATTGCTGCACATTACGGCTCCTGCAGCGCAGTAACATTTGCTGTTGTAACCGATTACCTGAGAACTACACTCGTTCCCTATGAAGAATACAGCACTCTGCTTCTTGTATTTTTTGAAATTCCAGGAATAGCAGCTGCAATTTTTCTGGCTAAGCTTGATGCTAATTCGGAATTCAATATAAAAACCCTGCTACATGATGTATTTCTCGGTAAAAGTATTCTGCTCATGGGCGGGGGAATTATTATTGGCTATTTTATAGCACTATCTAAAACCAGCCAACTGAATTTTTTCTTTATTGATATGTTCAAGGGTTTCCTTGCATTGTTCATGCTTGAAATGGGAATTGTAACTGCCAAACGGTTAAACGACCTGAAAAAACTTGGTGTTCCTTTATTAATTTTCGGAATTACATTTCCTGTAATTGCATCGGTATTCGGAATCATAACCGGAATGATATGCGGATTATCACCGGGAGGCACAATCATTCTTGCAACATTATCTGCAAGCGCATCATACATAGCAGCCCCTGCTGCAGTTCAGATAATATTGCCGAAGGCAAATCCAACCTTTTATTTAACTCTGGCACTTGGTATAACTTTCCCTTTTAATGTACTGATTGGAATACAGATATATTCCTGGCTGGCATTTAAAGCATTTGAGTATATTTAAATAGCATACAATATTCAACTTTTCTCAATTGAAACTCCCCCATTTTTAGAGTAATTTTGTAAATTCCAGCAAAATTAATTCAATTTAATGTCAGAAACCCAGACACCGCTTATGCGGCAGTATTCACAAATTAAGGCAAAGTATCCTGATACTGTGCTTTTGTTCCGCATGGGTGATTTTTTCGAGACATTTGATACTGATGCCGTAATTGCATCAAAGGTTCTGGGAATAACCCTAACCAAACGCGCCAACGGCGCAGCCAGCGATGTTGCCCTTGCAGGATTTCCGCACCACGCAATAGATAATTACCTTCCCAAGCTGGTAAAAGCAGGCTACAAGGTAGCTGTCTGCGAGCAGCTTGAAGACCCAAAGCTTGCAAAGGGAATAGTTAAACGCGATGTTGTTGAAGTGGTTACTCCGGGATTAACTTTCAGCGATAAGCTGCTTGACCATAAAAGCAATAATTATATTGCATGCCTTTTTACCCGTGATGAAAAATGCGGATTTTCATTCTGTGATATTTCAACCGGTGAGTTTTATGCCTGCGAAATAGCTTTTAAGAATGTTAAAGAGCAGCTGGAGCTTATTTCACCTGCTGAAATAATAATTTCAAAATCACAGAAAGCATTGTTTGCGGGTATTATTGATATGGAACCTAATCCATTGGT
>LLZO01000156.1 GCA_001567545.1 Candidatus Tepidiaquacellales bacterium OLB5
GTTTGCCTAATAAAAATGATAATAATTTAAAAATGTAATTTTAATTTATCCCGTCCCATTATAGTGTGTAATTAAATAAATAACCCGATATAATAATACAAAATCCGACAACGCCAAAAAATATGAATATCAGCTTAATTGTCATAACTTTTTTAAGCAATATTGCCTCAGGCAATGATAAACCAACAACAGACATCATGAATGCGAGTGAAGTGCCTATCGGAATGCCTTTTGCTATAAAAACCTGTATTACAGGTATAACTCCGGCGGCATTGGCATACATTGGTATGCCAAGTATTACGGCTATCGGAACTGTATACCATGAACCGCTTCCGATATATTCTGTAAAGAAGCCTTCAGGAATATAACCGTGCATAACTGCGCCAATTGCAATTCCGGCAATAACATATACAATTACGCTTTTTAAAATTGTTTTGGTGTCATCCCATATAATATGGAGTCTCTCTTTTATTTTCAGTTTTTCACTGCTGAATTTTGTTTTATCTGCTTCTGATTTTTTCCATATTTCTTTTACCCAGTCAGTTAGCAGGTATTCAAGCTTTAATTTTCCCAGTATTACCCCGCTTGCAATTCCGAGTAAAATTCCTGCCGTTACATAAACAGCAGTTACCTTAAAGCCGAATAATCCGAGGAACATTGCAACTGCTACTTCATTCACCAGCGGGGATGTTACAAGAAATGCAAACGTAACGCCGAGCGGGATTCCTCCTTTAACAAATCCGATGAACAGCGGCACTGACGAACATGAACAGAAAGGAGTAACTGCGCCGAACATTGATGCCAAAATATATTCCAGGCCGTAAAGTTTTCTGGCGGTCAGGAAATTTCTTATCCGTTCTATCGGGAAGTATGAATTTATAATTCCCATAAAGAAAATTATAATTGTTAAAAGAATAAGGATTTTCACGGAATCATAAATGAAAAAATTCAGTGCAGCAGCAAGTTTATCATCTCTGCTGAATCCTAAAAGGAAGTAAATAAGTTGATCTGTTAATCTTTCAAGCCAGTCAAACATTTGTATATTTCGTATATCAGCGAATTATCTTTTTTTTATCTCTATCCGGTCTACAAAACCTAATTTTGTCCTGTCCTCTTTTATTTTAAGGTCATTTTCCAGTATGAAGTATAAATATGAAAATAAAGAGTAAACTTCCGGTTCTGATATTGCCTTTTTTAAACTGTAGTTTATCCATTTCCCGTCCTTAAAATCTTCAATAAAACCTGCTTTTTTAAGGATTGTAAGATGTTTTGATACAGTTGAAGCTGCCAGTCCCAGTATTTCAGTAATTTCGCAAACACACAAAGGTTTTATCTGAAGCATTTTCAGTATCCTGAGCCTGCTTGGATCAGAGAGTGCTTTAAAGATCCCGGATTGTTTTTTAAGCATTATTCATTTCGTTATCTATCGAAATATAACTGATGTAAAAATTCTGAAATATGATTTGAAACAAATAACTTTATGATTTTTATCTGAAATGTAATTACAGTTGAATACTGAAAATATAAAGGAATTTGGCATTTAGACTGCTTAAAAATTAATATCATACAATGATACTCTTGATATGCATTTAGCTGTTATTTTTGTTTATTAAAATAATTAATTAATAACTATATTCGCTGAAATCACAAACAAATATTCAAAACAAATATTTCGTATTTCCATTCCTGCAAATGGCGGGATTTGTATAGTTTGGAAATTCAGCAAAAACACATAACTATAGAAAGGTTTTACCCAAAATGGCAGATAACGAAAAACTCCGCTCTTTACAAATTGCAATTGACCAGATAGAAAAATCACACGGCAAAGGCTCAATTATGAAGCTGGGTGACGGCGTCATTACAAAAATTGATGCTATTTCCACCAGCTCTATATCGCTAGATGCTGCCCTGGGAGTCGGCGGTGTGCCAAGAGGAAGGATTATTGAAATTTACGGGCCTGAATCTTCTGGTAAAACCACAATATCCTTGCATATTATTGCCGAAGCGCAGAAAAAAGGGGGACTTGCTGCTTTTATTGATACGGAACATGCACTGGATACCGGCTATGCAAAAAAGCTTGGTGTAGATGTTGAGAACCTGCTTATTTCCCAGCCTGAATACGGCGAACAGGCGCTTGAAATTGTAGAAACACTGGTGCGCAGCAATGCTCTTGATGTTATTGTTGTTGATTCAGTTGCTGCGCTTACCCCGAGAGCTGAAATTGAAGGCGAAATGGGTGATTCACATATGGGCCTTCAGGCGCGTTTAATGTCTCAGGCGTTAAGAAAGCTTACTGCTGCAGTCGCAAAATCAAATCTTTCATTAATTTTCACCAACCAGCTCCGCGATAAAATCGGAGTTATGTTCGGCTCGCCTGAAACCACTACAGGCGGCAAAGCGCTTAAGTTCTATGCTTCTGTAAGGCTTGATGTGCGCCGTATTGCGCAGATAAAAGACGGAACTAATGTTATAGGCAACCGGACCAAGGTTAAGGTGGTTAAAAATAAAGTTGCGCCGCCATTCCGTGAAGTTGAGTTCGATATAATGTATAATGAAGGCATTTCAAAGCTGGGTGACCTTATAGACAGCGCAGTAGATATGGAAATAATTAAGAAAGCCGGCGCATGGTTCAGCTACTCAGAACAGCGCATGCAGGGCAGGGAAGGTGTTAAGAACCTGCTTATCGAAAATCCCGATTTGTTCAGAAAGCTTGATAACGAGGTCCGCGAAGCAATGGGTATGGAAGTAAAAGGCGACCCTGCATCCAACGGGGCATCATCAAACGGTTCAGCCCCAGCTGCAGAACCCAAGGCTAAAGAAAAAGCTAAGAAGTAAATTCAAATATATTTTATAAAGTAGGCGTCTAGGCTTGCCTGACGCTTTTATATGGTGTCAGGTATATACCTGACACCACTTTTTATTCCAATTTCTTACTTTTTCTTATTTATCTTTATACACTAATCATTTATCATTATAATTGTAACTGAATTCACAGAAAAGAATTGCCCGAGATCACCAAAATAGAGAAGCAGAAAAAAAGACCGAAACCGGTATAACATTTATATTAATAATGAATTCTTCTGCGGATTATATGATGATACCATTCTTAAATACGGTTTAGCAGCCGGTGATGATATAACAACAGAACAGCTTGAAAATATCCGCGGATTCGATGAGTATATTTTCGGAAAAAAAATTGCATTCGATTACCTTTCATACCGGATCCGTACAATAGCAGAAATACGGAAAAAGCTTCGCTCAAAAAAGATCAGAGATCCTGTAATTGAAAAAGTTACTTCACATCTTAAAGAGCTTGGACTTCTGAATGATGAAGAATTTGCACGCCAGCTGGTAAATGAAAAAATAAAGAACAAACCGCAGGGAAGGCGGATGCTTCAGCAGAAGCTCTTTGAAAAAGGTATCAATAAACAAACCGGGGAAACAGTTCTTGAGGAACTGCTGAGTGCGGATACAGAAAAACTGCTTGCACTAAAAATATTTGAACAGCTTAAGCCTAAATTAATATCCCTTGAAAAGCCGGAAGCAAGGAAAAAAATATTTGAAACTCTAGCAAGGAAAGGTTTTGAATACGATATTATTAATGAAATTATCCGTGAAAAAACCGATTAATATCATTAAATTTACGGACTGAAAAAGAAAAAATTGCAGCAAAAAAGCAAAAACGAAATTTACTCACCTGTTAAAGATCCCGTTAAACCGCTCAGCGGCCTAACGAAAGTTTTTATATTACTTATCCCTGCATTGATAATTGCTGCATTTGTTGCTTTCTTTACCGATATATTTATTGCACTGGTTATGTGCCTTCTTTTTGCGTTAGTTCTAAGCCCGTTCGTTGATTTTATCCAGGGATTCGGTTTCGGCAGGTCTGTTTCAATATTAATAGTATATGTTGTTATCGGGTTTGCCCTTTATTTTTCATTTAACATGATAACTCCTGCATTTATCGAACAGTCTGAATCGCTCACAAAGTCATACAAGGAATTTAAAGTATCTGAAAAGCTTAAAGATATTGAAAAGTGGATAGAAAAAAATGTTCCTTACCTTAAAAAAGGTGATGTTGGAAAGGAAATAGAAATCTCTGTCCGTTCATCATTTGCCAAAGCAGAAGATATCATATCAGGTGTAGTTTCAACTGTTCTGTATATTATTATCATACCATTCATAACATTTTTTATTCTGCGTGACAGGCAGAAAATTAAAAACGGGGTGATCAGCATTGTACCTAACCGTTATTTTGAAATGACTATCAACATTATAGATAAAATTGAAAAACAGCTCAGCTCATATGTCCGCTCCTGGCTGCTTGATGCATTTATACTGGGATTGATGGCATTTATCGGGCTGAGTATTATGGGTGTTAATAACGCAATTATAATAGGTATGGTTGCAGGTGCAGGTCATTTAATCCCGTATGCCGGACCGGTTGTCGGGGGAGTGCCTGCAATACTCATTTCAATTATTCAGTATGGTGATTTTCATATGGTTCTGCCGATAGTGATATTATTCACGGTGATTTATATACTCGATAGTTCATTTATTCAGCCTTCACTTTTCAGCAAAGGTGCTGAAATGAATCCCATTGTTATTATAGCTCTGATACTTATCGGCAACCAGATACTTGGAGCATTCGGTGCGCTGATCGCAATTCCCATAGCCACAATTTTAAAGGTCAGCGCAAAGGAAACCATAAACGGCTTCCGTAATTATAAACTAGGCTATTATTAAAAAATTTTTACAGTCGAAGCGAAGCAATTTCTTCATCATTAACTCAGAGCTTCTTAGAAGAAGGACTCTGCTGCAAATTAAAAACTAATTTAAACAAGACTATATGGTAATAAAGCTTAAAAATTCCTATCCCAGCATTCACGGACTGCCTGTGATACATTCAGTTGATACGGATATATTTGATCTGACTTATTTTATGAAGTGCATGGAATGCACTTTCTGCAAAGACCAGTGCTGCGAATGGGGTGCTGATATAGATATGCAAAATGTTCAGCGTGTTATGAAATATAAAGACGAACTGGAAAAATTCACCGGTATACCGTCAGAGAAATGGTTCGATGAAACCGAAAAAAAATGGGATGCGGAATATCCGGGCGGAGATTATATACGTACTACCTACGATGAAGAAAAGGATTACTGCATTTTCCTTAACACCAAAAGCAGGGGATGCATGCTGCACAGCTTTGCATTGAATAAAGGAATTGATTACCACGAAATTAAACCCTTTTTCTGCTCTATGTTTCCCGTTACTTATATGGATGGAGTATTAATGACACCGGAAGAAATTGACGAAGGATTAACCGTTTGCCTTGGAGAAGGTCCTACTCTTTACCGCGGTTCCCGCGATGAGCTTAAATTCTATTTCGGGGAGGGTTTGGTTGCCGAGCTTGATGAAGCAGAAGCTAAATGGTTTGCTCAAAAAAAAGCAACTGCTTAATATAACATTTGGTTCCGGTACACCCGTCCTCGCAGAGTCTCTCAAAGAGGACTCTGCGATATAACTGAATATAATTAACACTTTCGTCTTTGCAAAGTCTCTCGAAGAGGACTCTGCGGATAGTATTCGCAATTTTACTGCTATCTTAAATCCGTATTTGAGATTGTTTTCACTATCTCTTTCGCTTTCCCCAGGTTATCCAAATATGTACCTGTATCAAAAACATATTTATTCTTTTTTTCAGTGCTCAATCCAAGCTCTTTAACCATCGGGTATTTTGTAAACTCATCGCTGCTTGCGGGAATTACAAGAGACCTTTCAAATCCAAACACATCACACATTCCCAGGCACATATAATAGCGGGAAATATATTCGTTTCCGCAAAAATTTATTATTTCATTCTGCCGGTATTTACCGGGCAGATTTGCAAGAATATCCGCAGCATCTTCTGTGTACAGCGCATTTCTGAACTGGTCTGTAAATGCCCTTATTTGATTTCCTTCTGATAACGATTTATATGCTGCATCAAAAAATGATGTATATGTGGATAAAGTAAAACCATAAACCAATGATGTTCGCAGTATAAAATATCTTTCAGCGTATTGCTTTACTGCTTCTTCGCCTTCAAGTTTTGTTTTGGCGTAGATTGTCAGCGGTTCAAGCGGGGAAGTATCTTCTTTCAGATCCGTTCCGGCTTTGTATACAAGATCAGTTGATGTATATATCATCAGCGCGCCCAGCGTTGTGCACAGCTTCGCAATTTCTCCGCTTACGCCGCCGTTAAAACGGCTGATGTATGTATCTTCTTCGTTTGTTATCCTGGTTGGCGTAACAGATGCAAGGTGATATACAAGATCAGGTTTAATGTCTTTAATTACACTTGTTAGTTTTTCTGTATCTGTTAAATTACACCGGATTAATTCAATACCCTTCGTATACGGTCTGTGTGAATTGTAAATCCCGTAAACATTCTTACTGCCTGAATGCAAAAGCGCCTTACATAAATAAGGCGCAATGTAACCCGAAACCCCGGTGATTAAAATATTTTTCAAATGAGAAAATTTTACCTGTTCATATATTTTAAAATTTCTACTGCAACGCCGTCAACATCATTTGCCTGGTTGCTTAAAACAACAACACCTGTGTTTGTTTCAGGTATAAAACCCATAAAGCTTCTGTAACCGCCTGTGCCGCCGTTATGCCAAATAATTGTCCTGTCCCACATGCTTTCGGAAATATGCCATCCCATTCCGATTGCCGTATTCGGAATATCTGTTTCAAATCTTCTTGTCTGCATCATTTTCAGATACTCTTTAAATTCCATCTTATCGCTTTTTCCCATCTGGAAAGCCAGCCATTTTGTCATATCTGAAAGATTTGATTTAATAGCTCCCGCTCCTGCCATAACGCTGAAATCCCAGTTAAGTGTGGGTTCACCCTTTTCATTGTATGGCTTAGCAAGATTTTTCTGCATATCTGCATTTATATTTGTCGAAGTCATTGTCATGCCCAGTGAATCAGTAATATAATATTTCAGCAGCTCTTCATATGTTTTCCCTGAAGCTTTTTCCATCAGGTAGCCAAGCAGACCCATTCCAAGATTTGAATATATGTATTTTGTTCCCGGCTCTCTTTCAAGAATAAAATTATTAATGAAACCGGAAAGCTCCGCTTCACCGTAGTTTTTATACGGATTCCTTGGGTCAGTTTTTGGATCAGTCATCAGATTAGCAGGCAGCCGTGGCAGACCCGAAGTCTGTGATGCAAGATGAAGAAGCTTTATCGGGTCATTGCTTGTAAAATTATGAATTGATACTCCGGCCGGCATATAGTTCTGCACAGGGTCTTCTATCTTCAGCTTGCCGTCACGGGCAAGCATGGTAAGTATTGTAGTTGTAAACACCTTTGTAATTGAACCGATCTCATACACGGTGTATTCATTCGGCAGAGCATTATTATCCTTTGCAACCTGCCCGAAGTAAAAGTACCTTGGAGTTTCACTGTTAACATCGTAAACGCTTATGGCAAAGCTCATATTCTTTTTGCCCTCAAGCAGCGGTTTAACTATCTCGGTGATCCTGGTTTCAAGATCCTGCCCCATAGCAGCTTTGCTGCTGAGTGATATAGCTATTAGTGTAATTATTAATAATATACGCGGTATTTTCATGCTTTTTGTAATAATTTCAGTAAAATAGATTTACCAATTTGTGCTACACAAATATAACATTTAACCACGTAAAAAGGGGATATTTACAATCCGTAAATTGCAGAGATTTGGACATGCATGGATCAGGAAATGTAGTGGTCTCCAAATGCAGGGGTCTGAAAATG
>LLZO01000157.1 GCA_001567545.1 Candidatus Tepidiaquacellales bacterium OLB5
CCGCCTGTGTTTGAATATACCTCCGTATCCAGAACAAGCAGGTTAACATTTTTGCCCGAAAGCAGTACATGGTCAACTCCGCCGAAGCCAATATCATAAGCCCAGCCGTCTCCGCCCATTATCCAGACTGATTTTTTAACAAGATAATCGCTCAGCCATTCAAGCGATCTTGCTGCATCGCCTTTAATATCCTTTAGTTTACGCTTCAGATCCTTTACTCTTGCGCGCTGTTCAAAAATTTCAAGCTCAGTAGATTGTTTTGCATTCAGAAGATCATTCACAAGCTTTTCGCCTGTTTCTGATGCAAATTTCCGCAGCAGAATTTCTGCCTGTTCTTTATGTTTATCTATTGCCAGGCGGAATCCCATACCGAATTCTGCATTATCTTCAAACAATGAATTGCTCCATGCAGGACCGCGTCCATCTTTATTTAATGTCCACGGTGTTGTAGGCAGGTTGCCGCCGTAAATAGATGAACAGCCTGTAGCATTTGCAACTATGGCTCTGTCGCCAAACAACTGGCTGACAAGTTTTACATATGGAGTTTCACCGCAGCCAAGGCATGCGCCTGAAAATTCAAACAGCGGCTCAAGGAACTGCGAATCTTTTACTGCAGCTGTATTTATTTTTGTCCTGTCAACTTCCGGCAGGTTTAAGAAGAAATCCAGGTTAGCTGATTCCTTCAGCCTGAAATCTTCTGATTCATACGGAACCATATTAATAGCCTTAAACCGGGTTTCCTGTTTGTTCTTGGCAGGGCATATCTCTACGCATATACCGCAGCCTGTGCAGTCTTCAACTGCTACCTGCAGTGAATACTGCGCGCCTTCACCATACTCCTTACCCCTGTACTTTGTATATTTGAATGTTTCCGGTACATTAATAAGCTCGCTCTTATCATATACTTTGGGCCTGATAGCAGCATGGGGACAAACTATAGCGCACTTGTTGCACTGGATACAAACATTCATATCCCAAACCGGAACTTCCAGGGCGATATTGCGTTTTTCCCACATTGCAGTTCCTGTGGGGAATGTTCCGTCAACAGGCATTTTACTTACCGGTATAAGGTCGCCTTTACCTTCAATCATCATTGATGTTACTTTTCTGACAAAATCCGGGGCTCCCTTGGAAACTGCATCTTTAAGCTGTTTATTTCCGCTTGCAGCAGCTGGAACTTCTACCTCAAACAGGTTTTCAAGTGTTTTATCAACTGAATCCCAGTTCATTTTTACAACTGCATCGCCTTTTTTACCGTAAGTTTTTTCAATGGTCTTTTTGATCTTTGCAATTGCTTCATCTTTGGGAAGTATATTTGAAATTGCAAAGAAACAGGTCTGCATAATAGAATTAATCCTTAATCCCATTCCTGTTTCACGTGCAACCTTATATGCATCTATAATATAGAATTTTATTTTTTTATTTATTATATCCTGCTGAGCTTTAAGCGGAAGTTCTGCAAAAACCTGCTCTTTTGGTATCTGTGAATTCAGCAGGAATGTTGCGCCTTCTTCAGCATTGCCAAGCATATCAATTCTATCCAGAAATGAGGGCTGGTGGCATGCTATAAAATTAGCTTTTGTAAGCAGGTATGTGGAATGTATCGGTTTCGGTCCGAACCTTAAATGAGAGGTTGTCATTGAACCGGATTTTTTTGAATCATATACAAAAAATCCCTGCGCAAAATTATCCGTTTCCTCGCCGATAATTTTTATCGAGTTCTTGTTTGCGCCAACTGTACCGTCAGCTCCCAGCCCGTAAAATATACCGCGGAATGTTTCCTTAGGCTCAATGTTCAGCTCCCTGTTAAAATCAAGGCTTGTATTGGTTACATCGTCAATTATTCCTATTGTAAAATGATTCTTAGGGTTATCCTTCTTCATTTCATCGAATACTGCCTTTACCATTGCGGGAGTGAACTCCTTGCTCGATAGTCCGTACCTTCCGCCTGTAATTTTGGGCAGTGACGAAAGCTTTAACGAACCTGATGCAAATGATTCTGAAACTGCATTCACTACATCAAGATACAGCGGTTCGCCGGCAGAGCCGGGTTCTTTTGTCCTGTCAAGCACTGTAATTTTTTTGACTGTCGGGGGAATTACAGCAGCCAGATGTTCTATTGAAAACGGTCTGTAAAGCCTTACTATTATTAAACCGGCTTTTTCACCTTTTTCTGTAAGCCAGTCAACCATTTCTTTTGCAGCTTCGCTGCCGGAACCCATCATTACTATAATATGTTCGGCATCTTTGGCTCCGTAATAATCAAACAGCCTGTAATTTCTGCCGGTAAGTCCGCCGAATTTATCCATATATTTCTGAACTATACCCGGGCAGCTATCATAATACTTATTTACAGTTTCCCTTCCCTGGAAATAAACATCGGGATTCTGCGCTGTGCCGCGTATGTAAGGATTATCAGGCGAGAGCGCTCTTTTCCTGTGCTCAAGAATAAGCTCTTCGCTAACCATTGCTTTCATATCATCATGAGTAAGCTCTTCTATTTTCATAACCTCATGTGATGTGCGGAAGCCGTCGAAGAAATGAAGGAACGGAATCCTGCTTTCAAGCGTTGATGCCTGCGCTATCAATGCCATATCCATTGCTTCCTGCACGCATCCTGAAGCCAGCATGGCAAATCCTGTCTGGCGGATTGCCATCACGTCGCTGTGGTCGCCGAAAATTGAAAGCGCCTGCGCTGCAATAGAACGTGCAGTGACGTGGAATACAGTCGAGGTAAGCTCTCCTGCAATTTTATACATATTGGGAATCATTAATAACAGGCCCTGTGATGCTGTGAATGTTGTTGTAAGCGCTCCGCTCTGCAGTGCGCCGTGTACTGCGCCTGATGCGCCGCCTTCGGACTGCATTTCCTGCACAGTGGGAACAACACCCCACATATTGGGTTTATTTTCTGATGCCCACTGGTCGCAAAGCTCTCCCATATTGGATGATGGTGTAATAGGGTAAATTGCGCAACTTCGTTTAAATTATATGCAACATATGCTGCTGCTTCGTTGCCGTCAATAGTTACTTTTCTGCGTTCCATTTTATAATGCTTAATTGAGATCTTTTTATTTAAAAAACAAATTATTCATTATTCAAAAATAAACTACGGGTCATCAATTAGTATGATTTATGTCATAAAATTGTATAATATTAAGTTTATAGCCTTTTTGGGGGATATTTGAATTGTTAAAGAAATATTTTGCTTGATTTAAATTAAACTTTGCATTAATTTGCCTGCACAGGTTTGTTTTAGTTAAAGAAACAAACTAACATGCAGAAAATTAGATAGAGGGCTTAATCCGTTGAAAATACGGATAAGCCTTTTTTTGTTAAAATAGAACATTAGTATGAGTAAAATACTTTCAAAACAGAGAGAAATTAATGCACTTGGTAGTAATTATGTTGAAAAGATATTTATTGAAATGCATGCACAATTTGAACCAATTTATATAGATTTTGATTTTGGCTATGATTGTTATATAAACTTTACTGAAGAAAAGAAGATCAAAAATATAGCACAAAACAGATATTTACCTTTAGTAATGAGAGCTCAATTAAAATCAGGAGATACTCATTTAAAAAAGACTACGGATAAACATTTTGTTTTTAATCTTAAAGAAAAAGATATTTCTGTATGGAAAGAAAGTAATACACCAGTGCTATTTATTTTCTATTATACGTCAGAAAATAAAGCATATTGGGTAAATTTAAGGGATTATATCAATAGAGTTGGGTATTCAGGAACTGGAAATTTGAATTTAGAAATACCAAAAAACAATGAACTTACGAAGTATTCATATATAGAATTAATTCAAATATTATATAAAGAACAAAAGGGAATATACATACATGATTTATTAATTTATAAGCCTATTTATGATTTTTTAATAGGAGAATATAATAAATTAGCCGATAAAGGTTTAATACAATTTCAAAATGAATATGAAAATAATATAAAGTCGATTTACGATAAAAAATTCTTATGACAATGAAAAAGTTCGAATCTCAATTAATTTCGCATTATCCCAAAGAAGGCTGTATTCATTAAATATTGCTATTAATAATCTGAAAGATTTAGACCATAGATTAAAACATAAGAATCAGCATATAGATAATAAATTACTTTTTAAAATAAAGTACTTTTTAGCTGTAATGAAATTAGAAAATAATGAATTTCAAGATGCTGAATCTTATTTGAGTTTAGCTATAAAAATTGATCCAAATTTTATTAAAGATAAAAAATATTTTTTGATGCAAGCATTAATCCTTTGTGGTCAAAATAAAGTCGATGAATCTATAACTATTTTTGAATCTCTATTAGTAAATCCAATTACGAAAGCCACATTGTTAATGGGTTTAATTAAGATGTTTATTGGGATAATGTATAGAGAAAATGATGATTATCAAAAATCAGAATTTTATTTTAATAAGGCAAAGTTTGATCTAATGAAAGATAAGTATTATTACTCTATATTACTTTCAAATTACGGAAATTTGTATCATGTTAAGGAAGATTACGATAATGCAATACTTTTTTATAATAAAGCAATTTCAATTTTGTCTAAATTAGCTGAATGGGATGCTGTATCGGCATTGTATTCAAATTTAAGCAATGTAATGTATGACAGATTTTACTTAAACGATAAAGCAGAGAACAAAGGTTGGGAGTACTTTAGAGAATCTGTAAGACTTAAACAAAAAAAAGATTATGAAATGATTTTAAATTATAAATATAATGGATTAATAAATTATCTGTATGAATTATTTTCATTAGCATCAAAATCTAAATCAAAATTATCATATAACTACACGGATGCTTTTAATTATTTGAAAAATTCTGAGAACTTATGTAAAAATTTAGGTGATTATAGTGGACGGAAAAATGTAAAATATCTTTCTGCGATTAGTACTTTTTTATTAGGTAAGGAAACTAACCAAAAGGAATTATTTCATAGTTCTCTATGTAATTTTATACTTAATTGTTCTAAAGAAGGAATAGAAGCTATTGCAGAGCACGGTTTTAATTATTTAAATGAATTTATAGACATATTGCATTGGACATTTACTTTTAAAGGAGATAGAAATGCATTAAATGGTCGATTGATTTTTTATAAAGAATTTTCTGATTATATACCAGAAGTAGATATCCCAAAAGTTTTTGAAATTTTGTGTACTTTTGAAAGCAAAGAGTATAGTTTATGGAGTTCTCATGACTATGGCAGAAATTCAATAGAAGTTTTAAAAAAAACTCACTAATAGACTAAACAAGACTCAAACTAATCGACTTTTAAGGATTTTAATTAGAAACATATCTTCTGAAAATAGAATTAAGTTTGATGCTAATATCGAACTTTTAGAAAAGATAAACTATAGTTTAATTAATCTAATTGATGCAAAAAAAATAATCAAGTTAACAAAAACCTTGTTGAATAAAGTTGATGATAAGTACGATATTTATCTAGTTTGGCAGAATATTATGTATAGTCATAGAAATTTATTAGGTTATGTATACAAAATTGTTTCAAATAAGTTTTATAAAGATAAAGAAAATTTTCATTTGTTTGAATATCTAATTTTGTCAAACACATTATTTGCAAAATTTAGGGATATAGAAATTGATAATAGTATGGTCGATTACTTTTGTGAAATTTTAAATAGTGAAGTAAAACGAGAAACTATCAATAATTTTGGCGCTGGGGGTTACGATATTACAAAGATACTATCTCGGATTTGCATGGACATTGACAAAAATAATATTTTAAAAATAATTGAACTATTAATTAACTATTTGGATTCCGATAATTTAGTCCCTTATAAGAGGACACAATGTGTTAAAAGTTTGCAGAAATTGATTCAATATTTAGAATCAGAAAAAAAAGAAAAATTAAATAAAGTTTTGATAAAAATTATTAATAGTGAATTTGATGATGTGAAAAGTCGATACTTATCAGAAAATGATTTTGATGGGCCATATTTTGATTATATTATATTAAAAGCAGAATCAATTAGTTGTTTTCTTTTAATGAATAACGAGAAGTATAAATTAGCTTTAAATAAATATACAGAGTTATTCAGCCAAATTTTTAAAGAAAGTACATTTAAATTAATTATAATTATGTTTGGTAATTTAGCAATTTTATTGGAAAAGCAGAATGGTTTAGAAGAAGTTAAAGAATTCTTAAATAATTATTTATTTCAACAATTATATAATAGTAATACAGATATTTTAAACTGGTCAGTCAAATTTTTATCGCAAACGGTTGATAAAACAGATTCTATTAAAATTGATACACTTATTATTAGACTTCATCATTTGTCTAAGAATAATAATACTACTGTCAGGTGGATTGTTGCAAATGCGTGCTCAAACTTAGTTAAAAGAAAGATTGAAAGTGTTATTTTCAAAGAAATTATAGAATTGCTTTCTACTGATTTAAGCTTTGAGGTACGTAATGAAGTCAAACAAATTAAATTTCGTGCAATTAAATTGAAGTAAATCGTTTTTATCAATTTTGGCATAATGAACTATTCAATAACTTTTTGTTAAATATTTTAAATATTTTTAAGTTTAAAATTTCATAATGGAACAATCCAGATTTCAGTCAATAATTAGAAAATATGATAAAATATTTTCTGACTATTATGTGCGTTCAAAAAAAGATGTTTTACCAATATTAAGTAAACAAAGGCAAAAATACGATTTCATTTTAAAAAAAATCAACTCATTTTATTTTATAACGAATTTTTTAAGTCAATTTAGTGGCATGAAAACTAATGTAGTTGAAGAAAATTCTTTATTTACAATTTATAATAAATCAGCACTTGATCTTTTAAGTATATTTTATTGTCTTTACAATGGTTTGGAAATTCAAGCGGGGATTATTCTCAGAAGTTTATATGAGACATATATATATAACGATTTTATTTTTAAAGAACATACTAAAGAAAAGTTACGGTTATTTTACGAATTTCAATTTGTTGAGCGTTGGATACACATCGTTGAGAGTGTAAAATTCAATTCCAATTATTTTCAAGATATGAATTTAAGTCAAACAGATATAGAAGCAATTAAGTTAAAATATGACAAATATAAAGATAATTATCATCCCAAATATCCATATAGCTGGGCTTTTAAGTATTTTAATAGGAATCCTAGTTTACTTGAGATATGCAAATATTTGGGTGATGAATATGTTAGAGAATATATTAGTGTTTATGGTGTTAGTTCAAAACAGATACATCTCAGTGCAATGATTGGTGATTATTTTACTGCTAATGAAGATAAAATAAAAATTAGTTTAAATTCACCTCAATACAAAGATACAATAGTTAGTACCGGAATTGTAAGTTTAGAATATTGCAGTTATGTTATTTTAGATATCATTAAATATTTTCGTATCAAAAATTATAATGAAATATCGACATATATAAAACATTTTTTTAGATATTTCTATTACTGAAGCTTCACAATTTATAAAAAATCAAAATTAATTCTAGTATATATCAATTTGAAAAATTATAAAACTAAAAGGTTAATTGATGTTTTAAATATTATCAATTTAAACAATAAGTGAATTTCAATACTATATTGCTATTGTCCAATTCTCATCACTCAATTTTCATCTAAATTAAATGTAACTTTTATTTTTAATTGAAAACCACAGTCACAAATAACCCCAAAATTGCTGCAGCTTTTATAAAAGCGGGTGAAATTGCCGCTTTTCCAACGGAAACCGTTTACGGACTTGGTGCTGATGCTTATAACGAAAAAGCCGTTAAAAAGATATTTAAAGCTAAAGGCAGACCAGTCGATAATCCGCTTATTGTACATATTGCCAATAAAAAGGATATAAATGTTCTTGCACAGGAAATTACTCCTTCAGCTAAAAAGATAATCAGCAAATTTTTTCCGGGTCCGGTGACTGTAATATTAAAGAAGAACGAAATAATTCCGCCGGCAACTACTGCGGGACTTGATACAATCGCAATCCGAATGCCTGCAGGCAGGCTGGCACAGCAGCTTATTAAGGCTGCAGGCGTTCCGATAGCTGCTCCGAGCGCAAATCTCTCAGGCTCACCATCTCCTACAAATTTTTTACACGTGCTGCGCGATTTTAATAACAAAATTCCCTGCCTGCTGATTGGTCCGCCTGCAAAATACGGGCTGGAATCAACCGTAATTGACTGCACGGGGAAAAATCCTGTGATACTCAGACCCGGCAGCGTAACCTTGGAGCAGATTAAAAAGCTGGATAAAAATGCTGTGATACAGAAGAAAGGCGGGAAGATAAAAAGTCCGGGGCAGAAGTATAAACATTACTCGCCGAAAGCGGATGTGAGAATAATAAATGTGAAACGTGAAATGTCAAACGTGAAACGAAATGAAGCGTTCATTGGGTTGGATAGAAATTTAGGTAAAGGGTTTGAAAAAGTATTGATATGCAGGTCTATGAATGATTATGCCCGGAAGCTGTTCTCGTTTTTCCGCGAGTGTGATGACGAAGGAATTAAAACCATCTGGTGCCAGAAGGTTGCTGAAAAGGGGATAGGGGCTGCTATTATGAACAGGTTAAATAAAGCTATTCATTAACTTGCTTGTCATTCCCTGTTTACCCCTTTAGGGCGTAAGCGGGAATCCAGACGACTTTTTAGTAAATAAAAGTATTGTTGGAAATAAATTTGTTACTGAAAACACATATCGCTCCTGACGGAGCTCTTTATATTTGTGGAATATTTAGTTACAAACATTCCGCTCCTACGGAGCTATTTTTAAATATTTATATTTGAATTATTTATTTGTATGTATAATGTTAGAAGTTTTTAATTCTCGAATTTATAATTTATAAATTTGTAATCTGTAATTTGGCATTATTCTTCAAGCCATCTCCTTATCACAAATCTTTGCTCCCTTGTTGAGCTGTAATCATTAACGGGCTGCCTTGTGTTCATTACTTCACGGAGCGTTTCTATCAGGTCAAGCTTTATTACACCCCCCTTTGAAAGGCTGCTTTGAATAGAGGTTTTTTCATCATACACATAAATTACGTGACCATCCCATACAATCATATCCAGCGGTTTGCATTTAGCAGCAATTTCTTCAGCTGTTAATCCTTCAATTTCCACCGAAGTACCGTAATTAATAAGCTTGCTGGTATTGCGCGGAGTGTATCCGTTTGTTGCCTCATACATTAATCCGCTGCAGTCACACCCTGCAAGTATCCATTCATCTTTTGCTGCGCCGCTTAAATTTTCTTTGGGTCTGTATAGCTCTATAAGTTTTTCTATGCCTGCATTATAATTCCCGCCCCAGCAGTAGCGATTGCCAACAACTTTATCCAGGAATTTATAAATATTTTCCTTCTTCGGCATTTCAATAAACCGGCTGCCCGGCTTATTTTTTTTAAGCTCAACAAAACGGCTGTCAATAAACAGCTCGCTGCCGTATTCATATTCATTTGTTTCAACTTTAAATATTTTGTGAGTGCCATGGTCAAATTCACCCAGCAGCTCAAATACAGTGCCCGGCAGGGCAATAAATTCCAGTTCGCGAATCAGTCCGGAATTATCTGTTTTAACTGTCATACTGTCAGCTCCCCCGAATACAGACCGGAAGTCAGGGGTATTAAGCACCGGAGCTGGTTCTTTAGCGACAGCATAAAAAAAATCCTGTGAAGGAATATTAATAGATGTCATTAAAATTATCAGAATAATTGAAAATATCTTCATTTGCGCAAAATATTGATAAATTGTTAAAAATTAAACATAGTATTCTTTTTTTAATGCATTTAAGGTTAAAATAATTCCGAAAACGGCTAATTTTATGAATAATCAATCCCCTTTAAAATTGATATTTTTTTTAGTAATTTTGTGATTATTCTAAAAAAAATCATTCTTAAACAGGAGGAATCTAAATGTCAGTTGACGTAGAAGCTCAGATAAAAGAGGCAATTATTGAAAAATTAGGTGTGGAAGAATCAAAAGTCACACCCGGCGCATCATTTATAAATGATCTCGGCGCAGATTCACTTGATACAGTTGAGCTTATTATGGAGCTTGAAAACCGTTTCAATATCCAGATACCTGATGAAGACCAGGAAAAAATTCAGACAGTTGGTGATGCTGTTAATTATGTAAAATCAAAAGTAGCTTAATTATTTAAGCTTATTACTCAAATGCAAAAAAAGCGTGTTGTTGTTACAGGACTTGGTGTAGTATCACCGGTTGGCAATACAATAGATGAATTCTGGACAAACCTGATTAGCGGTAAAAGCGGGGCCGGTCCGATTACATACTTTGATACAGAACACTATGATACAAAATTTGCCTGCCAGGTAAAAGGTTTTGATCCGTTGAATTATATGGACAGGAAACTGGCACAGAGGGTTGACCCGTTCACGCAGTTTGCCCTGGCATCTTCTGAAATGGCTTTCAAAGATTCAGGAATTGATATGACTAAAACCGATCCGTACAGGGTTGGTGTTGTTTTCGGTTCAGGTATCGGCGGAATGTGGACATATGATAAAGAACAGAGAAAGCTTTATGATAAGCAGGGTAATCCTGACAGGATCAGCCCGTTCTTTATTCCCATGCTTATTGCAGATATAGCAGCAGGCAGAATTTCAATGCGTTTTGGCCTCAAAGGACCCAATTATGCAACAATTTCTGCTTGTACAACTTCAGCTCATTCAATTGCAGACTCTGTGATGTTAATACAGCGCGGTAACGCAGATGTAATGGTTACCGGCGGCTCAGAAGCTGTTATCTGTCCGATGGGTGTAGGCGGCTTTAATGCTATGAAAGCGCTTTCTACCCGCAACGATGCTCCTGAAAAAGCATCGCGCCCGTTCGATAAGAACCGCGACGGTTTTGTAATGGGTGAAGGCGGCGGCACACTGATCCTTGAAGAGCTTGAGTTTGCAAAAGCCCGCGGAGCAAAGATTTACGCAGAAATTTCGGGTATCGGCTTAACTGCTGATGCACACCATATTACTGAACCTGCACCGGAAGGTGAAGGCGTAGCAGAAGCAATGAGAATTGCTATTGCTGATGCAGGAATGAAGCCTGAAGATATTGATTGTGTAAATGCCCACGGTACATCCACATATTACAATGATAAAAATGAAACAGCTGCAATAAAAACAGTTCTTGGCAAACATGCATATGATATCCCGGTTCACTCAATTAAAAGTATGCTGGGACATCTGCTTGGTGCAGCCGGCGCAGTTGAATCAATTGCATCTGTTTTAACAATTAATAAGGGTATGGTTCCGCCTACAATTAACTACGAAACTCCCGATGATGGCCTGGACCTGAACTATGTACCCAATAAAGCTTTAAAAAAGGATATCAATACAGTACTTTGTGATAATTCAGGTTTTGGCGGACATAACACTGCATTGGTGTTTAAAAAGTACGAAGAATAGAATTTCTTTAAAGTACTTATTGAAAGAGAATATATTACGAACAGGATAAAATGTTTGGTGTATTAAAGACCCTCAGAAAATTCGTCCCGGCATTAATAAGGCGGAAAGAGGAAGATGATATTTATTCCGCAATCGCTTCATTTGACTTCAAAGCCTTCCAGGCAAGCATTGATTACCAGATAATCCATAAGAATTTTTTTATTAATGCGTTAACGCACCGTTCATTCCTTAAATCAAAGGGAGCAAACGGAGTTAAGTTCACCAGCAATGAACGGCTTGAGTATCTTGGTGATGCTGTGCTTGATTCAGTTGTTGCAGAATACCTCTACAAAAATTTTCCTGATTCAGAAGAAGGCGATTTAACCAAATACCGCTCTGTGCTGGTAAACCAGCGGTTTCTGGCTGAGCGCGCCAAAGTTATTGATCTGCAGAAATACCTGCTAGCCGCGCCTACGGCGCTTAAAAGCATCGAAGACGGCTATGATACTATTCTTTCTGATGCATACGAAGCTCTTGTCGGGGCAATTTTTCTTGACCGCGGCTATGATGCTGCAAAGGAATTCCTGAATAACCAGATCTTTAAAAAGCTGGATGTAAAGTGGCTTAACCAGTTCGATGAAAACTATAAAAGCAAGCTGCTTGAATATACTCAGGCAAACACTGATTTTATCCCGGAATACAAGGTTATTAACCAGGAAGGACCTGAGCACAATAAGCTTTT